>NZ_CP091716.1:3947000-4248833 GCF_022009635.1 Variovorax paradoxus
GCGTGCTGGTCGAAGACGAGGAAGGCGCCGCCGCATGAGCGAGAACACCACCCCGATCACGCTGGACGACTACCGCGCGGCCCATGCCCGCGTGCAGCCCTACATCCGCCATACGCCGCTTGTCAATGCGCACCCCTGGGTGCCCGGCGGCGCGGCGCAGGTGCGCTTCAAGGCCGAGTGCAACCAGGTCACCGGCTCGTTCAAGGCGCGCGGCGCTTTCAACCGCGTGCTCAACCTGTCGGACGACGTGCGCAAGCAGGGGCTGGCCACCGCGTCGGGCGGCAACTTCGGCGCGGCCGTGGCCTACGTGGGCAAGACGCTGGGCCTGCCGGCCAACGTGTTCGTGATGAACACCAGCACGCCCATCACCCGCGCGCGCATCGAGAGCCATGGCGCCAAGCTCACCGTGCATGGCGACTTCTGGGATCAGAGCTGGGACGCCGCCGGCGCCAACGTGGCCGAGCACGGCGGCGCGCTGCTGCATCCGTATGCCGACCGCGACGTGGTGATCGGGCAGGGCACGACCGCGCTGGAGATCATCGACGAATGGCCCGAGGTCGAGACGCTGGTGGTTTCCATCGGCGGCGGGGGCCTGCTCGCGGGCATCGCGCAGGCGGCCAAGCTGCTCAAGCCGTCGATCCGCGTCATCGGCGTGGAAGCGGCGGGCTGCCCCACGCTGTACACCTGCCGCAAGGAAGGCCGCATCGTGAAGCTGGAGAACGTGAAGACGCGCGTGCCGATCCTGGCGGCGCGCTCGACCGAGCCCTTGAACTTCGAGCTGATCGAGAAGTACGTCGACGAGATCGTGCTGGTCGACGAGGAAGTCATCGAGGACGCGGCGCGCTCGGCCTGGCAGCACGCGGGCCTGGCCATCGAGCTGGGCGCGGCCACCGCGCTGGCGGCCGTGAGCCACCGCTGCTTCGAGCGCCGCGACGACGAGAAGATCGCCGTCGTGCTGTGCGGCAGCGGCAGCGACGGCATGCCCAAGGCCTGAGCGGGCCGCGCTACAGCATGTAGGTCACGAGCTTGAAGTCCGGGTCCTCGGGGAAGGACTTCACCGTGAACCCCAGCCTGCGCACCAGCTTCAGCATGTCGGGGTTGTTGGCGAGCACGAGCCCGTCGATCTCCGACAGGCCCTTGTCGCGCGCCACGTCGATGATGCTTTCCATCAGCCGCGAGCCGATGCCCTTGCCGCTGAACTCGTCGGCCACCACCAGCGAGAACTCGCAGCTGGTCTGGTCGGGGTTGGTGATGTAGCGCGAGACGCCCACGATGCGCTCGCTCTCGAGCACCGTGCCGTCGGGCGACACGCTGCGCTCCATCACCACCGCCACCAGCGCCATCTCGCGGTCGTAGTCGATCAGCGTGAAGCGCGACAGCATCGAGGGCGGCAGCTCGTGGAAGCGCGAGACGAAGCGGAACCAGCGGCTCTCGGGCGACAGGCCCTGCACCAGCGCCTGCAGCATCTGCGCGTCGTTGGGATGCACCGGCCGCACGATGTAGGTGCCGCCGCCCGGCAGCGGCCATTCGCGCCGGTAGCGCGCGGGGTACGGCATGATGGCCAGGTGCTGGTAGCCGTTGCCCGCGTTGCCCAGGTGGCCCGCCACCGCCTGCGTGCTGCTGTCGACCACGATGCGCGCGTCGACCGAGATGGCGCCCGACTCGTCCACGATGATCGGGTTGATGTCCATCTCGCGCAGCTCGGGCAGCTCGCACACCATTTCGGACACGCGCAGCAGCACGTGCTCCAGCGCCTCCATGTCCACCGCGCTGGCGCCGCGCCATTCGCCCAGCGTCTCTGCCACGCGCGAGCGCTCGATGAGCCGGCGCGCCAGGAACTGGTTGAGCGGCGGCAGCTCCATCGCGCGGTCGTTCAGCAGTTCGATCATGGTGCCGCCCGCGCCGAACACGATCACCGGGCCGAAGGGCTGGTCGGTCACCAGACCCACGTATATTTCGCGGCCGCGCCGCGCGCGCACCATCTTCTGCACCGTCACGCCGTTGATGCGCGCCTCGGGCGCCAGCCGCGCCACGCGCTCCATCATCTCGACGTAGGTGTCGCGCGCGCCGGTGCCGTTCATCACGTTGAGCGCCACGCCCTCGACGTCCGACTTGTGCGGAATGTCGGGCGAGTCGATCTTCAGCGCCACCGGAAAGCCCAGCTGCGTGGCGATCATCATGGCCTCGTTGGCGCTGCGCGCCAGCAGCGTGCGCGTGATGGGAATGTGGAACGAAGACAGCAGCGACTTCGACTCCATCTCGGTGAGCACTTTGCGCCGCTCGGCCAGCACGCTTTCGATCAGCAGGCGCGCGCCCTCGATGTCGGGCTTGGCCAGCGCGGACAGCGGCGGCGGCGTCTGCTGCAGCAGCTGCTGGTTCTGGTAGAAGGCCGCGATGTTGCCGAAGGCGCCCACCGCCGCCTCTGGTGTGCGAAAGCTCGGAATGGTGGCTTCCGCAAGCACGGCGCGTGCCTTGCCCACCGACGAGTCGCCCATCCAGCAAGCCAGCAGCGGCTTGTTCATGGGGCGGGGAATGTCGGCCAGCGCCTTGGCCGTGGCCGCCGCGTCGGCACCGGCCTTGGGCGAGAAGATGGCCAGCACGCCGTCGACCTGGCTGTCGGCCCAGGCCGCGTCGATGGCGGCGCGGTAGTGCGCGGGCTGCGCCTCTTCCGAAAGATCGATCAGGTCGGCCAGCGAGGCGAGCGGCGGCAGCGTCGGCAGCATGAGCTTTTGCACCGGCGCCGAGAGCTTGCCCAGGTCGAGGCCGATCTCGTTGATCCAGTCGGCCGCCAGCACGCCGGGGCCGCCGCCGTTGGTGACCACCGCCAGCCGCTTGCCCACCGGCCGGTAGCGCGAGGCCAGGCACTTGGCGGCCGAGAACAGCTCGACGAAGGAGCGCACCCGCACCGCGCCCGCACGGCGCAGCGCGGCGTCGAACACGTCGTCGCTGCCCACGATGGCCGCGCTGTGCGTCTGCGCGGCCTCGTTGCCCGCCGGCTTGCGGCCGGCCTTGAGCACCACCACCGGCTTGGCATGCGAGGCCGAGCGCAGCGCGCTCATGAAGCGGCGCGCGTCTGCAATACCTTCGAGGTACACGATGATGCTGTGGGTGGCCCGGTCGTTGGCCAGGAAGTCGAGCACCTGCGGAATGTCGACCGAGGTGTGCGGGCCCAGCGACACCACGCTTGAAAAGCCCACGCCGTTCTGGCGCGCCCAGTCGAGCATCGACGCGGTGAGCGCGCCCGACTGCGACACCAGCGCCAGCGGCCCGGTGCTGGCGAGCGGCCCGGCCACGCTGGCATTCAGGTGCAGCGGCGGGCGCTGGAAGCCCAGCGTGTTGGGGCCGAGCAGGTGCACGCCTTCGCGCCGCGCGATCTTGCGCCACTGCGCGGCCTGGTCGGCATCGATGCCGCTGGAGATGACCGCCGCCGCGGTGCACCCGATGCGGCCCGCGATTTCGAGGGCGGCCGCCACGTCGCGCGGGGCGAGGGCGATCAGGGCCAGGTCGGCATGGGTCTGGGCCAGTTCCTCGAGCGTGCCCTTGGTGCGCACGTCCAGAAAACGCAGCGTGCCGTCGAAGCGGTCGGCGCGGAAGGCTTCGCGCAGCGTGCGGCCGGCCGGCGTCTGGCCGCCGGGGTCGTCGGCATGGCCGACGAAGGCCACGATGGAGGCCGGGGCGAAGAGCGGATTCAGGAAATGCTTGTCCATGCCCTCAAGTCTGCACCGATCGGGGGCGGATGGGCGAGAGGCGGCGCGGAACTCCCGAGGATTTTCAATCGGACTGACATGCTGCACTGCGAGGATCGACGCGGTGAAAGCCCTTGATGTCCTTTGTTCCGGGAGTGGAAGATGACCGCAGGTTCGACCCGTCGCCGCGCAGGCAGCCGGCGCTTCCCCTTCCGGATCCTCCCGATGTGCCAGCGCGGGTTCACCCTGATCGAGCTGATGGTGGTGCTGGTGATCATCGGCGTGCTGGCCGCGCTGATCGTGCCCAGCCTGATGGACCGGCCCGACCAGGCCCGTGCCACCGCCGCCCGCCAGGACGTGGCCGCGATCATGCAGGCGCTCAAGCTCTACCGGCTGGACAACGGCACCTATCCCAGCTCGGCGCAGGGCCTGCAGGCGCTGGTTGCCAAGCCGACGACGGGCAAGGCGCCCGCCAACTGGCGCCCCTACCTGGAGCGCCTGCCCGCCGATCCCTGGAGCAACCCTTATCAGTACCTGAACCCCGGCACGCACGGCGAGATCGATGTGTTTTCGCTGGGCGCCGATGGCGAGCCCGGAGGCGAGAAGGCCAACGCCGACATCGGCTCCTGGTAGGCGCCGTGGCTGCAACGGCGGGTAGCAAGGCGGGCGGCGCTCCCGCCCCGGAAGGCCGCCACCGGGGCATGGCGGTGGTGAGCGCGCTGCTCATCGTCGCGGTGATCGCGGCGATGGCGGCCGCGCTGCTGGGTCGGCAGTCGGCCTTCATCCGCACCACGCAGGGCGACCAGTTCCGCACGCAGGCGCGCTGGCTGCTGCGCGGCGAAGTGAGCGAGGCGCAGCGCACGCTGCGTGCGGATGCCGTACGCGAGCCGACCACGCGGCTCGACGGCGCCTGGAACCGGCCTTACGCACGGCAGGCCTCCGGCCAGGTGGCGGCCGAGGGCGGGCGGCTGCTCAGCGAAATCACCGACGAGCAGGGCAAGTTCAACCTGCGCAACCTGGTGGACCAGGGCCGCATCGACCCGGCGGAAGCCGAAGTCTTCATGCGTCTCTGCGCGTTGGTCGGCGTGCCCAGGCCAGCGGCGCAGGCGATCGTGCGGCGCGTGGCGCTGAGCCTGGGTGGCGCGGACGCATCGCCGGTGGGGGCGGTGTCGGAGGACACGCGCAAGGAGGCCGCGAAGTTCGCCGAGGGCTTGGGCCTGCCGGCCGAACTTCCGCCCAATCCGCAGGCCCCGCGCCTGCGCGCGCTGGAAGACCTGCTGGCCGTGCCCGGCGTGGACGCGGGCGTGCTCGCGCGGCTCATGCCTTTCGTGACCGTGCTGCCGGAACGCACCTGGCTCAATGCCAACACTGCACGCGCGGAGGCCGTGGCCGCGGGTGTGGCGGGGCTGTCGCTCGACCGCGCCCGCGCGCTGCTGACGGCGCGCGACAAGGGCCAATGGTTCATCAACCGCGGCGACTTCGCGAACCGGCTGCGCATGCCTGAACTGGCGGTGGACGAGGTGCGCATGGGCGTCACGAGCAACTGGTTCCGCGTGTCGAGCGTGCTCTCGACCGGGCGCACGCAGTTCGTGCAGAGCGCTTTGCTGCACGACGACAAGGCCGCCTTGCCGCGCGTGGTGTGGCTGCGGGAGGGCGTGTGAAAGCGGATGCGCTGCGCCTGATGCTGCCGCCGTGGCCGGGCGATGGCGCGGCCGACGCGCAGGTGCGCTTCGGCTACCGGCAGCCCGATGGCACCTGGCACGACGGCGGTATGCGGGCACTGGAAGGTCTCGCGCAGAAATTCGCTGCAAAACGGATCGAGGTATGCCTGCATCCGAGCGATGTGCCGATGGCCGTGTTCACGCTGCCGCCGTTGTCGGGTGCGCGCTTGCGTGCGGCCGTGCGTGGCGCCATCGAGCCTTGCGCGCTGCAGCCTCTAGAAAACCTGGTGACCGGTTTCGGGCCGCGTGCGGCGGACGGCACCGTGCCTGCCGCGTGGATCTCGCGCAGCGTGATGGACGGATGGCTCGCGCTGCTGCGCAGGCATGGCTTGCCGGTGCGCGAGCTGCATCTTCCGTGCGCGTTCCTGCCGTATTCGACAGAAGTTAGCGTGGGGTTTCATGTCGACCGATGGCTGGTCGTTCGTACGGGCAAGAGTCAGGGCTTCGCGCAGTGGTTGCCCGAAGGCGCGGGCGACCTGCCGGGCGATATGCAGTGGCTCGGCGACGACGAGGCTGATAAGCGCTGGTCCGGCGAGGGCTGGGGTTGGTCGCTGTCCGGTGGCGAATCGGCTGCGGGCGGCATGGGCTCCGCGGTGGTCGGGCCTGCGGTCGCTTGGGGCGCCCTGGCTTTGGCGGTGTGGCTGACCGGCCTCAATGTGTACGCGAACCAGCTGGCGGCACAAGGCCAGGGCTTGAAGCGGCAGATGGCCGCACGCGTGAAGGCCGCATTTCCGGACATACCGGTCGTGGTCAACCCGGTGCAGCAGGCGAAGCAGCAGAAAGACGCGCTCGCGGCCGGCACCGTGCCTTCGGTCAGCGGCGATGCGGCGGGCCTTCTGCGCGGGGCCACGGCGCTGCTGGCGCAGGGCCCGGCCGGCCAGGTTCAGGGCCTGCGCTACACCGCCGGAGAACTGCACATCCGGTGGCGCGACGGCGGTGCGCCGGGCGCCGAGGAGCGTCGCGGATTGCAGACCCGTGCCACGGAGCAGGGGCTGTCCGCGACCGTCGATACGGACGGGCTGCACCTGACCGTTGCCGCTGGTACTGCCGAAGACGCTCCAGCCAGGAAGGCCACACCATGAAGCCCGGGCCGACCATGCAGTGGCTGCGCGAAGGCAGGGCACGCTGGCAGGCGCTGCCGCCACGCGACCGCCTTGCGGCAAGCGCCGCCGCCATCGTGCTGGTGCTGGCCGTGCTGTGGCTCTTCGCCGCCAAACCCGCGCTGGAAACCATGGCCCGCTGGCAGCGCGACCTGCCCAGGCTGCAGGCGCAGTCGCGCGAACTCGACGAGGTGCTGTCGGGCATGCCCGCGGCGCGTGCGACCCAAGGCGCGACCGCCAGCGAGCCGCCCCAGGCCGGACTGGATCGCGCGGGCCTGCAAGGCGCCTACCGCATCGAACTGATCGTGGCCGATGCGCCGCCAGGCGCCGGCAAGGCACCGCCCGCAAAGGCCTGGCGCATCGCTTTCGAGCAACCCGCGCCGGCCGCAAAAGTCTTCCCCTGGCTGCTGGCGGTTTCCGCCCGCGCCGATCTGGAGGTGACCGGTGTCGTGCTCGACCGCAAGGACGGCACCGATGGCAACGACCCGCAAGCCAGCGTGCGCGGCGTGGTGGACCTGCAGTCCACCCAACTCTACAAGGACGGCCCGTGAGACGAGATCGACAGGGCGCAGCGATGCGCCGATGGACCCTGGCGTGCTGCATCGGGCTTGCATGCACGACCGCTGGCGCGGCCACCACCGCACCAGTCCCCACCACGGCGCCGGCGCAGGCCGCGCGCGCCGGCAAGGACGACAAGGTGGTCCTCAACTTCGTCGACGCGGACATCACTTCGGTGGTCTCCGCGCTGGCCCGCTTCCTGGGCCGCAACTTCCTTTTCGATCCGCGCGTGAAGGGGCAGATCACGCTGGTTTCCGAAGGCGAGGTGCCGGCCGCCACCGCCTACGGCATGCTCTCGACCGCGCTGCGCATGCGCGGCTTCGCGATCGTCGACGTGGGCGAGGTGAGCCGCGTGGTGCCGGTGGCCGACGCCAAGCTGCAGGGTGGCTCGGTCAACACGCGCAACCCCGGCGGCGGGCTGGCCACGCGCACCTTCAGGCTGAACTACGAGAACGCCGAGGCGATGCTGCCGGTGCTCAAACCGCTGATCGCGGCCGAGAACAGCATCAACGCCTACCCGGCCAACAACACGCTGGTGGTGACGGACTACATCGACAATCTCGAGCGCCTGGCGCGCATCATCGAGAGCATCGACACGCCGACCTCGCTCGACGCCGAAGTCGTCAAGCTGCGCAACGGCGTGGCGGTGGACATCGCCGGGCTGGCGACAGAGCTGCTCGAGGGCAGCGGCGAGAAGGGGCGGCGCGACATCGTGGTGCTGGCCGACCCGCGCTCCAACAGCGTGGTGATCCGCTCGAGCAGCCCGGGGCGGACAACGCTGGCGCGCGAGCTGATCGCCAAGCTGGAGAACGCGCAGAGCGACCCTGGCAACCTGCATGTGGTGTACCTGCGCAATGCGCAGTCGGTGCACCTGGCGGGCGTGCTGCGCGGGCTGCTGACGGGCGAGTCGCCCGACGCTTCAGGCACGGGCAGCGGTTCGGTGCGCGCGGCATTGGGGGCGGGCGGGATGCTCGGCGGCGCGGGGGCGGCCAACGGCACCAGTGGCGGCGCGGCCAACGCGAGCTCGGCGAACCGCGGCTCGACAGGTGGCACAGGCACCGGCGTCAGCACCATGCCGAGCGGCGGTCTGCGCGGCGTCGCGGGCGGCGCGAGCGCTGGTGGCACGGGCACGCAGGCAGGCACTTCGGGCAACAGCAATGGCGCAGCTTTTTCCGCGGGCGGCGTCACGGTGCAGGCCGACGCCACCACCAACACGCTCATCATCGCCGCGCCTGAACCGATGTACCGAAGCCTGCGCCGCGTGATCGACACGCTCGACCAGCGGCGCGCGCAGGTGCTTGTGGAGAGCCTGATCGTCGAGGTGACGGAGCGCGATGCATCCGAGCTCGGCATCCAGTGGATGGCCGGCGGCGGCAACGGGCGCGGCGTGCGCGCGGGCACCAATTTCGGCGGCGCCACGCTCAACCCTAATGCACGCAACACCATCGAGGCGATGCCGCGCGGGCTCAACATCGGCATCGTCGACGGCACCGTCAACCTGCCGGGCGTGGGCGAGATCCTCAACCTCAAGATGCTGGCGCGCGCGCTGCAGGCGAAAGACGGCGCCAACATCCTCTCGACGCCCAACATTCTCACGCTGGACAACGAAGCCGCTTCGATCATGGTGGGCAAGACGGTGCCTTTCGTGAGCGGGCAGTACATCACCAACGGCAACAGCAGCACCAATCCGTTCCAGACCATCCAGCGCGAAGACATCGGGCTGAAGCTCAACATCAGGCCGCAGATCTCGGAAGGCGGCACGGTCAAGCTCGACATCTACCAGGAGGTGTCGACCATCGACACGCAGGCCTCGGACATCTCCGGCATCGTCACCAACAAGCGTGCGCTGGACACCAGCATCCTGGTGGACGACGGGCAGATCATGGTGCTGGGCGGGCTCATGGAAGACAGCGTGGCCAACGGCACCGAAGCCGTGCCGGGCCTGGGTGCGCTCCCCGTGGTGGGCAACCTGTTTCGCTACGACAAGCGCCAGCGCGTGAAGACCAACCTGATGGTGTTCCTGCGGCCCTATGTGATTCGCGATGCCAACGCGGGCCGGGGCCTCACGCTGGACCGCTACAACTTCATGCGCGCGCAGCAGGGCCGTGCGCGGCCGGTGCCGCATGGGCTGCTGCCCGATGTCGGCGGACCCGCGCTGCCACCGGCGGACCTGCCGGTTTCAGGGCGGGCGCCGGAGGTCGACCTTCGTCCGCAGAACTGGGAGCACACGCGCGAACAGCCTCCGCCGCCTACCACCACGGCCAGCGCGGTGCGCCAGCAACCGGCCGAAGCGGCACCGCCGCCGCCCGTGCTGCGCTCCCAGCTACCCAGGGGCGTGACCGTCGATTCCGACCCCGCCGTGCTGTACGGAGGCGCGAACGACAAGGTCAGCGTGCTGCAGATTGCCGACGTGACGACCGAGCAGGACGCGGTGCGCATCGTGAAGCGGGTGCGCATCAGCGGCATCGGTGCTTACATCGTCGGCGGGCCGGGCGGGGAGGGCAATCTGGTGCGCGCCGATGTGCCGCGCGACCCGAAAGCGGTCGACAACGCGCTGAGCGTGCTGCGCGAACTGGGCTACCGGCCCGAGCTGGTGGTGACGCCGTGAACGCGGCGTTGCCGCATGCCTGGGCGCGCAGCCATCGCATCGCGGTGCGGCAGGAGGGCGATGCGCGATGCATGGTGGTGTGCGAGCGCACGCCGGGCTGGGCCGTGGTCGAGGCACGCTTGCTGCTGGGCGAGCTGCCGCTGAAGCAGATTGCGTCGCCCGAGATGGATGCGCTGCTCGGCGCCACCTACGCGGAGACCGGCGACGCGGCATCGGTGGTGGGCGCGGTGGAGCAGCAGGTCGACCTCGACCGCCTGATGCAGGACATTCCGGCCGTCACCGACCTGCTCGACGCGCAGGACGATGCGCCCGTCATCCGCATGATCAATGCCTTGCTCGCACAGGCCGCGCGCGACGGCGCGAGCGACATCCACCTCGAGTCCTTCGAGACGCATTCGGTGGTGCGCTATCGCGTCGACGGCACGCTGCGCGACGTGGTGGCCCCACGCAAGGCGCTGCATGCGGCGCTGATCTCGCGCATCAAGATCATGTCGCAGCTCGACATCGCGGAGAAGCGCCTGCCGCAGGACGGGCGCATCACCCTGCGCGTGGGCGGCCGACCGATCGACGTACGCGTGTCCACCGTGCCGACCGCGCACGGCGAGCGCGCCGTGCTGCGGCTGCTCGAGAAGGATGCGGGCCGGCTGCGCCTGGAAAGGCTGGGCATGGCACCCGACACGCTGGCCGAACTCACGCGCCTCGTGCGGCAACCGCACGGCATCGTGCTGGTCACCGGCCCGACCGGCAGCGGCAAGACCACCACGCTTTATGCGGCACTGGGTCAGCTCGATCTGAGCACCAGCAACATCCTCACGGTGGAAGACCCGGTGGAATACGACCTGCCGGGCATCGGCCAGATACCGGTGCACGGCAAGATCGGCATGACCTTCGGCGCGGCCCTGCGCGCGGCGCTGCGGCAGGACCCCGACAACATCATGATCGGCGAGATCCGCGACCTGGAGACCGCGCAGATCGCGGTGCAGTCGTCGCTTACCGGGCACGGTGTGCTGGCGTCGCTGCATACCAACGACGCAGTGTCCGCCGTCACGCGCATGACCGACATGGGCATCGAGCCTTTCCTGCTGTCGTCGTCGCTGCTGGGCGTGCTGGCGCAGCGGCTGGTGCGCTGCCTGTGCCCGGCGTGCAAGGCGCCGCAGACACGGCCCGACGGCAGCGTTGTCTACGGGCCCGTGGGTTGCGCGGCCTGCGGCCATTC
The DNA here is from genome assembly GCF_022009635.1 of Variovorax paradoxus. NCBI lineage: Bacteria > Pseudomonadati > Pseudomonadota > Betaproteobacteria > Burkholderiales > Comamonadaceae > Variovorax > Variovorax paradoxus. The sequence goes on from NZ_CP091716.1 coordinate 3,957,890, forward strand.
GGGCTTCAAGGGGCGCACGGGCATCCACGAACTCTTCGTGGTGCACGACGACGTGCGGCGGCTCATTCACGAAGGCGGCGACGAGCAGGCGATGCGCGCCGCGGCGGCGAAGCGCGGCATGCGCTCGATGCGCGAAGACGGCCAGCGCTGGGTGCGCGAGGGCATCACCACCGCCGAGGAGATCCTGCGCGTGACGCGCGACGCCTGAGGAGGGCGCACCACACCATGGCACGCTTCGAATACGAGGCCGCGAGCGCCAGCGGCGAGCTTCAGCGCGGCACCACCGAGGGCGAGTCCGCGCGATCGGTGCGCGCGCAGCTGCGAGACCGCGGCCTCACGCCGCTCGACATCCGCGAGAAGGCTGCGGGCGGTGGTGCATTGTCGTGGCTCAGCCCGCGCCTGGGCGCGGCCGACCTGTGCTGGGCCACGCGCGAACTCGCGAGCCTGCTGGGCGCGCGGCTCACGCTGGAGGCCGCGCTGGTCGCCACCATCGAGCAGGCCGAGCGCAAGCATGTCGCCGAGTCGTTGAGCGCCGTGTGCGACAGCGTGCGCGCCGGCATGCGGCTGGCCGACGCGCTGGGCGAGCGGCCGCGCGACTTTCCGCAGATCTATCGCGCGCTCGTCAGTGCGGGCGAGGATTCGGGCGATCTCGCGCGCGTGATGGAGCGGCTGGCCGACTACCTGGAGAACCGCGACAACCTGCGCGGCAAGGTACTCACCGCGTTCATCTATCCGGCCATCGTCGGCTTCGTGTCACTGTGCATCGTCGTGTTCCTGCTGGGGTACGTGGTGCCGCAGGTGATCGGCGCCTTCGCGCAGGCACGGCAGGAACTGCCGACGATCACCCGCGTGATGCTCGCCGCGAGCGCCTTCGTGCGCGAATGGGGCTGGCTCACCGCGGGCGTCGTCGTCGCTGCATGGGTGGCCGCGCGTGCATTGCTGCGCGATGCGGCGCACAAGCTGAAGTGGCACGGGCTCATCCTGCGCATGCCCATGGTCGGGCGCTTTGCGCTCGGCGTGGACACCGCGCGCTTCGCATCGACGCTGTCGATCCTCATGGATGCCGGCGTGCCCTTGCTGCGCGCGCTGGAGGCCGCGCGGCAGACGCTGGTGAACGAATGGCTCAAGCGCTGCGTGCTCGAAGCCACCGGCCGCGTGAAGGAGGGCACGCCGCTCGCGGCGGCGCTCAAGGCGCAAAAGATTTTTCCGTCGAACCTCGTGCACCTCGTGGCCAGTGGCGAGAAGACGGGTGCGCTCGCGGCCATGTTCGAGCGCGCCGCGCTAAACCTTTCGCGTGACCTCGAGCGCCGCGCGATGCGCCTCACCACACTGCTGGAACCCTTGATGATCCTTGCGATGGGCGGTGTCGTGATGGCCATCGTGCTCGCGGTGCTGATGCCCATCATGGAGATCAACCAGATGGTCCGCTGAGCCTTTGTTCAGGAGCTTTTAGAGGCCGTGTTCCCGAGCTTTTTTCGGGCTGCTGTCACCTCGTAAATCGAAGATTAACTCCGTCGCCAGAGGGGCGACGCAGGTAGCGAAAAGGCGGCGCGGTCACAACGAGATCCGCCGTCTTTGGTAGCTCATTTCTCTTGGTCCAATCAAAGGAGTTTCCATGAGTGCAAAGTTCAAGTCGGTCGCCCTGTCGGCCGTGATGATGGCGAGCCTGCTGGCCGCCGGTGCCGCTTCCGCGCAGATCGCAGTCGGCGGCGGCGCCACGCTGCCCGAGCCGCTGTACAAGGACCTGCTGCCCAGCGGCATCGGCTCCACCAACTACACCTACACCGGCACCGGCAGCGGCGCTGGCAAGTCGGCGTTCCTCAACAACAACGCGACCGCCTTCAAGAATGAATCGATCGTCGGCACGCCGAACTGGACGGCCACGCAGTCGGTGCACTTTGCCGGCAGCGACTCCGCGCTGACCGCCGCCGAACGTGACGCCTACAAGCTCGCCCACATCGAATCGTCGCCCGGCGTTCCGGTGACGGGTGCCGCCGCCTGGGGCCCGCTGATCCAGATCCCGGCCGTCGGTGCCGCCGTGCTGATCCCCTACAAGAGCTCCGCCACCAGCGCCATCTCCAGCCTGGACCTGCCGGATGCCAAGATGTGCGCCGTCTTCTCCAAGTCCGCCGGTGGCCGCACCTGGGGCGAACTGCTCGGCACCACCGACAGCACGCCCATCCAGGTTGTCTACCGCAACGAAACCAGCGGCACCACCGAACTGCTGGCCCGCTACCTGCTCGCCGCATGCCCGGGCAGCGGCTTCGTCTTCTCCAACAACTTCCGCACCGTGGTTGCTGGCGCCCTGCCGGCTGGCACGCCGCAGCCCCGCCTGTCCACCTCCGCGCCTGACGCGGCGACCGACGCCATCTGGAAGTTCGTCGACGGCAACGGCGGCATGGCGGCCGAGTTCGGCACGGCCGGTCGCATCGGCTACCTGAGCCCGGATTCGGGCTACAACCCGACCAATGCCACGAAGGTCGCGACGGTCAACGGTTTCGCTCCGGTCGCTTCTTCGATCAAGACGGCGCTCGCCAGCCAGGTGCTGCCTATCGGTGGCGCATCGACCGACCCGCTCGCCTGGGTCCCGGCCTATGTGAAGCCGCCCGTCAGCGGCACCGGTGCCGGTTACCCGATCTTCGGCACCACCAACCTGCTGGTGAACCAGTGCTACAAGGATCCGGCCATCACCACGAAGGTCCGCAACTTCCTGACCCGCCTGTACGTGCCGAGCCCGCTGGTTGCTTCGCATGGCTTCGTTGCGCTGCCCGACGGCACCGGATCTGCCGGTTCCAACGCCAACTGGAAATCGGTCATCCAGAGCACCTTCCTGACCTCGACCAGCACCCAGGCTATCGGCAACACGAACGTCTGCAACGGCATCGGCCGTCCGGTGAACAACTGATCATCATCTGATCGCGTGTCTTTTCGCGGCTGTCGCAGCAGGTGCTGCCGGCCGCGGATTCGCCTCGAGGGATCTCGCTGCGCGCAAGCGTGGCCCGGGCCTCGGGGCTTTCTCGCGTCCGTGAGATCAGCGATGAAATGCGATGACCAGCCCTTGTTTTTAAATGTCACGTGAACGTCACCGCCCAAAGCTAACGTCACCTGGGTTCGCCGAAGTGCCTCGCATTTCGGGTAACGAACACGGCAACCCAGGAGCATGTGCGCCCACCCGGTATGAGAGTGAATTCGGCATCGGTCAGTGTCGTGGCACTGGCATGGTGTCTTGCCGGAGCAGCCATGTCGTTCACCGTGCGCACGGCGAACGCGCAGCAAGCGGAGCCGGCATCGGCGACAGCGCTCCCGGTGCGCATGGAATTCGATATCGCGGCACAGCGCCTGGGCGATGCCATCGCCGCCTACAGCAAGGCGACGGGGCTGGACATATTGATCGACGGTGGTCAGGCGCAACGCCTTTCGGGAACGGTGCGCGGCACGTTCACCGCCATGGAGGCTCTGGAGGCCATGCTGGCCGGCACGGGATTGGAGGCGCGCCCTGCGAGCGCGACGTCGGTGGTGATCCGTGCATCGCGCGGGGCAGGCGGCACTGCGTTGCCGCCGTCGGCCGTTGCGGAGGGCATGGAGGAATCGGGATTCAAAGAGGGGGAAGTCTTGCATCAGTCCTACGCCGCCCAGGTCCAGCAGGCCTTGAACGGCACCTTGTGCGCCTCGACGCAGACGCGTCCGGGAAGCTACCGGCTCGCGATGCAGCTGCACGTGGATGCGCGCGGCGTGGTGGACCGCTTTCGCCTCTTGAGCACCACGGGCGTCTCCGATCGCGATGCAGCCATACAGATACGGCTGCGCGGCCTGTCCGTCGGAAGTCCTCCGCCACCTTCGCTTCCCCAGCCGCTGGTCATCCTGATGCTGCCGGAGGGGCCGGGCGCGTGGTCCGATTGCGAGTCGGCGAACGCCGACACGAACAGGCGCACGCAATGAACGAAGGCATGTCCTCCACGCTGCGAGCGCGCATGGTGGCACGCTATGTCGAACTGCGCAGCAAGCTCGAACGCATCGTCGGCTCGCGCGACGACGCCGCGGATGCGATGCAGGAAACATGGTTGCGGCTTTCCACGACGAGTTCCAGCACGAGCGATGGGGGCACGGTGAACAACGCCGACGCCTACCTGCTGCGCATGGCCGCGAACATAGCGACCGACCAGTACCGGCAAAACAATGTGCTCCTGGTGCACGGTGAGATCGATGAGCTGATGCACATCGTCGACGAGGTGAGCGACCCCGAACGCATCGCAAGCGCGCGCAGCGACGTTCAGGCCCTGAGCCAGGTGCTCGGGCGCATGCCGCGGCGACGCCGCGAGATCCTGGTCGCGGCGCGGGTGGAGGGCCAGCTCAACGACGAGATCGCCCGGCGCTTCGACGTCTCGCTGAGCACGGTCGAAAAAGAGTTGCGCGCGGCGCTCGAGTTCTGCAAGCAACACTTGCCTGACGTGGAGGCCGCACAGCGCGGCCGTTTTGCCGGTCCGAGAAAATACTGATGAGCGCCATGTCTTTTTCCGATTCCGAATCCCTGCTGCAACGCCAGGCCGAAGCCTGGTGGGTGCGCCTGCATTCGGGCCGGGCCACCCGCGCCGACGCCGATGCGTTCCGCGAATGGGTGACTCACAGCACGGCGCATGCACAGGCCTGGCGCGAGGTGATGCGGACATGGTCCGCGCTCGATCCATTGCTGGCCGAAGAGGCCGCGCGCCAGGCGTCGCGCGCCGGCACGCTCTCGCTGCGGGGGCTTTCCGCCGCCTTGGGCCTGCATTCGCCGGGGCGCAGGGCATTCCTTGGTGGCGCGGTCGCGGCCTCGGTGACCGCCGGCGTGATGGCGCTCGATCCGCCGCTTGGCTTGTGGCCTTCAGTCGGAGACCTCACGGCGGACTACCGCACCGCCACCGGCGAGCAGCGCCAGGTGGCGCTGGCGCGGGGCATCAGCGTGCGCATGAATACGCAGACGCTCATCAACCGTATCGGCGCCGACGCGAGCCCGCGCGGCCTGGTGCTGGTAGCCGGAGAGGCTGAGATCGCCGCGAACGGCGCGAGCGACTTCCTCGTGGAAACGGGCGGGGGGCGCCTCGTGGCGCGCAGCGCGCGCTTCAACATCCGGCACACCGGTCCGCAGGTCTGCGTGACCTGCCTCGACGGCCGCCTGACGGTATCCGTGAACGGCGAGCAGCGCGCGCTCGAGGCGGGCCGGCAGGTGACCTTCGACAGGGCCGGCCTGCAGGAGGTCGTGCGCGCGGACGAGGCCAGCGTGAGCACATGGCGAACCGGCGTCCTGTCCTTCGACCGCATGCCGTTGGCGGAGGTGATCGACGAGATCAACCGCTACCGGCCCGGCAAGGTCTTCCTGCGCAACGAGGAATTGGGCCGCACGCCGGTGAGGATGCAGCTGAACCTGCGCAGCATCGACAACGCCCTCGTGATGATTCGCGAACTCTACGGTGCGCGCATGCGCAGTCTGCCGGGCGGCATCGTGGTGCTGAGCTGATGCGAAATTAATTTACGGGTTGTGCCGCGCAGGCTCGTCATGGAGGTATGGATGCGATGCCTCACGACGAACGACCAAGCAGGGCGACCGGCTGCGACGCCTGCATGGGCGAAGCGCTGGACTGGATCGTGCGCCTGAACCGTCTGTGTGCGGGCGAAACGGATGTTCGCGCTCTGGCGACATGGTGCGCGCGCAGTTCGGCACATGCCCGGGCATGGCGCGAGGCGGTGGCGTTATGGACTCTGCTGTTGCCAGCCGCGCGCGAGCGCTGTTCAGCGCCAAGCCTCCGCGGTGCGGCGACCCGGCCACGGATTGCCGGCATGACTGGCGACATCCGCATCCCTCACCGCAGCGCCGCGCCCGGCGTCGCGCCAGACGTCTCTTCTTCCTCGCATTTGCGTCCCAGGCACTCATGGTCTTGAATCCGCACACCACTCGCTCGCGCCGCTTCAAAGCGGAATTCCGGGAGCCCGCTGCCGGCGGTGATCTCCGATTGACGCCGTTGTCTCGCGCGGTCGCCCTGGCGCTCGCGGCGCTCGGCGCCTGGGGGCCGGCGCATGCGAGCCAGACCTTCAGTCCGGCATGGTTCGCCAGCAAGGGAGCGGCGCAGGCCGGCGCCGCGCAGACCGGCCGCCTGCCGAACGGCATGCCTGCGTCGAGCCTCACCAATCCCGCGCAGCAGCAGCAACAAGCCAATGCGCAGTTGCAGCGCTCGATCAGCAACCTGAATCTGGCCGCGCAAGCCATCGCGGCGCAACAGGCCGCGCAGGCGGCGGCGCGCGAGGCCGCGTCGAAGGAACCTTCGTCCGTTCCCGATGGCCTGGCCGACGGAGGCCTCAAGGTCGATACCAACAGCCTTACCGCGGGCTGGCACAACGCGCAGGCACCGGTGCAGTCGCAGCAGGCCGATGGCCGCACGAACGTGGCGATCCAGCAGACCGGCGACCGGGCCATCCTCAACTGGGAGACCTTCAATGTCGGGCGCAACACGACGGTGGAGTTCAGGCAGCAGGCCGACTGGGCGGCGCTCAACCGCGTGAACGATCCGCAGGCACGACCCTCGCAGATCCAGGGGCAGATCAAGGCGAACGGCACGGTGCTCGTCGCCAACCGCAACGGCATCGTCTTCAGCGGCAGCAGCCAGACCGATACGCGCAACCTGGTGGCGGCGGCCGCGAATATCAGCGACGCGCAGTTCAAGGCCAACGGCATCCACAGCACGAAGACGGCCGACAGCTACGCGCCGAGCTTTACCGATGCCGGCGGCGCGGTGCGCGTGGAGGCGGGCGCACGGATCACCACCAGCACGCCGGCCTCTGTCAAGCAGGGCGGCGGCTACGTGCTGCTGATGGGCCAGGAGGTGAGCAACGCGGGCACCATCACCACGCCGCGCGGGCAGGCACAACTGGCGGCGGGAGATTTCTTCATCGTTCGGCCCGGCCAGGGCTCGGCGGCCAACCAGGCTTCCACGACGCGCGGCAACGAGGTGTCGCCGCAGTTCAATGCCGACAGCGCGGCAGGACACGTGGCCAACACCGGCCTGATGGTGGCGTCCGAAGGCGACATCACGCTGGCCGGCCGCAAGGTGCTGCAGGATGGCGTGGCGCTTGCCACCACCACGGTGGACACGCGCGGCACCATCCACTTGCTCAACTCGGCGAGTGACAAGCAGGGCAGCGTCACGGTCACCCAGCGCGCTTTGAATGCGGTGCTGCTCGACGACAAGAACGGCCGCACTGCACTCGACAGCCAGCGCGAAGCCGCCATCGCGGAGTCGGGCCGGCAGAACAGCCTGCGCACCGCGACGGGCGCGTTCGACAACCTTTCGCTGCTCGACGACCGGCAGGATCTTTCTCGCATCGAGATCGTCTCGGGCGGCAACGTGCTGTTCGAGGGCGGCTCGATGACCCTCGCGACCGGCGGGCAGCTCGCCGTGAGCGCCGGCAAGGTCGGCGGCCGCAGCACCGTGGCCGATGGTGCGCGGCTGGACGTATCGGGTGCGGTGGGCGTGCAAGTGGCCATGTCCTCCAACAACGTGCAGATCAACGTGCAGGGCAACGAACAGCGCGATGCGCCGCTGAACCGCGACACCTCGAAGCTGAACAATGCCAACGTGTGGATCGACCGGCGCAAGCTCGTGCGCGTGGCGGCCGGCGTGGGCGGCTACGACAAGGAGCGCTGGTACACCTCGGGCGGCCTGCTGGAGGTCGGCGGCTACCTGGGCCTGCAGGGGCACGGCATCGGCGAATGGGCGGCGCAGGGCGGCAGCGTCACCTTCGGCGGCGGCGAGGTGGTGACGCAGGCGGGCTCGAACATCAATCTGTCGGGCGGCACGCTGGACGTGCAGACCGGCTTCATTCGCCAGAGCTGGCTCAAGGGCGCCGACGGACGGCTCTACGAGGTGTCGAACGCGCCAGCCAACACTTCGTACACCGGCCTCTACAAGGGCTTCGAGGATGAGCACAAGCGCTGGGGCGACAAGACCACCGGCTACTTCTACAACCCGCTGATCGGGCCGCAGAGCCGCCTCGAAAACGGCTACACCGTGGGCCGCGATGCCGGCCGGCTGGTGGTGGCGACAGGCGCCGCGGTGCTGGAAGGCGACATTACCGCCGTCGCGTACCAAGGGCCGCGCCAGACAGCGAAGGGCGATGCCGCGCTCGACGGCTACGCCCAGTCGCACAACGCGGCAGCCCAGGCCGCGCAGGTGGTGTTCGGCAACTACACGACCGGCTACAACACCGATCCCGGCCAGGGAGCGGTGGGCGCTTTCCGTGCGCTCGCCCCCACGTTCCGGCATATCGTGTTCGACGATGCGCAGCCTGAACTCGGCGCGGCACTCTCGCCCGAGACCGCCTTGCCGCAGGAACGCAAGAACACCTTGTACCTGAGCAGCAAGCGCCTGAGCGGCTTCGGCCTCGGCGCAATCACCGCCCTGGCGGAAGAGAGCGTGACCGTCGACGACGGCATCGCCGTGTCGCCGGGCGGCAGCATTGAGCTATTCGCGACCAAGGTCGGCGTGAACGCGAACCTCATCGCGCGCGGTGGCGCCATCGTCCTGGGCAACATGGCGACGCCGCTGATGCGCGCGGGGCTCACACCGAGGCTGCTGCCGACGCCGGCCGCCGACAACCCAGGCGAAGTGGTCGTCGCCAAGGACGCGAAGCTCGATGCGCGCGGGCTGTGGACCAACCTGCAACTCGATCCGGCCAATGGCCTCGGCCTGCCGTACCTCGACGGTGGCCGTGTCGACATCCGCAGCGCGGGCGCGGTGACGCTCGCAGCGGGTACGTCGATCGACGTGTCGTCCGGCGGCGCGGTGCTCGTCGACGGCAAGACGCGCGGCGGACGCGGCGGCGACGTGACGCTGGGAGCGGACATGACGCTCGGACAGTCGACCACGCACGGCCTGCTGACGATCGACGGTGACATCCGGGGCTATGGCGTCAATGGCGGCGGCACGCTCAAGCTGATATCGGGTGGGGGCCTCGTGGTCGGTGGCCAGGTGCGCGGCACTGGCGGCATGCTGAGCGCGGGCGACGCCGCGCCCCTGGACTTGATCCTCCTGCAGGACTACCAGGTCCGTGCGGGCGATGTTCTTCCCTTGGACTACCTCTACGAACGCACGCGCGCGCGGCCGGGCGAGGCCATAGGCGCCGTGCCCATTTTTGCCATCGATCCGGCACAGCCGGTCGTCCTCGCGGCCGACTGGAAGCCTCCGGAAGCCTCCGGCGGGGCCAACAGCTCCTACACCCTGCAGGTCATCGTCAATGGCACGCCTCGCAACATTGCCGTGGGCAGGGCAGCGGACGGAGCGGTCATCGAAACTTTGCCGGCAGGGTCCACGCTGGTCGGTATCGTGCCCTTCACCCTCAAGATGTTCCCGCTGGACTACGTGGTGCCCGCGAACGTCTTCCCGAACGGGATTGCGGTGACCCCGCAGAACATCACGGCGGCCGCCGGCAAGGCGGCACCCGTGGACTTCACGATTGCAAGCGGCACTCAGGTGGCCGCCGGTTCCGTCTTCAGGCAGGACATCGCCACCCGGCCCAACACCGCGATTGATCCGTCCGTCCTGCAGTCGGGCTTTTCGCGGTACGACCTCAACGGCCATCTCGGCGTCATCGTGGCCGACAACGCGCGGCTGGATGTGCGGATGCCCGCGTACCGGTTCGCCGATGGGGCGAAAACGGTCGCGACCGGCAGCGACCCCGCAACCGGCCTGGCGCTCTGGACGCCGCCCCTCTGGTCGGAAGATGCGGTGAAGGGCGTTCTCACGCAGCGCGGCGGCGCCAGCCTGACCTTGCAGTCCATGGTGGGCTCGGGCAGCGCATCGACGGCGGGCGGTCCGGTCGCCGTCCGGCCGGGCGCTGCGATCGACGTCGACCCCGGCCAGTCGATCGGCCTGCTGGGCCGCGACGTCACGGTCGAAGGAACGCTCAGCGCACCGGGCGGCATGATCGCGATCGACCGGCCCCGCAGCGCCTTGCCCGGAACGCCCGGCCTGATCTGGATCGGCGACCACGCCGTGCTGGATGTCGCCGCGCGTGCGGCCACCGCGCGGGACGTGTTCGGCCGGACCTACGGCCAGGTGCCCGACGGCGGCACGATCAGCATCGGCGGGGCGCTCGACTGGGACAAGACGAGCGAAGCCGATGCCGCCGACGCGTTCATCGTCATCCGCTCGGGGGCGCGGCTCGATGCCTCCGGCGCCAGCGCAGTGCTCGATCCGTCGGGCAGCGCACCGGGTCGCGCGCCCGCGCCGATCACAGTAGCCAGCAATGGCGGGTCGATCGTGCTCAAGTCCAACCACGGCCTGTATCTCGACGGCACGCTGCGCGCAGCCGCCGGCGGCGAGGGCGCAGCGGGCGGCACGCTCGGGCTCGCGCTCGCATCGCCGGTCTATATCAAGGAGACCACTCGCGGCGACGTGCTGCGGCATCGCGAACTGGTGCTGGCCCAGACACAGGGCGACAGCGCAGTCGCGGCGGCACAGACAATCGCGGATGCCCGTGGCGATTTGCTCACCGGGACAGCGCGCGTCGGCGTCGACCGCATCCAGGCAGGCGGCTTCGGCAACCTCTCGGTGCTGGTCGATGGGGCTCTTGGCTTCGACGGCAATGTGGCACTCGGCATGAGCCAGAGCCTGCGCCTGTATGCGGGTACCTACGCGCACGGCGAGACCGCGACAGCGGATTCGACGGTGTCGCTGTCCGCGCCGTACGTGCGTCTGGCAGGCACGGCTCGCAGGGCCACGGGCGAAGGCACGGTCATGCCGATGGCGCACTGGGAGAACGGCCCGTCCCGCCAGCAGGGCGGCGGCCAGTTTTCCGTCTTGGCGGATCTGGTCGACCTACGGGGCACGGTGGGGTTCGGCACCCGCTCGGAGCTGAATCTAGGCCTCACGAGTTACACGGTGGACCGGCGCGGTTTCGAAGAGGTCGAACTCACGAGCCGCGGCGACGTGCGCCTGCTGGGTGCCAATCTCGTGACGCCCGGCAACGTGCGCCTGATTGCCGAACAGCTCTATCCAGGAACGGGGACGAGCAACACGGTTATGGCCGGCTATGTCCAGGGTGCCGACGCACGCCAGAGCTACGCTGCTGGCAGCGTTCTCTCCATCCGCCGCCATGGCGACGGCGAGGCCGCGATGCCCTATTCGGCCTTCGGCAGCATTACCCTGGCCGCCGAGAGCATCGAGCAGGGCGGCATCGTTCGGGCGCCCCTTGGACAACTGACACTCGGCACGGCATTCGACGCGGTCACCGCCGCGACGAGCAGGGTGACACTGCTGCCCGGCAGCATCACCTCCGTGAGCGGCGAAGGGCTGCTCATGCCGTACGGCGGCACCGTGGATGGCCTGAGCTACCAGTACAACGGCCAGCCGGTAGCGCTCAAGGCCGTGGGCGACCTGGAGCGCGGCGTCAAGGTGAACACACGCCACCTCGAAGCGCAGGCGGGCTCCGTGCTCGACCTGTCCGGTGGAGGCTCGCTGGCTGGCGCGGGCTTCGTGAGTGGGCGCGGCGGCTCTGTCGACGTACTGAAGACGGCGCTGGCCAACTCGAACCCCGCAAACGGCTACAGCCGGGCCGGCAATGCGGTCTATGCCATCGTGCCCGGCAGCGCGGCCAACTACGCGCCGGAGGCGCCAGAGGCGGGCTTCGGCACGCCGGGTGTGGGCCAGCGAGTCACCGTGCCGGCGGGCGTGCCCGGATTGCCGGCCGGAACCTACACCTTGATGCCCTCGAGCTACAGCCTGTTGCCGGGTGCCTTCCGGGTGGAAATAGGCGCGGCCGACCGCATCGGGCTTTCCGGGGTCACGAGCGTGGGCAACGGTTCCTACGTCGCGGGCGGCTACCTGGGCGTTGCCAACACGTCGATCCGGGAGGCGCTGCCCAACCAGGTCGTCATCACGCCGGGCGACAAGGTGCGCAGCTACTCGGGCTACAACGAGACCGACTACAACGCCTTCGTCCTGGCGGACGCGGCGCGGCGCGGCTTCCTGCGCGCGGGGCTCACATCGGATGCGAAGACGCTCGACATCATGCTGTCCAGGCCGCCCGCGGAAGATGCGGACAGGACCGCGTTGAAGTTCGACGGCGAGTTGCGTCTGGGCGCGCAGCGCGCGAGCACGGGCTTCGGCGGAACGGTGAACGTGCGCAATCTGGGCGAGGTTCTCGCCACGGGACAGGCGGCCGACGAGCAACTGGCCGGCGCATCCGTGCAGGACCGCGAATTGAACAAGCTGGGCGGATCGCGCCTGGTGCTCAACGGCACGCTGGGAACCTCCTACGGCCAGCTTGGCCGGATCGTCCCGATCACGGGCGCAGGCAGCCTGATCGTGCGCAGCGGCGCCAGTCTGTCCGCGGGCGAACTCATCCTGGCTGGCGCGCCTCGCCAGGGAGGCGGCGGCCTCACTATCGAGGAAGGGGCGTCGCTCGGCACCATCGGCAGGGGCACGGCGAGCTATGGCTCGAACGACGGCTATGTTTTCACAGGCACGGGCGTGATCGCCTTGTCGAACGGCTGGTTCAATCTGCTTCTTGCACAACCCTCCGCGGCGGAGGGGCCCGGGACGGTTTCCATCGACATCGGCAGTTGCGTGAGCGCGGCGTGCAACGGCTCGACCCGATTGGTGTCGGAGGGCACGCTTGCAATCGCCACCGGCGGCGCACTGACCCTGGCCGACAACGTTTCCTACGGAACACGCAATCTCTCGCTGGCGCTGGCCGCGGTCAATCTCGGTGAGGATGCCAGCATCGCCGCCGCGAGCGCGGGCGGACAGCTGCCGAGCGGACTCGTGCTCAACCAGGCAAAGCTGAATCGTCTGCTGGCCGGCAACACTGCCATCGGCGCGCCGGCGCTGGAAACCTTGATTCTCAATGCACGGGATGCCGTGAACACCTACGGCGCGGTCAAGCTCGACGCATCCAGCCTGGACCGGCTGGTGCTCGGCACACCCGCCATCTACGGCTATGGCGCGGCGGGCGACGTGGTCGCGATCCGCGCGGGAGAGTTCGCCTGGGCCGGGGCCGAGGGCACGCCCGGCGCCGCGGTTTCCGGACTGCTGGGCAGCGGCACACTCGACATTGCCGCGCGCTCCATCGTGCTGGGCCATGGCCCGTACGCGCAGGCGAGCGGCACCCAGACCGATGCACGGCTTGCGCTGGGCTTTGCCGATGTGAAGTTCACAGCCTCCGAACGCGTGACATCCAACGGCAGCAGCACGCTGTCGGTGTACCAGCGGCAGGGCGCCTACACGCCAGGAGAAGGTTATGCCCATGAAGGCGGCAACCTCGTCGTCAGCTCGCCGCTGCTGACAGGGCAGGCAGGCTCCAGGACCCGCATCGCCGCGGGCGGTGCCATCACGATGGTCGCGCCTCCAGGCGCGGGCTCGGCCGCATCGAGCGATGCGTTGGGCGCCACACTGGAACTGAGGGGGAAGAGCATCGACCTGGAGGGCAGCGTCGTGCTGCCCTCCGGGCGGCTGGTGCTCGCGGCGACTGACGACATCGTGCTCGGTGCGAGCTCGCGCATCGATCTGTCGGGCCGCAAGACCTCGCTGTTCGACGTCGACAAATACAGTTGGGGCGGCGACCTCGTGCTGTCCAGCGCGACGGGCAACATCGCGCAGGTCGGGGATTCGGTCATCGATGTCTCCGCGCGCAACAACCGAGGCGGCACGGTCGAGGCCACCGCGCTGGCGGCCGGCGCGGGGCGTGTCGACCTGCTGGGCGCTATTCGCGGCAGCAGCAGTGGCACCTACGACGCGGGCGGCACTGTGGTGCCGTATGGTGCGGGCGAGCTCACGGTGCGTGCGCAGGCGCTGGGCGATTTCGTCGACCTCAACAACCGACTGAACGAAGGCGGCGTGTTCGGCGCGCGCCGCTTCCAGGTGAAGCAGGGCGATCTCGTGGTGGGCGACGGCGTGAAAGCCCGCGAGGTATCGATTGCCGTGGATGGCGGCAGCCTGCGAGTGGATGGCCGCATCGACGCCAGCGGCTTGCAGGTCGGCTCGATCCGTCTCGCTGCGAAGGGCGACCTCACAGTCAACGGCACACTCGACGCGCACGGCACGGGCCTGCGCGTGGACAGCTACGGCAAGATCATCGACAGCCCCAACCGGGCCATCGTCGACCTCACCAGTACCGAAGGCATGCTGACGCTGGGCGGCGGCGCGCGTATCGACCTGCGCGCCGGCACCGACGTGCCCTTGGGCACCAGGGCAGGCCAGAACGACGGCCGCGCACGCGGCACGCTGGACCTGAATGCTCCGCGCGTCGGCGCGGACGACGTCGCCGTCACGATCAACGGCACGCCCGCAATCCAGGGCGCGAAGACCGTCGCAGTCAACGCTTTCCGCAGCTACAGCGACGCGCCGATGGCCGATCTGCCCGACGTGTCGGGCTACCGGCCGCAGCTCGTCACGCAAGGCTATCTTGACCGCATCGACGGCGAGAGCCGGATCTTCATCGACGCCGCGCAGGGCAACGCGGGCCTGCGCAGCCGGCTGTCGGGCCTGGGCAGCTACCACCTGCGCCCCGGCGTGGAAATCGTCAGCGACCGCAGCACGAACCCGCATGGCGACCTGACGATCGACGGCGACCTCGATCTTTCGGGCTACCGCTACGGTCCCGGCGCGGACCGCAACGATCCGGCGCGCCGCGGCTATGGCGAGCCGGGCCGGCTGGTGATCCGTGCGGCCGGCGCGCTCAACGTACACGGGAGCATCAATGACGGATTCGCACCGCCTCCTGCGACGCTGGACGACAACGGTTGGGTGCTGACGAGAGGACCTTCCCCGGCCTTCGGTGGCGACATCGTGGTGCCGATCGATAACGTAGTGCTCGACACCGGCACGACCTTCCCGGCGGGATCGACGCTCAACTACAGCGTGAGCGTGGCGGCAATGACGCTGCCCGCCGGCACCGTGCTGCCAGTGGACGCCGTGCTCACGGGCACGCTGGCCCTCCCGGCGGGCACGGTGGTCGCCGCCAACATCTACAACGCCGACGGGTCGCTGGCTCATGCGGCCGGCACGGTGCTGGGAAGCGCCACGACGCTGGGTGCCGGCGTGCGCCTGGGTGCGGGAACGGCATTGCGTACGGCGGCGGGCGTGGCCGCGCTGACCTGGCCCAAGGGCGTCGCGCTGCCGGTGTACATGACGACCACCGGCCAGACCGTTCTCGCGAGGGGATCGCTGATCCCCTCGACGACCGTGGTCGAACTGCCGGGCGGCCAGCCCGTCAATCTGCGGCCTTCGGTGAACGGCGTACAGGGGCGCAACTGGGCGGTGGCACCGATGCTCGGCGAAGGCGCCACGTCGTGGAGCGTGCAATTGGTGGCGGGCGCCGACCTGGGCTCGGCGGACAGGCGAGCGCTGAACCCGGCTTCGAAGGCGGCCATCCGGCTGGGCGATACGCATGCGATCAGCGACTACACGATCAGCGCTTCCAAACGTTTCGTCTGGGCGCCCAATGACTGGGGTCTTCCAGAGGGAGAAGAAGCCGACCCGGGCACGTGCGAACTCGAACCCAGCATATGCGTCGAGGTTCCAGGCGGCCCGCCGGTCATCACGGGAAGCCAGATCGTTGCGCCAGCCTTCAGCGTGCTGCGAACCGGCACCGGTGACCTCGAGATGCTCGCCGCCGGCGACATCCGCATGGACTCGCTCTACGGCGTATATACCGCCGGCACGGCAACAGCGGCCGACGCCGCATACAACCGGCCGCGTGGCAAGGACGCCAGCGGCTCGCCGATCGGCCCGCAGTCCGAACTGCTCGATTACAGCGCCAGCCTGGCGACATACCGCGCGTGGTATCCCGACCAGGGTGGCAACGTGCTGGTCGCGGCCGGCGGCAATCTGGTGGGGGACCTGATGGGCTCGGGGCTGTCGAGTGCGTTGCCGGGCAACTGGCTGTGGCGGCAGGGCTCGGGCACCGCCGCCATCGACGAGGCGATTCCCACGGCGTGGTGGATCAACTTCGGCGCCTACACAGCCACGACGGAGAAAAGCAACCGCAAGGCACCGGACCTCACAGGTTTCACGGGCTTCGGCACGCTGGGCGGCGGCGATATCCGCATCCGCGTGGGCGGCGAGGCGGGAACGATCGGGCTGCGCAGCACCCAGGGCGCCGGAGCGGTTTCCACCGACCGAAGCGAAGGGCTGGTGGTCGCGGTGGGCAGCACGGGGCGGGTCGGCGCCGACGGCACACTCGCACTGACTGGCGGTGGCGACGTCGACATGCGCATCGCCGGTGCGCTCAATCCCAATCGGAATCTGAGCACGGGGTCGGAAAAGCTCGTCCTCACCGGCGCCATCGCGAACCTGCGCGGCGCCACCGAGGTCAGCGCCGCATCGATCGGCAGTCTGGGTCTGCAGTATCTGTCGGGCACCTTCAGGTTCTCGGACCCTGTCGACGCACGTGGCATCGATCCGTTCTCGGCCAGCTATGCCAGCGCCAAGGGCGGCATCAACCTCGTGCCAGGCGACACGGCGATCTATCTCCAGACACGTGGTGACCTTGTGCTCGGCGGGGCGTCCGATCCGGGGCGTGGAGATACGCCGAACAGCTCCGCCTTCTCGGTCGGCGGCCAGTCGCCGAACGCGGGTGGGCAGGGGTGGTTCAGCCTCTGGACGAATCGCAGCGCGATCAATCTCACCTCCGCAGGCGGCCACCTGACCCCGACCATGGCCGCGGGCGACAACAGCCAGTTGCGCACCACGTCGAAGGATGCGTGGATCGTCTATCCCTCCATCTTCAGGGCCGCAGCCCTCACGGGTAGCCTCTACTACGGTTACGCGGCATTGCCGCTGACCGTGGGCGATCCCACGAAGATCAACTACGGCCTGACGCTCGCGCCGTCTGCCAATGGCGAACTGGAAATGCTCGCGGGCGGGTCGATTTACGCAGGCCAGTATTCGGTCGGCATGTCCGGCACGGGCACGCCGATACCCACGCCGTTCAATCCCGCATTCGTCGGCCAGGCGTATGGTGCTGGCGAAGTGCTTGCGACCAATCTCGCGACGGGCGGACTGGCGATCGCTGGCGCCAGGAACGTGCCCGAGATCACGCCGACGCTCTTCGCATTCGGCCCGAACACGGCAGCGATCGGAATCGACCGTGCCGCAGACGCGGCGCCGGTGCGGTTCTACGCCGCGGGCGGAGACATCATCGGGCTGAAGACCGGCGAAGTCGTCACGCGCGGCACGGAGACCTGGTACAACGCCGCCGCTGCGATCCGCGTCATGGCGGGCCGGGACATCGTCAACACCGGTGTCGCGCCCGGCAGCTCTACGGTGGGCTCCAGGGATCTTTCGGGAAGCCTGCGCGGCAACCTCATCGTCCACACCAACCCCACCGACGTCTCCATCGTCTCCGCCGGCCGAGACATCCTCTACGCCAACTTCGACATCGCCGGCCCCGGCACGCTCGAAGTCTCCGCCGGTCGCAACCTGCTGCAGGAAGACCGCGGCGGCATCACCTCGATCGGCCCGGTGGTTCCGGGCGACACGCGCCCCGGCGCTTCCGTTGCGCTGATGGCGGGCATCGGCGCCGGTGCGCTCGACATGTCGGCGATCCGCGCGCGCTACCTCGATCCGTCGAACCGCGCCGAAGCCGGCACGCCGCTGGCGCAGCAGCCGGGCAAGGCCGCGAAGACCTACGAGGCCGAACTGGCCGCATGGCTCCAGTCGCGCTACGGCTTCAGCGGCGGCAGCACGGCGCAGTCGCTCGCGTACTTCGATGCACTCGCGCCCGAGCAGCAGCGCATCTTCCTGCGCGAGGTGTACTACGCCGAGCTGCGCGCGGGCGGCCGCGAGTACAACGACGCCAGCAGCAGCCGCGCGGGCTCTTACCTGCGCGGCCGCGAGATGATCGCCACGCAGTTCCCCGAGCGCGACGCCGGCGGCAACACGATCGCGCGCGGCGGCGACATCACGATGTTCGGCGGCTCGGGCGTGCGCACCAATTTCGGCGGCGACATCGAGATGCTGGCGCCGGGCGGCAAGATCATCCTGGGCGTGCAGGGCGCGGTGCCGCCCTCCACGTCGGGTGTGATGACGCAGGGGCAGGGCGACATCCGCCTGTTCAGCGAAGGCAGCATGCTGCTGGGCCTGTCGCGCGTCATGACGACCTTCGGCGGCGACATCCTGGCATGGTCGGCCAAGGGCGACATCAACGCGGGGCGCGGTTCGAAGACGACGGTGCTGTTCACGCCGCCCAAGCTGGTCTACGACAACGTGGGCAACGTCGAGATCTCGCCGCAGGTGCCGAGTTCGGGCGCGGGCATCGCGACGCTCGCGCCCATCGCCGAGGTGCCGCCCGGCGACGTGGACCTGATCGCGCCGCTGGGCACCATCGACGCGGGCGAAGCCGGCATCCGCGTGTCGGGCAACGTGAACGTGGCGGCGCTGCAGGTGGTGAACGCGGCGAACATCCAGGTCAAGGGGCAGTCGGCGGGCCTGCCGGTGGTGGCCGCGGTGAACGTGGGGGCGCTGACCAATGCCAGCGCGGCCGCGTCGCAAGCCACGGTGGCGGCGCAGGAAGCATTGCAGCGCGATCGCGCCGCGGCGCGGCAGGCACTGCCTTCGGTGTTCACGGTGCGCGTGCTGGGCTTCGGCAATGAGCCGTTGGGCGGCGGCGGTGCCAGTGACGACAGCAACGGCAGCAACAACAAGCCCTCGGCCACGCCGGTCAGCTACAACCCGCGCAGCGTGATCCGCGTGCTCGGCGGTGGCGGCACGCTGCCGCCCGCGGTGAGCCGGCAACTGACAGACGAGGAGCGCGCCAACCTGCAACGCTGACCCGCGTCCGGCGCCGCACTCGCGTGGCGCACCTGCCGTCCTTCTTTTTCCAAGGCCCGGCCTTGCCCGTCACCGGCGATCCCGGTCGGCGAGCGGGCCGGGCGTTCAGCGAAAACCAACATGACCCTCGACACCCAGGCGATTCGCAATGCGCCGGACCGGTTCTCCGGGCTGCTTTCATCGTTTCCATCGCGCACGCCGCTGCCGCTGGCATGGCGGGCGTTCGAGGAGCGCATCGAACGCATCGAGCTGCTGGCGGAGCCCGAGCCGCGCACGCCGTTGCCGAAAGCGAAGTCGGCCGCTCCCGAGGTCGACTTGCAGGCGCACCTGGCGGCGAACTACCAGGCGCTGCACCGCCGGCTCGAGCGCCAGCTCGGCTGCGCGGACCTGGCAAGCGAATGCCTGCACGACGCATGGCTTCGGCTGGGCGAACGGCAGCCCCGCGAGACGCCCGCGAACCCCGACGCCTACATCTATCGCGTGGCCTGCAACCTCGCGATGGACGGCATGCGCGAGCGCAAGCGCTGGATGGGTCTGAACGAAGATTGCGAAGACGTCGACGTGATCGCCGACCTGCAGCCCGGCCCCGACATGATCGCGGAGGCGCGCTCCGAGGTGGCGGCAGTCGACCGTGCGATGCAGGGCCTGCCGGGGCGCCACCGCGCGGTGCTGGTCGCGCTGCGATGGCACGAGATGTCGCGGCAGGAAGTGGCGCGGCGCCACGGCGTGTCGCTGCGCAAGGTGGACACAGCGCTCAGACAGGCCCTGGGCGTGCTGCGCTGATGGAGCGCCGCCGTCACGCGTCCTGTTGCATGGTCATTCAGGAAGTGGAGGGAGTCAGATGATGAAGTGGATGTCGCCCCTGCGGGTCACGATGCAGGAGCTGGATGCCAAGCTCTCGAAGATCGTCGAGCGCGCACGCGAGCAGCCGGTGGCGGTCAACCGCTACGGCTCGCCCTGGGTCTGGATCGTGAGCCACCATGCCTGGGTGCAGGCCGACAACCTGCGCGCGCTGGTGCCGCGTGGCCACCCGCTGGTGCCGTTGCGCGACCAGGTGGAAGACGCCTTGCGCTACGAGCGCGACCTGCTGGCCGACCTGGAGCGCCAGCACGGCATCACGGTCGGCGCGGCCACGCTGTTCAAGTGCCTGATGCTGCAGATCATCTATTCGCTGGAAGACGGCGAGAAGGTGCACGAGAGCCTCACCTACAACATGCTGTTCCGCTGGTTCGCGGGCTTCGAGAAGTTCGCCGACGAGCTGCCGGCACGGGCCCAGTTCACGCACGAGCTGAACGCGGTGGGGGCCGATGCGCGCGCGGTACGCATCATCACGCGCTGCCTGTCGCACTCGTTCCTGCCGGAGTCGGGCGACGGCGATTTCAGAGTCAATCGCGGCTTGTTGCATGCGCTCTCGGCCTGGGCGTCCGCCGCGCCCGGCACGGTGGGGCCGGATGCAAGGCCGCATGCCGTGGCGCGCTAGATGCGCCGCCGCGCGCGGTCCGCGAGGCTAGCGCGCGGGCCGGGCGATGCCCGGCGTCGCGGGCTGCGGCAGCACCGGCGCGGCGATGCGTTCGGTGATGCCGGCCTTGTCGATCATCACCCCATCGGCCTCGATGGACTTCAGGGTGACCGAGCGCGTCAGCGTTTCGCCGACGCGGTAGGGCCGCGCCGCGGCATCGTTGACGGCCAGCACGGCCACGCCCTGGCCGGTGCCCTTGATCAGCCCCTTGACCGCGACATTCGCGCGCAACTCGCCGGGGCCGAACCATGCGGCGAGCGCGTCGCCCGCGGGGTCCGCTTGCGAGCCTTGTGCCGGTGCGGCGGTCGCTTGTTGCGCAGGCCGGGTCAGCAGCTTGCCCCAGGTCACGAGGCCCGCCACGACGAGCAGCAGGCCCGCCGCATGAACGATGTACTTCGCGGATGCGGCGGACGGCTTGAGCTGAAAGATCACGGCAACTTCCTCGGCGGGCTTGGGAGTGTCGTGTCTATCACAGGGGCGTTGGCGTTTCGTGTCAGCGCCTTCATGCGTGCATCACATGCGCTGCCTAGCATGGCCGCCATGAACGTGCGCAACCGAGAGAGCGGCTTCTCGCTGATCGAGCTGATGGTCGTGATGGTCATCGTCGGCATCGCGACCGCGGCAATCAGCCTCAGCATCGCGCCCGATCCGGCGCAGGAACTGCGGCGCGATGCGCATGAGCTGGCCCGGCACTTCGCGGTCGCGCAGAACGAGGTGCGTGTCGACGGCCGCGTGATCGCATGGCAGGCCGACAGTGGCGGCTATCGCTTCGCGCGTGGGAGCTGGCAGTCGGTGCCCGGCAGCGCGATACCCGTGGTGTCGACGGCGGGCACGCTCGACACCTTCGCGCGCGACGACGAACTGCGGCCCAGGCAATGGCGCGAAGGGCCGGTCGAAGTGACACCCGCGCAGCCCGTGCTGCTGACCTCCGAACCCATCGGCGCCGAGTGGCAAGTGGCGCTGCGGCGTGGCGATGTCACCGTCATCGTGCGGCGCGATGCAGCCGGCAGCTACGAGGTGCGATGAGCATGCGCACGCCACGCTACCGCATCGCCGGTTTCACGCTGATCGAAGTGCTGATTGCGCTGACCATCGTCAGCGTGGCGCTGGCCGCGATCGTGCGCGCGTCCAGCCTCACGATCTCGAACCTCGGGCTTCTGCAGCAGCAGTCGCTGGCCATGCTGTCGGCCGAGAACCGTGTGGCGGAACTGCGCATCGCGCAAAGCCCGATGGTGCTGGGCACGGCCAGCACGCCGTGTCCGCAGGGCGGCGTGCGGCTGGTCTGCCGGGTCGAGACCGGGGCCGTCGCCGACGGACTGCGAAATGTGACGGTGGACGTGTACCTGGCGGAAGACAGCGGGCAGCGGCTGGCCTCGCTGCAGACGCGCCTGGCGGAGCCTCGCTAGATGCAAGCCACCCGAGAGCAGCAGCGCGGCTTCACGCTGATCGAAGTGATGATCGCCATCGCGCTCATGGCCGTGTTGAGCGTGATGGCTTGGCGCGGCCTCGACAGCGTGACGCGCGCCAACGCCATGCTCGAACAGCGCACCGACAACGTCGCGCGGCTCATGCGCGCGCTCGACCAACTGGAGCGCGACGTGGCCCTGCGCGCCACCACCGAACTGCCGCCGTCCAAGGCCGCCGGGTTGCTGCCCGCCGCGATGACGGCGCGGCGCCAGGCGGACCTTCCGTTTTTCGTGGAAATCGTGCGCGCCGCACCCGCCGCGCCGGGCTATTGGCAGCGCGTGCAATGGTGGCAGCGCGGCGGCGTGCTTTACCGGGCGGCGGGGCCGGCGGCGGCGTCGTTCCCGTTGCCGCCGCCCGACGAGCAGGCGCGCGTGGTGGTGCTGGAGGATGTGTCGGCGTTCCAGTTGCGTGCGTGGGAGCCGGGGCAGGGCTGGCGCAACCTGCCGGCCGTGGCACCGGCGCGCGCCAACGCGACCGGACTCGAGCTGGCGCTGGGCATGCGGGCCGAAGGGGAGAGCGGGGCGCAGAGCTTCCGGCGGGTTTTCTCGCTCGACTGATTGCAGTGCCGATGAGGCATGGGCGAACCCGGCCGCGCCTCGCTATAGTCAAGGGTCATGCAAAAACGAATCGGCGTGATCTTCGTCTCCCGGCGAAATTCACTGCGCAGCATCCTGGCAGAAGCATGCCTCTCGCACCTGGACCCCAAGCGGTTCTCGGTCTCTTCCTGCGGCCAGCCGGGGCACGTCGGGCGCGAGTTCCATCCCGCGGCCATCGGCGCGCTTCACAGTGCCAGCATTCCCGTTCCCGACAGGCAGCCGCGCAGCTGGGACGAGGTGGTGCGTGCCCACCCCTCCGGCGCGGATTTCGTCATCACGCTGGACGCCGCCACCGAGTCGTTGCAACCGCCCTGGCCCGGCCAGCCCGATGCGGCGCTGTGGGCTTACCCGGACGTTGCCGCCGAAACCGACCCCGAGCAGGTCGCGCATGCCGCGGTGCAGATGCTGTTCTCGCTGCGCCGCCGGCTCGAACTGCTGGTGAGCCTGCCGATGCAGGGCGCCGACCGTGCGGCAGTGCGCTCCGACGTGCGCGACCTGGGCTACATGCGCTAGCGGCTGCGGCCACTGAAACCCGCGCCCGCTACGCCTCTTGCCTGCGCGATCCGACGCAAGCTCAACGGGGCGAAATCGGCTGGCGCATCCATTGCCTTTCGGCCTGGCCGATGGGCGATTCGAGCGCCCGCTCGGGCACTTCCCAGACGATGACGCGCGGCGGGTTGTCCGCAAAGGCCGGGCCCGCGAAGTAGCGCCGGGCGGCGCCGGAAAAATCTCCGCCATTCATCGCGAAATCGGCGACCAGCGACTGGCTGGCGAGCTGGAGAAACGGCAGGAAGTTCGCACGGTGCGAGAACGAACTGCCGATCAGCACGACGGACGGCAAGGCGGTGTTGCCGAACAGGTCGGTGCTTTCGTTGCGGGTCTCGACGGTCGATTGCCAGTCGGTGTCGGGCGCTGGCTTCAGCGACGGCGGCAGGCTGTCGATGCCGGCCAGATGCACGAGGTCGCCCCGTTCTGTGACCGGCTTGCGCGACGCGACCACGGAAGGCACCGGCGTGGCATCGAGCACCTGCATGCGGCGCAGTCGATCGGCAACGGCCTGCGCGGCGAGCTGGCTGCCATGCTCGGTCCAGTGCGTGTCGGTTTTCAGGAAAGGCGTGGGCGATGTGCCCGCGAGCGTTCGAGAGAGGTCGAGCACGGGCACTTTTGCGGCGTCCAGCATCGCGGTCCATTCGCGCACGCGGGCTTCGAGCTCGGGCGCGCGCCGCAGCCGGCCGAGGTGGGCGGTTTCGATACGAGTCTTGTCCGGCACGACCGCGACCAGCAGCGCGATGCGCCGGGCGGCGAGCGCGCGGGAGATCTGCGCGACGGCGGCGGCGCGGTCACGCGCATTCGCCGCGCGGCCGGGGTGAACGCGCAGCTCATCATCGAGGAAAAGCCAGCCGTCGTCGCCCCGATGCACCTCCGCGCCCAGGTCACCCAGCAGCAGCCAGCTTGCCTCGCGCTGGCGGCGCGCGAGCGTTTCGGTCAGCGGCGTCGTGACCAGCGCCTTCGTCAGCGCACGCCTCGCGGTAGCGTCGTCGAGCAGCGATGCGTCGGCACCGGCCAGTGCGCCGGGCATGTTCGGCAAGGTTGCGATGAACGCCGCCCCCAGCGATGCGAGCAGCACGCCCGCCGTGGTCCAGCGGAGCAGTCCACGCAATCTTCGGCTGGAGCGCGCTGTCGCCATGGTCGTCAGAACTGGAAGTAGAGGAAAGGCACCGTGCCGCGGCTGGACACCAGCGCGAGCGACAACAGAAAACCGGCGATCGGCGCCAAGGTCGCCAGCACCGCCCCGGCATTGCCCGCATGCCGCCTGGCGCTGACCACGGCCGGCGCGAGCACCCAAGCGATGCCCAGCAGATACGCCAGCACCACGGGCAGCCGCAGCATGTTGGACAGCGCCGCCCCCAGCGCCACGCCATGCGCGCCGAACTGGCCGGCCAGCATGTCGCAGGCGACCGCGAAGTCGGGCGAGCGGAACAGCGTCCAGCCCAGCATCACGAACAGCATGGTCGCGATATGCGCAAGCGGCGCCGGCAAGCCCAGCCCGCGCGCACGGCACAGGTGGACCACGCTCAGGCCCATGCCCTGCGCCAGCCCCCAGTACAGGAAGTTCCAGCTGTCCGCGCCATGCCAGAGCCCGCCGATGGCCATCGTCAGCATCAGGTTCAGCACGGTGCGCCGGGTGCCCTTGCGGCTGCCGCCGAGCGGCACGTAGAGGTAGTCGCGCAGCCAGGACGACAGCGAGATATGCCAGCGCCGCCAGAACTGCGCGAGGTTGCGCGCGAGGTACGGCCGGTCGAAGTTCTCGGGAAAGCGAAAGCCCAGCATCGCGCCGATGCCGATGGCCATCGCGCTATAGCCCGCGAAGTCGAAGAACAGCTGCAGCGTGTAGGCCAGGCAGCCCAGCCATGCGTCGGCCAGGCTCGGGTGCGTGGACGAAAAAACCTGCTCCACCACGGGCGAGAGCGTGTCCGCCACCAGCACCTTCATCGTCATGCCGATCATGAAGCGGCGCGCGCCCGTGGCGAATGCCGAGGCATGCACGGCGCGGTGTGCGAGGCGCTGGCGAACCCAGTCGTAGCGGATGATCGGCCCCGCGACGAGGTGGCCGAACATCGCCAGATAGGTCGCGAAGTCGATGGGCCGGCGTTCCGCCGGGAACTTGCCGCGATGCACGTCGACGAGATAGGAGATCGCCTGCAGCACGGTGAACGACAGCCCGATGGGCAGCGCGATGCGTTGCCACGCCACCGGCATTGCGCCGGCATGCAGCAGGGCCGCGTTGAAGGTCTCGACCACGATGTTGGCGTACTTGAACCATACGAGCACGCCCAGGTTCAGCACGATGAACGCCACCAGCATGCCGCGCCTGTTCGGCCCTGCGCGCTCGACCAGCAGCCCGCCCGCCCAAGCGAGTGCGGTGAGCGCAATGAACAGCAGCAGGAACAGCGGGCTCCACCAACCGTAGAACAGCCAGCTCGCCAGCAGCAGCACGACGTTCTTCGCGCGCGCCGGCGTCAGCGCATACAGCAGCAGAAAGGCCGGCAGGAAGACAGCGAGGAATTCGAGCGATGCGAAAACCACGGCCGGGTCAGCGCGCGATGCGGTCCTGCAGGCCCATCAGCCGGCTGCCCTTGCCGGCGGGAACGAGGAACACGCTGTAGCGCTGGCCCGCCTGCAGCGAGCCCAGGTCGACCGTGCCTTCGACGGGCTGGCCGTTGCAGGTGGCATGCACCGCCAGCTTCACCGGGTTGACGGCGCGGCGCGCGCTGGCAAGCGCTGCCTGCTTCTCGAAGATCGCCGCGTTGCCGCTGGCAGCCGAGAGGCCCGCGGCGGTGCAGCGCGCATCGGCGTTGTAGAACGCGAGCGAGGCGCGCAGCGGGTCGAAGGTGGGGGGCGGCTCGATGAAGCTGGTGCCGGCAATCTCGCCGTTCGCGCCTTGCCATGCCACCGCCGACGCCGAGCCGCCCGATGGCACGCGCAGCGTGATCGCCATCTGCTGCTGGCCGCTCTTCCAGTGTCCCGTGACCGGGGCGTCGGAGCGCGCCGGCTGGTAGTCGGTGATGGGTGCCGAAGGCTGCACCACCACGCTCGCCTTGGCCGGGCCGCCGCTTTGCACCGTGAGCGCATTCGATCCGGCATTGACGAAGCGCACCAGCGCCAGGTCTTGCGAGGGGCCCGTGTCGTACAGCTGCGGCGCGGCGCCGGCCACGGCGGGAAGCAGCACGCCGAGCAGCGCACGGCGCCGCACCACGAGAGCGGCGCGCCTCATGGCCGCGCGGCACCGGTGGCGGGTGCGAGGGGCAGCCGGGCGACGGCCTTGGCGATGGCACCTCCCCAGGCGCGATAGCCGCTCGCGTTGAAATGCTGGCCGTCGATGGTCGACCACTGGCCGCGCGCGGACATCTCCAGCGAATCGATGAAAGTGCAGGGCGCCACGTTGGTCGCGAGGAAGCGGCTCACCGTCTCGGCGCGCGCGTAGGTCTTGCCGTACTGGCCGCCTTCCTGCCCCCATGCGGGGCCGACCCATGCGCATCGGGTGCCGGTCGCCGAAATGGCGCCGGTGAGCGCGGTCACCTGCTGCCACACCCAGTTCATCGGGAAATCGTCCTGGCGGTAGGCGGCCATGGTGTCGCCGAGCACGATCAGCACCAGGTCCGGGTGCTCGGCCTTGATGAGCTGCGCCACCGCCGTGGTCCTGGCGCGGGTGCCGGGGCTCACCACCGCCGGCTTGTTGCCGATGCGCTCCGCGCTGCCGCAGGAACCGGGCTTGGACACCGTCCAGTCGTAAGGCTGCACGCCGCACACGCCGATCGAATGCACCTTCGCGCCCTGGCGCTGGAGATCGTCATGCAGCGACGACATCAGATAGCTCGGCTGCGACAGATGACTGTCCCCGATGATGAGGATGGAAAGACCGGCAATTGCCGCTGCGAGTGCCACCAATATCCCTTTCGTTTGCAAGGCCGGAAAATGTACCAGCCTCAGTGCCCCATCGCTTCGGCGATCGCGTCTATCGCCACCCGCAACCTCGGCAGCATCACCGGCGCTGTGAGCCACAGCGCATGGATCGGCAGGTGCCCGGCGATGCGCCCGGCCATCGGCGCGCGCAGGCGGCCCTCGGCCAAGTCCCGGGCCACCAGCCAGCGGGGCAGGAGGCCGATGCCGCGCCCGCCGCGCACGGCCGCCAGCGTGAGCATGCTGCTGTCGGTGCTCAGGCGCGAAGGCGGCGACCAGCTCTCGATGCGCCCGGCGTCGTCCACCAGCTGCCAGGGCACCGGCTGCCCGCGATGCGTGGTCGTGATCAGCGCATGCCGTGAAAGATCGTCCTTCGACAGCGGCTCGCCATGCCGTTCCAGGTAGGCGGCCGACGCACACAGCACCACCTCCTGCGTGCCGAGCCGCCGCGCCGTCAGCCCCGACACATCGGGCAGTTCGCCGATGCGCACCGCCAGGTCGATGCCGCGCGCCAGCAGGTCGATGCGCTCGACGTCCAACGAAATGTCGAAGCCCAGCGCGGGATACCGGTCGCCCAGCGCATGCAGCACCGGCGCGATCACCTCGGTGCCGAACAGCGGCGGCAGGCTCACGCGCAGCACGCCGCTGGGCGTGGACGCGGCCTGCGCGAGCGAAGCCTCCACCTGGTCGATGTCGCCGGTGGCGCGGCGGCAGGCTTCTTCATAGGTCCGGCCCTCGGGCGTGAGCGACAGGCGCCGCGTGGTGCGCTCGAACAGCCGAACCTTCAGCCGGGCCTCCAGCCGGGCAATGGTCTTGGCGATGGCCGAAGGCGAGAGCGCCAGCCCGTCGGCTGCCCTGGCGAAGCTGCCCGCGTGGCAGACGGCCAGGAAAACGCGGATGGGGCCGTGCGGCTCGAGGTTGGACATGGGGGAGGGTCGGGAGCGGGAGCGATTGCGGAACCCGGCGCGCGGGTGTCGCGAAATCTTATCGTTTTACCTGCGCGGGGCGCGTTCCTAGCATCGGATGCCTGTATTCAACACAACCGACAAGGCGCCTCGTGAGCACACTCGCAGAAAAAACCTACGCCATCATCGGCGGCACCTCGGGCATGGGCTTCGCGCTCGCCCGGCAACTGGTCGCGCGCGGCGACCGCGTTCTCATCGGCGGGCGCTCGCGCGAGAAGGCCGACGCCGCCGCGCAGCGCCTCGGCCCGCTGGCCATCGCGCGCACCGTGGATGCCCGGGAGCGCGACTCGATCGCCGCGTTCTTCGAGGGCAGCGGGCCGCTCGCGGGCCTGTTCACGCCGGGCTCGGTCAACCACTCGGTGTCGTTCCGCGAAGACTCGCAGGAGGCGGCCGAGGCGGTGTTCAAGGCCAAGTTCTGGGGCCAGTACTGGGCGGTTCATGCCGCGCTGCCGCACCTCGCGCCCGATGCATCGGTGGTGCTGATGTCGGGCGCGGCGTCGGTGCGGCCGATCGGCGCGCCGGCCTATGCGGCATGCAACGCGGCGGTCGAGGGGCTGGCGCGCGCGCTTGCGCTGGAACTGGCGCCGATCCGCGTGAACTGCGTCTCGCCCGGCACCATCGACAGCGAACTCTGGCGCAACCGCCCGGCCGAAGTGCGCAAGGCCGTGGGCGAGACCTGGGAAAAGCTCACGCTCAACCGCCGCTTCGGCACGGTCGACGAAGCGGCCGGCGCGGCACTGTTCCTGCTCGACAACGGCAACATGAACGGCTCGGCGATCTACGTCGACGGCGGCTACACGCTGCGTTGAGCACGCGGGTCCGTCATCCATGAAAAACACATAAGAAAACTCGAAATCCGGCGTTCCCCAGAGGGCATTGCACGGGCTCAATGTCGGGTTTTCCCGCTGCCGGCTTCGAACCTTGTCAGACCTTTCTTCCGGACTTCCCGCGCCACGGCGCCTGGGCTTCTTCAGCCGCCTGCTCGACGACACGACGGCCGCCGAACGCTACCGGCTCGTTGCGGAGCAGATCGCGCATGCCGAAGCCCTGGGCTTCGACTCCGCATGGGTGGCGCAGCACCACTTCCATGAACACGAGGGCGGCCTGCCGTCGCCTTTTGTCTTCCTCGCTTATGTGGCCTCGCGCACGAAGCGGATTCGCCTGGGCACCGGCATCGTCACGCTGCCGCTCGAAAACGCGGTGCGCGTGGCGGAAGACGCCGCCGTGCTCGACCTGCTTTCGGGCGGCCGGCTCGAAGTGGGGGTCGGCACCGGTGGCACGCCAGAGGCGTTCGCGGCCTTCGGGCTCGACAGCCACGAGCGCTCGGCCATCTTCGCGCGGCAGCTCGATGCGGTGCGCGCGGCATGGGCCGGCCGGCCACTGGCGGGCGGCGACACGCTGTACCCCTCGGGTGCGCAGTTGACGGAGCGCATCTGGCAGGCCACCTTCTCCGTGAGTGGAGGCACCCGCGCGGGACAGGCCGGCGACGGCCTGATGCTGTCGCGCACACAGCCGCGCCCCGGCCATGCGCCCGATGCGCCGCTTTCCGAACTGCAGAACCCCATCGTCGATGCCTACCTGGCGGCGCTGCCGGCCGGCGTGGCGCCACGCATCGTCGGCTCGCGCAGCGTGTTCGTGGCCGAGACCCGGCAGGAGGCGCTGCGGCTGGCCGACATCGGCCTGCGCCGCTCGGCCGCGCGTTTTGCCGCCTCGGGCCAGGCCGGGCTGGCGGACCGCGCGGGACCGCGGGCGTCGCTCGAGGAACTGATCGCCGCCTACGACGTGCATGTGGGCTCGCCCGACGACGTGATCGCCTCGCTGCGCGCCGACAGCACGCTCGACCGCGTGACCGACCTGGTCTGCCAGGTGCATTCGGTCGATCCGCCGCACGCGGCCATCCTGCGCTCCATCGAGCTGATCGCGACCGAGGTCGCGCCGGCGCTGGGCATCCACTCTTCATCCACGCTTCGCGAGACCGCATGAACGCCGTTGCTTCTCCTCCTTCGTCTTCCGACTCCGCCACACCCGATGTGATCGACGCCCTCGTCGGCATTGCATCGAGCGACCATCTCGACCACGTCCGCCGGGGCCGCGAGCAGGCCCGCACCCATGCGCAGCAGAGCTACCTCTCGCTGTTCGAGCCGACGCCGCCGGTGGTCGGCAACTTCGACATCGCCGACCGCTTCGCGATCGCCGCCTTCGTGGCCGCGCTGCACGGCCATGCGGGCGTGACGCGCTTCTATGCGGAGCAACTGGCCGGGCAGGGCGCCCGCGCGGGCGTGGCCGATGCGATTGCCGCCGAGGCAAAACGCGGCGCCGCGCAAGGCCCGTACGGCAGCTACCAGGCGGGCCCGCTCAGCGCCGAAGACACGGCCGGCCCCTCGTATGCCGTGAGCGACGCTCACCGCGAACTGCTCGGCGAGCTTCTCTCCGCAGCGCTCGCGCATGCGCACCTGCTGGTGTTCCATCCGCGAGACGCCAGCCCGGCCGCCCTGCAGGCGCTGCTGGACGCCGGCTGGAGCAGCACCGGCATCGTCACGCTGTCGCAACTGGTGGCGTTCCTCGCATTCCAGATCCGTGTCGTCACCGGCCTGCAGGCACTGGCGCAACGTCCCGCAACCTCCATCGACTGAGCCCGGCCATGAGCAACCGCGAATCGACCCTGATCTATCCCGACAACACGCACCCGACCGTCTTCACCCAGGCGCAGCTCGAATGGCTGCCCTGGCTGGAGCCGCTGCCCGAGGCCGAGCTGACCGAGCGCCACTTCGCCGGACTGGTGGACGCGGCGCGCGCCAAGTCGCCGTACTTCCGGCTGCTGGCGCGCGACCCGGACATCCTGGGCGCCCGCACGCGCACCGACAAGGACATCTTCTACAACCCCGAAGCCGGCCTGCCGCGCGCCGAGCGCGAGCTGTCGGCGGCCGCGGCTTCGCGCTACAACGGCTGCATCTATTGCGCGTCGGTGCATGCGCGCTTCGCCTCGCATTTCTCGCACCGCACCGAAGACGTGCAGCGGCTGCTCGACGAAGGCACCGGCGCCGAACTGGGCGAGCGCTGGAACACCATCGTCGCGGCCTCGGTGGCGCTGTCGTCCACGCCCTCGGCCTTCGGCGTCGAGCACATCGACCAGTTGCGCGCGCAAGGACTGGACGACCTGGCGATTGCCGACGTGATCCATGGCGCGGCCTTCTTCAACTGGGCCAATCGGCTGATGCTTTCGCTGGGTGAGCCGCAGGCCTGATTGCGGGCGCGACAAGAACTTTCGGACTCACCCGTTCTGGGGATGTTCGAGCCAAATCGGCCACAGAACAATCCTCCGGCGCAAACTTTCAAGAAAACCAACTACGCGCAGCACCTCGTTCCTCGAATGGGAAACACATGCCTCGTACCGTTGTCATCGGCTGCGGAATTTCGGCCGCTGCTTACTTGTTGTCCGCCAACCGCAACCTGGGCACCGTGATCGGCACGGGCGGTCCGGACCTCTGGCAACAGATCGCTCCTACCCACAGGATGGGTCAGCCCACTCCGCTTCTGACAGGCAACCTGCTCAACGCGCCGCGAGGGTTCAGCACAAGGCCGCAACCGGGCACGACGCCCTTCATGCAGGCAGGCGATTTTGCGAATCTGGTGGAGTACCACTTCAGAAGCAACACGCACTTCCAGTTTCCGGGCTCACTGGTCGACAGCATCAAGCGTTTGCCGAACGGGCAGTACGAGGTTCGTGGGCGGGTATGGGGCGCAAGCCTGACCATTGTTTGCGACAACGTGATCATTGCCGTCGGGCCTGGGCCTGCACGCCCGCTGATGGTTGGCGAAAACGGTGACATCGGCGTGGATGTGCGAGGGCTCGACGGATACGTTGTAGGTGGCACCGAGTTCATGTCACCCAACTGGCAGATGCCGCGCGGGGAAGCCATGCGCAACAGGACCGTTGCGGTCTATGGCGGTTCCGCCACCGCGGCATGGGTGGTCGAGCTGGCACAGATGCGAGGGATGAATGTGGTGCGCTGGTTCACTCGCCCGGGTACCGGCACCGATGCCTGGAACGTCGATATCCGCTTCGAAGCCGCGTTTCCCGCGGGTTCGAGAAACACCGAAGTCAGGCAGAGCACCCGAGAACAGCGCGCCGTGTTGAAGTTGACGGCAATCAAGATCATCCGGCCGCACGAGGGCTCGCCATTTCTGGGCCTCACGTTCCTTGACGAGGCCGGTCATGTGGTCAGGCTTGCGGTGGACTTGCTTGTGTACGCGCTCGGTGCCGCACACACCAGGGACACAGGCATCCGTGCGATGCTGGACCGAGATACGCAGGCGCAGCTGGTGGCCTACTATGACCGCAACCTCGCGATCAGCGCCCGGCCTTCGCTGCTGGCCGTGGGCACGGGCGACGGGTCTCTGATGATCGTGGGTTCGGCCATGTGCAGCGTGGCCGGTTTTGGCAACGACATGACGCTCCAGGGCGACCCGACCCGAACACTCGCCACGCTGGGCCGCTACACCGACATCAGCAATTCCCTGCCGCCCGCGGCCCGGCCGCCCGAAGGCATCGGCATGATCATGGCCGGCATCGAAGCCTTGAACGAGTTCATGCCTGTCAGAGCCACCGGACGCCTCATCGCGGTCTACAGAAAGCCGCACGGCCAGGGTCTTGGCTTTCATGACGTCGCGTTTGCATGGAACATCAACTACAACACCAGCAATCGAACCCAACTGGCGGCGTTTCTTGCAAGCACCACAGACTTGCCGGCCTTCGCGGCCAATGTCGCCGTGGCGCTGATTGTCAAGCTGCGCACCCGTGCCGGAAACGTGCTGGGCCTCAGCGACGGACAGGTACAACTGATCGTCTGGACAGCACTGTGCTATGCCCATGCACTGGCGGCGCTGAACCGCGACCTGGAAGGCACGCGTCTAAGCTCGGACAGGAACCATGGCGCGGACCGGTTCATCGACATGTGCGTGGACTACATGACCACTGAGCACACGCACGTCGCCTACTGGGCGCACTACGGGATCAACTGCTGAAGCGTCAGCCCCTCCGACCCATTGCACACCGGCCGGGCGCACTCACTCCAGCGTAAAGCCGATCTTCAACGTCACCTGCCAGTGCGCGACCTTGCCGTCGACCACGTGGCCGCGCGTCTCGGTCACGGTGAACCACTGGATGTTGCGCACCGTCTCGTGCGCCTTGGCGATGGCGGTCTGCACTGCGTCTTCGACGCCCTTTGGCGACGAGCCTGTCAGTTCGAGTGTTTTGTAGACATGGTTGGACATGGCGTCTTTCTCCTTGGTTGATTGCAGGATGAGTGAGGCTTGCCAAGGTGCATCGTAGTCCTGCGCCCCGGCTCAATGAACGAAGCCGCCTTTCACGAAGCGCACGGGTTCGGCGTCCATGCGCGCGATGAGCGCGCCGAGGCCGTCGGGTGGCAGCGGAATGGGGCCCGGCGTGGCGCGCGGCGCCTGTTCGGTGCGGCACAGCAAATCGTCGTCGCTCCATGCGCCTTTGCCGGGTTCGCCACGCGCGCGCAGCCAGCCGTCGCGGTCGACGATCAATTGCGTGCCCGCCAGTTGCGGCGTGGCGGCGATGAGCGAGAACGCGGCCCAGGCGCTCGCCGATTCGGCGACGCAATCGCCCGCGTGCGAGGCCGCGGTGGCACTGTCTTCCGCGAGAAACACGGTGACCAGGCGCGGATCTTCGAGCAGGGGCTGCCCGCCGGCCGCGACGATCCGCAGCCGCTGGCCGCGCCAGTCGCTCAACATGCGCGGCGGCTTGTCGGCGCATTGCACGGCCACGTCGGGCGGCGCGATGGGTTGGGTCCACAGGCCGGCCGCGCGCAGGCTCTGGCCGGCGCCCTGGGCTTTCATGAAGTCGATGAGCGCCCATGCATCGTCGTCGCTGATCCTGCGGCCGAAGGCGGGCATGGTCGGCGAACCGCGCTGGTCGCGCATGCCGTTCAGCACATGCCACAGCAGGTCGCCATCGGCGCGGCGCCACAGCAGCGGTCCGGCAAGATTGGGTGGCCACACTGGCTGCACGGCCGCCAGCGGGCCCTGGCCCAGGCCGTCGGCGCCGTGGCAGGCCACGCATTGCGCCGCGTAGAGCACGCGCCCGCGTTCGATGCTGTCGGCGGTGAAGCCGGTGGGCGAGCGCTGGAAGCTGGTCGGATAGGCGGGTACCAGCACCACGTTGGCGTCGGGCCACGGGGCCAGCACGACCAGCAGCGTGGCCAGCGCCAGCAGCCAGATGCGCCGGCGCCGCCACAGCAGCGCGAGCACCAGCACCAGCAACGCCGCCGCGAGCACGACCACGGTGAGCCCGAGCCTGCGCGCCTGCCCGAGGTCGATCAGCAGGTTCTCGCCCGACAGACGTTGCGCCCACGG
Source organism: Variovorax paradoxus (assembly GCF_022009635.1). Classification (NCBI taxonomy): domain Bacteria; kingdom Pseudomonadati; phylum Pseudomonadota; class Betaproteobacteria; order Burkholderiales; family Comamonadaceae; genus Variovorax; species Variovorax paradoxus. The sequence continues at coordinate 3,992,079 of NZ_CP091716.1, forward strand.
CCATGCGCGCTGGCCGTGTGCCTGCGCCACGAGGCCGAGTGCATCCAGCAGGCGCAGCAGCTGCAGCTGCGTGTTCTGCAGCAGGCCGATCAGCTGGTTGAGCCAGCCGGCCTCGGGGGAGGCGTTCATGTCACCACGTGGCGTCGAGACCCAGGTGCTTGAGCGCCTCGTGCCGCAGCTCGGCCAGGCGCGGATCGCCGCGATGGCGCGGGTAGGGCAGGTCGACCACCAGTTCCGCCGCGATGCGCGCGGGCCGGTCGCTCAGCACGATCACGCGGTTGGCCAGGAACAGCGCCTCTTCCACGTCGTGCGTGACCAGCAGCGCGGAGAAACCGGCGCGCTGCCACAGGTTGACCAGCTCGCTCTGCATCGCGATGCGCGTGAGCGAATCGAGCTTGCCCAGCGGCTCGTCGAGCACCAGCAATTGCGGGTCGTTGACCAGCGCGCGCGCCAGCGCCACGCGCTGCGCCATGCCACCCGAAAGCTGATGCGGAAATGCCTTGGCGAAGTCGGTCAGCCCCACGAGCCTGAGCGCCTCGTCGACGCGGCCGCGCTGCGCCTTCAACACGCCGCGCGCCTGCAGGCCGAGCGCCACGTTGTCCCACACGCTGCGCCAGGGGTAGAGCGTGGGGTCCTGGAACACGACGATGCGCGACGGGTCGGGCCGCGTGATCGGCTCGCCGTCCTGCGTGATGCTGCCGGTGGTGGCGGGCTCCAGCCCGGCCACGAGCCGCAGCAGCGTCGACTTGCCGCAACCGCTGGGCCCCAGCAGCGCGACGAATTCGCCGGGCCGCACCTGCAGGTCGATGCCGTCGAGCACCTGCAGCACGCCGCCGGACACCTCGAACCAGTGGCTCACGCCTTGAATGCCGATGTGCGCGCCACCCGTGCCCGTGGCCTGAGCAGCGGAGGAGGAGGCCAGCGTGCTCACCATTTGACGGTGCCTTTCTGCCACGACAGCACGCGGTCGCGCACCTTGAAGAGCAGCGTGATGAGGCCCGAGCACAGTACCGCCATGACGAACAATGCCGCGTACATGTTCGCGTAGGCCGCCCAGCCCTGTGCCCACTGCAAGTACCAGCCGAGGCCTGCTTTCACGCCCATCATCTCGGCGGTGATCAGCACCGAGAACGATGCGCCCAACCCCATGAAGAGCCCGACGAACACCTGCGGCAACGCGGCGGGAATCGCCACCCTCAGCACCAGGAAGCGCTCCGACGCGCCCAGCGTGCGCGCCACGTCGTAGTAGCTCTTGCCGACCGAGGCCACGCCCGACCAGGTGAGCACCGCCACGGGAAAGAAGGTCGCCAGGCCCACCAGGAACACGGCCGCCGAATAGCTCGAAGGCGCGAAGAAGAAGGCCAGCGGCAGCAGCGCCGAGGCCGGCACCGGCCCCAGGAAGCGCAGCAGCGGATGCACCCAGTACCCCGCGATGCGCGACCAGCCCACCGCCACGCCGGTGCCGAAGCCGACCAGCGCGCCCAGCACGAAGCCGTTGGCCAGCAGGCGCAGCGAATACGCGGTCGACAGGCCCAGCCGCTGCCAGTCTTCATGCACCACGTCGATCAGGCTCTGCGGTGGCGCGAAAAAGGGCGAGGGCAGCAGGCCGAGCTTGGCGGTGAAGGTCTCCCACAGCGCGAGCACCACGGCGAGCGCGACCAGCCATTGCCCGGCGGGCCGCAGCGCCTGCGCCAGGCGGCCCGCGCGCGCGCCGAGCACCGAGACCGCGAGCAGCAGCGCCGCCACGACGAGCGCAGCAACGCCGAATTCGCGGGTGAAGGCCCAGTCGCTGAAGCCCACTTCCTTGTTGGGCCACAGCAGCGTGAGCAGGCCCAGCGCGACCCATGCGGCGGCCGCCAGCAGGCCGGTGGCCCAGAGGCCGCCGGGCCCCGCGGCGGCCCGAGGCGGCGCTGCCTCGGCAGCGGCTGCGGCTACGACAGGAGAAGGCGCCCGCGGCAGGCGCGGCGCCTCGATGAATCGTTCGGCGGTGGTCATGCCAGCACGTCCAGCGACACGTGGTTGGCGAAGCGCGCCACGTCGGTGCTCTTTTTCAGGATGCCCGCATTGCGGAAGTCGGTGGCGAAGGCTTCGACCTCGTTGCGCAGCGCCTTGCCGGCCGGATGGTGCTTGTAGGTCAGCTCGCCCAGCAGCCGCTGCAGGTCTTCGAGCGCGACCTTGGGCGCGTACTTCGAATAGATGCGCGCCGACTCGTTGGGGTTCTCCGACACGTAGTCGGAAGCCTGCGCCAGCGCGCGCACCACGGCGGCGGCGCGCGGCTTGTCGTTGCGCGCCAACTCGCCGCGCGCGCCGACGATGCAGCACAGGCGCTCGGCGTATTCGCCCTTGGCGCTGTTGGCGATCTCGGTGAACACGCCGGGGTTGCGCTTCTCGATGAGGAACACGTTCGGGTCGCCGTCGGCAATCGCCTGGATCTCGCCCTTCTTCACGGCCACGTCGAGCAGGTCGGCCGGGTACACGCGCCAATCGACGTCCTTGTCGACGTCGATGCCTTTCTTGGCGAGGTGGATGGCGTAGAACTGCCTGGCCGGGCTGTTCTGGTCCGACACGCCGATGGTCTTGCCCTTGAGGCTGGCGAGCTCGGCGGTCACGCCCGCGGCCTTGGCGCCCACCAGGCGCAGGCAGCCGCCGTGCACGCTGCCGACCACCTTCACGTCGAAGCCCGCTTCCAGCGGCTTCACCCAGCGGTGGATCAGGCCCACGCCCAGGTCGGCCTTGCCGGTGGCCAGCGCTTCCAGCATCTGGTCGGACGAGCCGGCCCAGTTCAGCAGTTCGACGTCGAGCCCGTTCTTCTCGAAGAAGCCGCGCTCCAGCGCCACCGGCACCGGGGCCAGGCAGAAGCCGGCCTGGCTCCAGGCGAAAGTGAGCTTGCGCGGCTGCGAGCGCGCCACCGAGGCGAGCAGGGCGCCGGAGCCGACGATGGCGGCCGCGGCGCCGGCCTGCAGCACGCTGCGGCGCGAGGACGGCAATTGATCGAGAGGAACAGTCATCGGAGCTTCTCCACCAGAAATTGGAAGCGCCGAGTGTTGGCGCGCGGTGCGCGCGCGGCCAACGAATGAATGCGGCTATGGATATGCGCCCAAGCGCATACCCGCCTCAGCGCGCGCCGCTGCCGAAGCTCTCCACCAGGAAATCGACGATGGCCGCCACCCGAGCCGTACGCCCTTTCCGGGTGGGTACCAGCAGCGTGACCGGCGCGCTGTCGAAGCGCCAGCCGGGCAGCACGCGCACCAGCGTGCCGCGCGCCACGGCATCGGCCGCGTCCCATTCGGAGCGCAGCACCAGGCCCATGCCCTGTTCGGCCCACTGACGGGCCACGCCGCCGTCGTTGGTCACATAGGCCGGCGACACGCGCAGGGTCTCGCGGGCGGCGGCGCGCTTTCCCTCGGCGGCATTGGCGGCATCCGCGGCCGGGCGCACGTGCCACAGCGTGACGTCTTCGTCGTTCTCGCGGATGCAGATGCAGGCATGCGTCAACACGTCGCGGGGCGTGCGCGGCTCGCCGTGCCGGCGCAGGTAGGCGGGGCTGGCGCACAGCCAGCGCTCGTTGGCGCTCAGCGTGCGCGCCACCCACGACGAATCGCGCACCGCGCCGATGTGGATCACGGCGTCGGCGTCGTGCCGGTCGGGCCATGGGGTCTCGCGCAGGTCGAGTTGCACGCGCAGGCCCGGATGCAGCCTGGCGAAGCGCGCCAGCATCGGCGCCACGTACTGGCGGCCGTAGCCGAAGGGCGCGGCGATGCGCAGCGTGCCCGTGAGCCGCTTGTCGTCGCGCTGCATGGATTCGCGCAGGCCCTCGATCTGCCCGAGCAGCGCGGCGGCCTCGCGCGCGAAGCGCTCGCCCTCGGACGTGAGGCTGAGGCGGCGCGCCGTGCGGCTGGCCAGCGAAAGGCCGAGCGTGGCCTCGAGCTTGCGCAGCCGCATCGACAGCGCCGGCGGCGTGACGTCGAGTGCCCGCGCCGCCGCGCTCAGCGAAGGCTCGCGCAGCAGTGCGGCGGCGAGCTGCATGTCCTCGATCTGGATCATTAAATTGTGCTTAACGATTGATGAGCTTGCATTGAAGCACAGCCGCAGCCTTCGAACGTACAGTCCGTGGCCATGCAAACACCCATCGCCCCGCCGCGCTATCCCCGTGCCGTGCTGTTCGACCTGCTCACCGCGCTGCTCGATTCCTGGACCGTCTGGAACGCCGCCGCCGGCTCTGAAGAAAAGGGCCGCGCATGGCGCGCCGAGTACCTGCGCCTGACCTACGGCTGCGGCGCCTATGTGCCCTACGAGCAACTGGTGAAAGACGCCGCGCGCAACACCGGCATGGCCGTCACCGCCCCCGACGCGCTCGAAGCCCAATGGGACACGCTGCCCGCCTGGGACGGCGCGCGCGAACTGCTGCAGGCGCTCAAGCCGCATTGCAAGCTGGGCGTGGCCACCAATTGCTCGCGCCGGCTGGGCCATCGCGCGGCGGCGCTGCTGGGCATCGAGTGGGACGCCGTCGTCACCTCGGAAGAGGCCGGCTTCTACAAACCCGATCCGCGCCCGTACCGCATGGCGCTCGAACGCATGGGCGTGACGCCGCAGGAGTCGGCCTTCGTCGCCGGCTCGGGCTACGACATGTTCGGCACTTCGGTGGTCGGCCTGCGCACCTACTGGCACAACCGCGTCGGGCTGGCGCTGCCGCCGGGCGCACCGGCACCCGAACTGCAGGGCCCGACGCTCGCGCCGGCGCTGCCGTGGCTGCAATCCTTCACCAACAAGGCATGAGCATGGACACGCTCCACACCATCGATACCCCCGCGGCCCTCGTCGACGAGGCGCGCATGCAACGCAACATCGCGCGCATGCAACAGCGCATGGATGCGCTCGGCGTGCGCTTCCGGCCGCATGTGAAGACCACCAAGTGCATCGAGGTCGCGAAAGCGCAGCAGGCGGCAGGCGCGCGCGGCATCACCGTGTCGACGCTCAAGGAGGCCCAGCAGTTCTTCGCCGCCGGCTTCACCGACATCCTCTATGCCGTGGGCATGGCGCCGCACCGGCTGGCGCATGCGCTGGAGCTGCGCCGGCGCGGCTGCGCGCTGGGCATCATCACGGACGGCATCGAATCGGCGCGGGCCATCGCGGAGTTCGGCCGCGCGAACGGCGAGGCTTTCGACGTGCTGATCGAAGTCGATACCGACGGCCACCGCTCGGGCATCCGCCCCGATGAAGACCGGCTGCTGGAAGTGGCACGCGTGCTGCACGAAGGCGGCATGCGCCTGGGCGGCGTGATGACGCATGCCGGCTCCAGCTACGACTTCGACACGCCCGAAGCCCTGCGCGCCGTGGCCGAGCAGGAGCGCGCCGGCTGCGTTCATGCCGCGCAGCGGTTGCGCGATGCGGGCCTGCCATGCCCCGTGGTCAGCGTGGGCTCCACCCCCACCGCGCTGATGGCCGAGTCGCTCGACGGCGTGACCGAAGTGCGCGCGGGGGTGTACGTGTTCTTCGACCTGGTGATGCGCAACGTCGGCGTGTGCAGCGAGCAGGACATTGCCTTGAGCGTGCTCGCCACCGTGATCGGCCACCAGCCGGAGAAGGGCTGGGCCATCCTCGACGCGGGCTGGATGGCCATGAGCCGCGACCGGGGCACGCAGAAGCAGAAGCACGACTTCGGCTTCGGCCAGGCCTGCGACGTGAACGGCCGGGTGCTGGAGGGCTATGTGCTCAGCGGCGCGAACCAGGAGCACGGCATTCTGTCGCGCGAAGGCGAGGCCGACACCGGCATTGCCGCGCGCTTTCCCATCGGCACGCGGCTGCGCATCCTGCCGAACCATGCCTGCGCGACCGGGGCGCAGTTTCCCGAGTACCACGCGCTGTCGGAAGACGGAACCCTGCAGACCTGGGGGCGTTTCCACGGCTGGTGAGGCGGGTCACTAACATCCGGGCCGATGACCGACACCTTGCCGCCCGCCGAAATCGCGCCTCAACTTTCTCTTGCACGCGCCGTGCTCGAACGCCACTTGGCCGGCACGCTGCAAGCGCTTCACCTGTTCGGATCGGCCGTCGATGGCGGCTTGAAACCCGGCAGCGACATCGACCTGCTGGTGACTGTCACCACGCCGCCGGCAGAGCCCGTGCGGCGCGCGCTGATGACGGAGCTGCTGTCGGTTTCCGCGATGCCGGTGGCGGGCGAATCGCTGCGACCGCTCGAGGTGACCGTGCTGGCGCGGGAGCACGTGGTGCCCTGGCGCCATCCGGCAAGGCGCGAGCTGCAGTTCGGCGAGTGGCTGCGCGAAGACCTGCTGGCCGGGCGCTTCGAGCCGCCCATGGTCGACCATGACCTGGCGATCCTGCTGACGAAGGCAAGGCGGTACAGCATCGGCTTGCTGGGACCGGACGCATCGACGCTGTTCGACCCGGTGCCGGCGCACGACTTCGCGAAGGCGCTTGCCGACACGGTTGCGCAGTGGAGCGAGCCTTCGGACTGGCTGGGTGACGAACGGAACATCGTGCTGGCACTCGCGCGCGTCTGGTTCAGCGTGGAGACCGGCGGCATCGCCTCCAAGGATGTGGCCGCCGCATGGGCCATCGAGCAACTGCCGCCCGAGCACAGGCCCGTGCTGGCGACGGCGCGGGCGGCTTACCTCGGTGTTGCGCAGGACGATCTGGCCGCACGCGCGGATGAGGTGACGGCCTTCGTGCGACACACCCGGGCAACGATAGAGCACATGCAGCGCATGTTGCCCGGCGGCCGGTAGCCTGGGTCAGTGGCTGACGGGTGCGTGCAGCACCGCAGCCGCGCCTGAACCTGCCGACGCGGACGGCGACGACGGCGCCGCCGCGGCTTCCTCGGCGTTCCGCATCGCCTCGCAGCGCCCATAGGTGTCGTCGAAGCGCACGATGTCGTCCTCGCCCAGGTAGCCGCCGGTCTGCACCTCGATCACCTCGAGCATGGTCTTGCCCGGGTTCTCCAGGCGGTGGATGGCGCCTGAGGGCAGGTAGATCGACTCGTTCTCGCGCACCAGCGTCACTTCGCCGTTGCATGTGGCGCGGGCCGTGCCCTTGACCACGATCCAGTGCTCGGCGCGGTGGTGGTGCATCTGCAGCGACAGCTTCGCGCCCGGCTTCACGGTGAGCCGCTTCACCTGGAAGCGCTCGCCCATGTCGACGCTGTCGTAGGCGCCCCAGGGCCGCACCACGCGCCGGTGGTCGGTGGCCTCGGCGCAGCCTTCGCGCGAGAGCTTGCGCACCACGTCCGCCACCTGCTCGGCGCAGCCCGCGCCGGCCACCAGCACCGCGTCGGGCGTGTCCACGATGATCAGTCCGTCGGTGCCCAGCGCCACCACCGGCCGGTGCGGCGCATGGATGAAGGTGTTGCGCGAATTCAGCGCGCTGGCCTTGCCGCTCAGGCGGTTGCCGTCGCCATCGGCCAGTTGCAGGTTGGCCACCGCGTTCCAGCTGCCGACGTCGCTCCAGCCGCCTTCGAATTTCACGACCGCGATGTCTCTGTGCTTTTCGAGCACCGCGTAGTCGATGCTCTCGGCGCGGCAGGCGGAGAAGGCCGCCTGCTCCAGCCGAAGGAAGCTGCCGTCGACCGCCACCGCGGCGGCGGCGCGTTCGCAGGCACGCAGGATGTCGGGCGCATGCGTGCGCAGTGCCGCCAGCAGCGTGCCGGCACGCACGAGGAAGATGCCCGCGTTCCAGTAGTAGCCGCCATGCAGGATCAGCGACTCGGCCACGCTCGCCGTCGGCTTCTCGACGAAGCGCGCCACGGCCCGGCTGCGGCCGTCGGCCGATACCGCTCCCGCCTCTATGTAGCCATAGGCGGTGCTGGGAAAGCTCGGCACCACGCCGAAGGTGACGATCCGCCCCGCCAGCGCCGCATCGACGCCTTCGCGCACGGTCTGCGCGAACAGCGCCGCGTCGGGAATATGGTGATCGGCCGGCGCGAACAGCAGCAGGTCGCCCGGCTCGGCCAAGAGCGCCGCCGAAGCCATGGCCGCCGCCGTGTTGCGCGCCACAGGTTCCAGGATCTGCCGCCCGGTGAGGCCCGCGCCCTCGACCGTTTCCTTCACCAGGAAGCGGTGGTCTTCCGACGCGATGCAGGTGATGTCGTGGTTCAGCCCCGAGAGCCGCTCCAGCGTGAGATGCAGCAGGCTCTTGCCGCCGAGCAGCGGCGCGAACTGCTTGGGCAGCGCCTTGCGCGAAAGCGGCCACAGGCGCGTGCCGCTGCCGCCGCACAGGACCACGGGATGGATGGTGGGGTTGGTGTTCATGATCGCCCGCTGTGAGTGATGTGCCGGCTCAGATGAGCCCGGAGTACGCCGCGTAGCTCACGGCTTGCGCGCGCGAGTGCACGTGCAATTTCTTGTAGATGTTCTTGATGTGCGCGTTGACCGTCTGCCCCGAGATGCCGAGCTTCGCGCCAATCTCCTCGGTGACCTGCCCGCGCGCCACGCAGCGCAGGATCTCGCACTCGCGCGCGGTCAGCGTGGTGGCTTCGCGCGTGGGCGGGTCGCTGGCCGGCGGCGGGCTGCCGGGCCTTGCGCTCAGGCGCGAGAGCAGGCGCCGCGCGAGCCGCGGCGTGATGGCCGCGCCGCCGTTCACCACCTGCAGCACCGCCTGCGCGAAGCTCTGCAGCCAGGCGTCTTTCAGCAGGTAGCCGGTCGCGCCCAGCTCGAAGGCATGCATCACGTGCGACTCGTCTTCCAGCGCGGAGATCACGATGATCTCGCAGCCGGGATGCTGCTTGCCGGCTTCGCGGATCAGCTCGAAGCCGGTGCCGTCGCCCAGCCGCAGGTCGACCATGAGCACGTCGAACTCATGCGTGGCCAGCAGCCGGCGGCCGTCGCGCAGGCTGCCGGCCTGGCCTTCGAGCTGTATGCGCAGGTCCGACAGCAGCTCTTGCGCGATCACCCGGCGCATGAAGCCGTCGTCGTCGACGAGCAGCACGCGCACCGGCGCGCCTTCCTGCCCGGTCAGGAAGCCCGGCCACAGCGGCTGGGCCGGTGGGCAGACGCCGCCCGGCGGATATCCCGGCCGGGCGTCGGCCTGCTCTTCTGGGGAGCGGTATGCGTTGTCAGGCATTGGAGTGTCCGAGGTTGGAGGTTGTGTGAAAGATCTGCAGGTCGGCGGGCAGCCACGGGGGCTGCGCCTGGGCCTGCAACGGAGGCACCGGGTCGTCGAAACCGTGCGGGTTCGCGGCCTGCCAACGCCAGCAGTCCGCGCACATCTGGTCGAGGTCGCGGCGCGCGCACCAGCCCAGCCGGGCCTGTGCGTTGCGCGCGTCGGCCCAGTAGGCGGGGGCGTCGCCGGGGCGGCGCGGGCCGATGCGCAGCGCGATGCGCCGGCCGCTGGCGCGCTCGAACGCGCAGACCACCTCGAGCACCGAGGCGCCGCGGCCCGTGCCCAGGTTGGTCATCAGGATGCCGGGCTCGCGCGCCACATGGCGAAGCGCCGCCACATGGCCTTCGGCCACGTCCATCACGTGCACGTAGTCGCGCACGCCGGTGCCGTCGATGGTTGCGTAGTCCGCGCCGTGCACCATGAGGTATTCGCGCTCGCCGGCCGCCACCTGCGAGATGTAGGGCATGAGGTTGGCCGGCGGGCCGTGCGGGCGCTCGCCCAGCAGGCCGCTTTCGTGCGCGCCGACCGGGTTGAAGTAGCGCAGGCAGGCAATGCCCCAGCGCGCATCGGCATGCGCAAGGTCGGCCAGCAGGTTCTCCACCATGGCCTTGGTGCGGCCGTAGGGGTTGACCGCCGCGTACGGCGCGGTCTCCGGAATGGGCGAGCGTTGCGCGTCCCCATACACCGTGGCCGACGACGAGAACACCAGCGTGCGCACGCCCGCGCGGCCCATCGCCTGCACCAGCGCCAGCGTGCCGGCAAGGTTGACGTCGTAGTAGGCCACCGGGTCGGCCACCGATTCGCCCACCGCCTTCAGCCCCGCCAGGTGCACCACCGCCTCGATCGCATGCTCGGCGAACACCCGGTCGAGCGCCGCGGCGTCGCGCACGTCGCAGGGCAGCAGCAGCGGCTGCAGGCCGGTGATGCAGCCCACGCGCTGCAGCGAGCGCGCGTCGCTGTTGACCAGCGTGTCGAGCACCACAGGCTGGTAGCCCGCCGCGATCAGCGCCACGCACGTGTGGCTGCCGATGAAGCCTGCACCACCGGTCACGAGGATCTTGGCGTGGGGCATGGTGTGGGCTCCGTGGGTGGACGGCTTCGGTTCAGCCGGCGACGCAGCGCTGCAGTTCCTGCTCCAGGCGCTGCAGGATGGCGTCCTCGTCGAGCGCGGACTCGGCATAGCGGCGGCCGGCCGCGCCCATCTCGTCGCGCAGCTCGGTCGACATGGCGAGCTGCTCGATGGCATCGGCCAGCGCGGCGGCGTCGCCGGGCTCCACCACCATGCCGCGCCCGGTGACCACGTTGCTCAGCTCGGTGCCGGCATGCGCGGTCACGATCACGGCGCGTCCGCTGGCGAGCATGCCGCCCAGCTTGGAGGGCATGACCAGGTCCGCCGCATCGGCGCGCTGCGGCAGCACGTGGATGTCGGCCATGCCCAGCAGTTCGTTCAGCCGTTCGGCCGGCTGCACCTCGAGGAAGTGCACGTTGGGTAGCCGTGCGCAGGCCGCCCGCAGCAGCTCGCGGCTGGGCCCGTTGCCCGCGAACACGAAATGGATGTTGCTGGAGCACACCAGCAGGCGCGCCGCCTCCGCCAGCAGCTCGATGCCTTGCTTGGTGCCGAGGCTGCCCGCATAAAGCACCACCACCGCGTCGTCGGGAATGCCGAGCGCAGGCCGGTAGCCGTAGGGCGCGACGGTGCGCGGCACCGGGTGGATGGCCTTCACGTCGACCCAGTTGGGAAAGAGCACCACGCGGCTCTCGTCCACGCCCTTGCCGCGGGCCTTCTCGATCATGGCGGCGGAGATGGTGGAGACCCGGTCGAAGCGGCTCATCAGCCAGCGCTCGGCCCACACCGCGAAGCGCTGCGCGCGCTCGCCGCGCACATGGCCCAGGCCGAAGGCGGCGTCGACCTCGTAGTCCTGGATGTGCAGCCACGACTTGATGCCCCGCAGCTTCGCGAAGAACAGCGCCGACGGCGCGCAGAACAGCGGCGGCTCGACCACGAACACCACCTCCGGCTTCCAGCGCCACTGGGCCAGCAGCGTCGGCAGGCTCGACAGCATGAACGAGAGCAGATGCCCGAGCCGCGCCAGCGCGCGCGGCCGCGCGGGCACCCAGATCGGCGTGCGCCATACGGTGACGCCGTCCCAGTCGCTCTTGCGGTAGGTCCAGCCCGAGTAGCCGCGGTACACCGACCACTGCGGAAAGAAGGGCGGCGCGGCAATCACGCGCACCTCGTGCCCCCTGGCATGCAGCCAGCGCGCCATCTCGCCCGAGTACTTGCCGATGCCGGTCAGCTCGGGCGCGAAGTTCATCGAGTACAGCAGGATCTTCATGGCGACCGCCTCAGCAGACGGACGATGGGAAAGAAGCCGAACTGCAGCCGCATGCGGGTCTCGTACAGCGCGAAGTCGCTCAGGCAGGCGATGAAGAACACGTAGTGCGGACGGCCTGGAAACAGCAGGATCACCACGCCGTAGGACAGCAGCCGCAGCGTCACTTCGAGCAATGCCCAGCGTCCGAGCGAGCCCATGGAGGTCTTGAGCGACAGCACCATCTCGTGATGGATGGTGTAGGTGCGCAGCAGGAAATACGGCGCGATGCACAGGAAGATGGTGCGCGCCTGGTCGCCCATCTTGAGCAGCGGCGCGGCCACGGTGATGAGCCCCGCCAGCCCCACGAACAGCGCGCAGCCCAGCAGGAACGAATGCCGCGCCAGCTGCAGCTTCGAGGCCGCGAGCTTCTCGGGGTCGGCGTCCATCATGGCCGGCGTCTTGGTGAACAGGAATGCCTGCACGAACTGCGACGGCGCCTCCGCCAGCAGGAACGCGAGCTTGAAGGCGCCCACGTAGCTCAGCGGCATGAAGAAGGCCACGATCAGCAGGTCCGACTTGCGCAGCAGGAAGGTCAGCAGCGAATACACCGTGGCGCTGGCCTGCGACGCGAGCGCGAGCACATGCCGCCCGGCCGGCGGCGCCGCGCCGTTGGGCGGAATGCAGATGGCCGCGCACACCACCACGAACGCGAACAGGTTGATGAGCAGCAGGTGCGCCACGCCCAGCTCGAAGCCCAGCGACGCGCAGATGCCCACGCCCAGCACCAGGATGGTCGAGCGGATACCGGCCTCGAGATTCAGCAGCCCCGCATGGCCCAGGCCGCGGCTGTAGGCCAGCCGCAGGCAGTTGAAAGAGAACACCGCCAGCGTGACCACCACCAGCACGAAAGGCACGTCGGCCACCGGCAGCCGCTGCAGGGTCAGGATGACGACGACCAGCGCCGTGGCCAGCGGCAGCCCGAAGGCCAGCGTGCGCACCACGTCGCCCTGCGTCACGGCGGGCGGCACCGCGGTCGCGTTGCGCGAGAACAGCAGCGTGCTGCCCAGCGTGCCGACCACCAGCGCAACTTCCAGCACCGACTGGTAGATCGAGTACTCGCCGAAGCGCGCCGGCGACACATTGGCCGCCATCAGGAAGATGGCGACGAAGCCCGACAGGTATACGTACAGCCGCGAGACCAGCGCCCACAGCCCCATGAGCCGCGCCATGCGCGCGCCGGGCAGTGCGAGTGAGGGGCTGAAGGGCTTCATGGCGCGGCCGTTCCGGTTCGGGCTATTTGGCGGCGGGGGCGCTGGCGAGGCCGAGTGCGTCGAGGGCGCGGCGCACCCGGGTGGCCAGGCGGAACAGCTTGTTCTTGAGGCGCCGCGCCACCATCAGGGCGTAGGTCACGGCGGCCACGGTGCGCATGCGGCCGTACAGCGCGTAGGGCATGGCCATCTTGGCGGTGCCCTGGAAATGCAGCGCCACCACGTTCGTCCTGCCGCCAGCGGCGGGCGTGAGCCACGGGCGTCCGTCGGTGTAGGCGATGCGCTTGGCGCCGCCGAGGTAACGGAACTCGTGCGACAGGTGGTTGTGCGGGCTGTTGATGTTGTGGTCGATCACCTTGCCGTCGAGCACGCGGTTGATCGGGTCGGCATTGCCGCTCGCACGCGCCCAGAGGTACAGCAGCGTCATGTCGGACACGCCGCCCCTGATGCCGCGCGCGGCAAAGCGCGCCGCGATCTCGCGCAGCTTGCGCCGGCCCGATGGCGTGGTGTAGGTGTCGAGCACGAAGGCCACGAAGCGCCGCAGGCCGTTGGCGGTCCAGAAGCTCACGTGCGGCGAGATCTGGCAGGGGTTCCAGCCGTCGCTCGGGCTGATGTAGGAGCCCGAGAAGTCCGCCTTGCCGACCAGGCGCCGCACGTGCTCGCCGATGCCCTCGAACAGCAGCACGTCGCTGTCGATCAGCACGAAGTCCCGGCATTCCGGATGCGCCGATAGGTACTGGGCGAGCAGGAAGTAGCGCCGGAAGCAGATCCGCTCGAACTCCGGCGGGTTGCTCGACAGGTGCACGTAGGCATGGCGAAAGCGCTCGTAGGCCGGGCCGGCGTCGGTGTCCGACAGCACGACAAGGTCTTCCCGGGCGATCGCGGCCGAGCGGCGGCACAGCGCGAGCGTCTGGTTCTGGCGGTCCTCGACCACGATGAAGGGGAGTTCGGTATGGATCATGTGTGACAGCATGGGTAGGTAGTTGTCGATTCGGCTCAGAGCTTGCGGGTGGTGGCGCTTCGCACCAGCGCCACGTTCGCGGGCAGGAAGCGCCCGTTGTTGTCAACGGGCATGTCGAGCGTGAAGAGGCCGCGCGCCACGCGGGCCTCGCCGATCCAGTCGCGCAGTTGCTGCGCCGTGAAGCGCGCCGGTGTCTCGCGGCCCCACCAGGAGGTGAGCGGCGTGAGCACGTGGAACATCAGTTCCGAGGGCGGCGGCGCGAAGTGCGCGGGCGGCTGCATGTATTCGCCCGCCATCAGGTTCTGGCAGGGCGCGCTCTTGAGGCTGAAGCGCTCCGGCCCCTCGCCGGCATTGAAGGCCAGCCAGCGGTTGGAAGCGCCGCTGCGCGCCGCGCCGCACAGCATTTCCCAGCCCGAGGCCGATACGCCCTGCGTGTTGTAGGTGCCGTCGAACCACCAGCCCGCGACCAGCGGGCCGTAGCGCTCCGACCAGTCGCGGATCACGCTCGACCAGGCGGCAATGAAGCGCGGCGGCGGCGGCTCCTGCTCGGAGATGTCGCCCAGGCAGCCCATCAGCGCGGGGTCGGCCTGCGGCGCGCGGAACGGGAGGTACAGGATCAGCGCGATGCCGCGCGCGCGCAGCGCCTCGCCGATCTCCAGCGGCAGGTCGCGCGGCGGGCGATTCTTCGCGGCGACGGGGCACAGCACTTCGAGCGCGGAATTGGGCGCGATGTACTGGCCGTTGTTCTGGCCCAGCGTGAGGATGAGATGCGAAGCGCGCATCTGCGCCAGCCCCGAAGCGAAGGCCTCGACGTCGAAGCTCTTGATCTGCGCGATGGACTGCTTGTCCGGCAGGTAATGCACCATGACGCCGAAGCCGGGCACGGGCGGCTCCGCGGGTTGCGCGGGCTGGGCCAGGGCCGTCGACGCCGCCGTGCAGAGAAGCAGCGGCACCAGAATGCGCTTGAACAGGGCGACGGGCGCGTTCATTGCACGGCCCTCGCAAGCGGCACCGGGCCGCGTTTGAGCGCGAGATAGCGCGCGGCCACGGCACCTGGCGCGCAGGCCTGGGCATGCAGCCACGCGGGCCGCGTGCGCTCGTGCCGCGCCAGATAGCGCGCGAGCCGGTAGGTGTCGCAGGAGGCGCTGCCTACGAAGAAGCCGTAGCCCGTGAACAGTTCGCGGTGCACCGGAATGTCCGACAGCAACAGCGGCACGCCCAGCGTGGCGGCCTCGGCGGCCGAGAGGTTGAAGCCCTCGAAGGTCGACAGCGAAATGAACGCGGTGGCACCCGTGTACAGCCGCACCAGCTCTTCGCGCGACACCAGCCCGCGGTGCCGCACGCAGCCGCGAACCTCGGGCGCCAGCGCGGCCACCATGCGCTCGACATCGGCCGCGCCGTTGCCGGTGATGTCCAGGAAGTCGACCAGGCCCGCGCGCTTCATGCGCTCGAACAGCGCGAGGATGCCGCTGAAATTCTTGTGCGGGTAGTAGTGGTAGGCCGCGATCAGGTAGCGCTCCTGCGCCGGCTCCGGCACGGCGGCGCGGGCGGGGGTGCGCGGCGCGTCCACCGGGTTGAAGATCACCGATGCATGCTCGCAACGCGGGAAGTGCCGCTCGAAGTCGTGCAGGCTGCTCTTGCTGATGAACACCGCGTTGGCCGCGCTGTGCGCCACGCGCCACAGGTTCCAGTCGAGCCAGGCGCGCTTGGCCGCGCTGAAGTACTGCGGGTAGACCTTGTATTGCAGGTCGTGGACGATGACGACCGCATCCGCGTGCCGCCCGAACAGCGTGAACGGCAGGAAGTAGTTCGGGAACATCGCGTACACCCGCTCGCCGGTCAGCAGGGCGCGGATGCGGTAGAGGTTGTAGAGCAGCGTCTCCAGCAGGAAGCGGCTGACCCTGAGCCGCCGCGCCGCTTCGTACAGCCGCGGATGCCGCTCGCTGACCGACTGCACGCGGTCGTCCTGCGACAGCCGCATGTTGCGCAGCAGAACCTCGGCAACGTTCAGCACGCCGCCGGACCTCGGGTTCAGGCGGATGGTGTCGTAGAACAGGTAGGTGGCCATGGCTTGCTCACGGGGTCGGAAGGTCATGGCGCGCCGATGGCGGCAGGGTGCGCGTGCGGCGGACGCGAATGACGCGGCGGGCGCGCGCGCTCAGGGCACCGGCGATCACCGCGGCGATCAGGCCCGAAGCCGCGAACGGCCCCCAGCCCAGGATCGGCCCGCGCATGAACGGCACGTAGGCCGACAGCAGCACCAGCGCCGCGAGATAGCGCCCCGAGAGCGCGCGCTGCGGATCGATCGCCCTGTCGATCAGCCGGAAGACCGCCGAGATCGCGATGCCCAGCAGCAGCGGCCCCATCAACCCGAAGTCGAAGTAGGCGGTGGTGAAGGGCGGCAGCGACAGGTTGCTCTGCGAGAAGTTGCCCAGGATGGCCGACCAGCCGAGCGGATCGAAATCCGGGAACATCTTCAGGTCGCGCGGCAGGAAGAAAGAGAAGGCCGACAGCAGGTAGCGGCCCCAGCCCAGGTCCGGAATGGGCGCGCGCTCCAGGATGCCGCCCACCACGAACATCGCGTCGAAGTCCTGGCTGAACGGAAAGGTCGTGAGCCCTTCGCCCCACATGCTGCCGCGCGAGAACAGGTTCAGCACCGGCCCGAGCGCGGCGATGGCGCCGAAGATCAGCCCGGCCAGCGCCCAGCGCCAATGCCGCAGCCGCGACAGCGCATGGATGAACAGCGGCAACAGACCGATCAGCAGGATCTGCCGCGCCGTGTTGACCGGGTTGGCCGCGACCGCCGCCAGCGCCAGCGCCAGGCCCGCCGAGGCCCAGGCCCACGGCGTGCGACGGCGGAATGCATGGATCGTCAGCGCCACGAAGCACATCAGCACCACCAGCTTGGGCAAGGTGGAGAACACGATGAAGTCGATCGGCACGCTGTCGTCCTCGCCCGGCATGCCGCGCGCCACGAAGTTCAGGTCGGGCCGGATGAAGAGCGTCGCGAAGGCCGCGAACGAGCAGCTCAGCAGCAGCAGGAACGGGTGGGCCACGCCCACGGCGCGTGCGTGATGCAGGCCCGGCTGGTGCACCGGCGTATCGGCCATGCCGAAGCGCGCGGCTTCCACGCCGGCCATGTACAGCAGCAGCAGCACCAGCGCCTGGGTGTGCGAGGCCGTGGTGAGCACGCCGGTTTCCCAGAAATCCACGTCGTTGGCGATCTGCATCGCCGGCGCCAGCGAGAAGTAGGTCAGCATGGTCGCGTAATGGATCAGCAGGAACACGCTGCCGCCCGACGAACCCAGCAGCGCGATCTGCACCAGCGACAGCACGAACACCGCCGCGTAACCCCAGGCGGGATCGACCAGCCCGCACAGGAAGGCGCAGACGATGCCGGACCAGAAGGTGAGGGTTCTCATGGCGGGCTCCGCGTTCTCAGGCCTCGATGCTCTGGGGCGTGTGGTAGCCGTGGCGCTGCAGCAGCGCGCGGCGCTTGGCCAGCCCGAGGTCGCTGGCGACCATCTCGGCCACCATTTCGTCGAGCGTGATCTCGGGCACCCAGCCCAGGTCGTCCGCCGCCTTGGCCGGATTGCCGCACAGCGTCTCGACCTCCGAGGGGCGGAAGTAGCGCGGGTCCACGCGCACCAGCACGTCGCCGACGCAGACGGCCGGTGCGTCGTCGCCTTCCACTGCGCTGACCACGGCCACTTCGTCGAGCCCACGCCCTTCGAAGGCCAGCGTGATGCCGAGCTGGCGAGCGGCCTTGGCGACGAACTCGCGGATGCTGTACTGGATGCCCGTGGCGATCACATAGTCGACCGCCGTCGGCTGCTGCAGCATCAGCCACTGCATGCGAACGTAGTCCTTGGCATGGCCCCAGTCGCGCAGCGCGTTCATGTTGCCCAGAAAGAGGCATTGCTCCAGCCCCTGTGCCACGTTGGCCAGTCCGCGCGTGACCTTGCGCGTCACGAAGGTCTCGCCGCGGCGCGGGCTCTCGTGATTGAAGAGGATGCCGTTGCACGCGTAGAAGCCATAGGCCTCGCGATAGTTCTTGGTGATCCAGTACGCGTAGAGCTTGGCGGCGCCGTAGGGGCTGCGCGGATAGAAGGGCGTGCTTTCGCTCTGGCGGCCTTCCTGCACCAGGCCGTAGAGTTCGCTGGTGCTGGCCTGGTAGAAGCGCGTCTTCGATTGCAGGCCCAGCAGCCGGATCGCCTCGAGCAGCCGCAGCGTGCCCAGTGCGTTGATGTCGGCCGTGTATTCCGGGCTCTCGAAGCTCACGGCCACATGGCTCTGCGCGCCCAGGTTGTAGACCTCGTCGGGCTGGACCTCCTGCATGATCCGCGTGAGGTTGCTGCCGTCCGCAAGGTCGCCGTGATGCAGGTGCAGATGGCGGTGCGAGATGGCGTGAACGTCGGCGTAGAGGTGATCGATCCGCCCCGTGTTGAACTGCGAAGTGCGGCGCTTGATGCCATGCACCTCGTAGCCCTTGTCGATCAGCAGTTCCGCAAGATAGGAGCCGTCCTGGCCCGTGATGCCGGTGATGAGTGCGCGTTTAGGCATGTTCGATCTCTTCGGTGGACAGGGTGGAGGAGAGGTAAGCGGCGTAGGCGTGGCGCAGCCCGTCGGCCAGCGGCACCGTGGGCCGCCAGCCGATGGCGGCTGCGCGCGAGACATCGAGCAACTTGCGCGGTGCGCCGTCGGGTTGCGTCGCGTCGTAGCGGATGTCGCCTTCGTAGCCGGTCACGTCGCGCACCAGTGCGGCCAGCTCGGCGATCGACACGTCTTCACCGGTGCCGAGGTTGATGTGGCCGCGCATCGGCGTCGTGTGTTGCGCATACGCAGTGCGCGACAGGTTCATCACGGCGAGGCAGCCCTCGGCCATGTCGTCGACATAGAGAAACTCGCGCCGTGCCCGTCCGCTGCCCCAGATGCTCACGTGGGGCGCGCGTTCCTCGCGTGCCCGGTGAAAGCGCTGCAGCAGCGCCGGCACCACGTGGCTGTTCAGCGGGTGGTAGTTGTCGCCGGGGCCATACAGATTGCTCGGCATCACGCTGCGATAGTCGATGCCGTGGCTGGCGCCGTACTGCCGGTTGTAGCTCTCGCAGAGCTTGAGGCCGGCGATCTTGGCGATGGCGTAAGGCTCGTTGGTCGGCTCCAGAGGACCGCCGAGCAGCGCGCCTTCGGCCATCGGCTGTTCCGCCAGCCGGGGGTAGATGCAGCTGGAGCCGAGGAACAGCATGCGCTTCACGCCTGCCAGAAAGGCTTGGTGCGTGACGTTGGCCGCGATCATCAGGTTCTCGTAGATGAACTGCGCGGGGTAGGTCGCGTTGGCATGGATGCCGCCGACCCTCGCGGCGGCCAGATACACCTGGTCGACAGGCTCGGTCGCGAAGAACCGGGCAACGGCCGCCTGGTCGAGCAGGTCGAGCTCGACGCGGCTGCGGGTGACGACCTCGTGGCCGGCCTGCACCAGCCGCTTTGCCAGCGCCCGGCCGACCATCCCGCGGTGTCCTGCAACGAAGATGCGCATAGCGTCTTTCATGAGGTGGTTGGTAGGGCGCCGGGCCTAGCGCGACCCGCGCGCCCCGGTCACGACGGAAAAGGTCTTCAGCAGAATCACGAAGTCCCGCCCCAGCGAGAGCGTGGCCACGTACTCGGCGTCCATGGCCGCGCGGCGGCGGTAGCTCACCTCGTTGCGGCCGCTGATCTGCCACAGCCCGGTGATGCCGGGGCGCACCGCGCAGTAGTGGTCCCAGTAGTGCCCGTACAGCTCCTTCTGCGCGAACATGCAGGGGCGCGGGCCGACCATGCTCATGTCGCCCACCAGCACGTTCCAGAACTGCGGGAACTCGTCGATGCTGTACTTGCGCAGGAAGGCGCCGAAGCGGGTGATGCGCGGGTCGTGCTCCAGCTTCTGGTACACGGCCCATTCGCGGCGCGCGGTCGGGTTCTCGCGCAGGTGGCGGGCCAGCACCGCGTCGGCGTCGGCCACCATGGAGCGGAACTTCAGGAAGCGGAACACCTTGCCGTCCTTGCCGTAGCGCGGCTGCATGTAGATGGCCGGGCCGCCCGAGGTCATGCGCACACCGAGCCATATCAACGCGTAGGCCCAGCCGAAGAAGACGAAGAACGAGCCCGCCATCGCGATGTCGGCGGCGCGCTTGGCCACGCGCAGCCACGGCGCGCCGCCGAGCGGCCCGTAGACCGGCGTGTTGGCGGCCGCGCCCGGGGCGGGCCGCGCCGGTGTGTTCGATCGAAGGACGCTCATGCTGCGTGCTCCGGTTCGAGCCGCTTGGGCATCACGGTGTCGGCGTCGTTCACGCCCAGCGAGCCGGCGGGCTCGCGGCGGTAGGCGTCGTAGTAGCCGTAGCTGTAGCCGCGGTAGTGGCGCTGGGTGGTGTCTACCGCGTTGAACACCACGCCGTGGAATTCCGCGCCCACATGGCCCAGCCGCTTGACGCTTTCGAGCAGCTCGCCGCTTTCGCTGTGGTCGGCACGGGCCACCAGCAGCAGCGTGCCCATGCTCGGCGCCATCGCGGCGGTCTCGGAGGCCAGCAGGGTAGGCGGTGCGTCGACGATCACCACGTCGTAGCGGCTGGACAGCGTGGCCAGCGTCTGCGCGAAGACGTCGCTGGTCATCATGCCGGCGGGGTCGGGGTGCAGCGTGCCCGAGGTCATGACGTCCAGGCGCGGCAGCACGTGGTAGTGAATGGCGCGGTCCAGCGGCACGCCGCCGGTGATGACGTCGGACAGCCCGTCCTTGCGCTGCAGCCCGAATTCCTCGCTCAGGGTGCCGCGGCGCAAGTCGGCGTCGATCAGCAGCACGCGCTTGCCCGACGAGGCCACCAGCGTCGCGAAGTTGGACGACACGAAGGTCTTGCCCGCGCCCGGCGTGGCGCTGGAAATGAGCACCCGGTTGTTGGGCGCGCCCAGCATCACGAACTTCAGCGCGGTGCGCAGGCGGCGCAATCCTTCCAGCGCCGGGTCTTCGACATGCAGCGCCGCCAGCACTTTCACGCCCGGTTTGCCGCCGCGGATGGCGCGGTCGAGCACGCGCTGCTGGGTGCTCAGCGCGATGGTGCTGTACACGTTGAGCCCGGTGACGGCCTCGATCTCGTCGGGGCTGCCGATCGACTTCTTCAGCGTCTTGCGCAGCAGCGCCGTGGCCCCGCCCAGGAACAGGCCGCCCGCCAGCGACAGCGCCATGACGATCAGCGCCTTCGGCCGCACCGGCTTCTCGGGCAGCAGCGCCTGGTCGAGCACGCGCACGTTGGCCACCTTGCCTTCCTTGGCCAGCCGCATCTGCAGCGAGCTGTTCAGCAGCGTCGCGTAGAGGTCGGTGTTGACCTTGATGTCGCGCTGCATGCGCAGCGAGTTCTGCTGCAGCATCGGCATGCGGCGGATGCGCCCGTCGACCGCGCCCAGCTCTTTCTTCAGCGAGGCGATCTGCGAGTCCAGCGTCTGCACGGCGGGGTGCGCCGCGGTGAAGCGGCCCACCAGGTCCAGGCGCTTCTGCTTGGCGTCGAGCAGCTTGGCCTGCAGGTCGACGTTCTGCGACAGCGCGTTGCGGGCCTCGTCGTCCAGGCTGATGGTGCCGTTCTGGTTGCGGTACTGGTTGTAGCTGTCTTCCGACTGCTCCAGCTGCGCCTTGAACTTGGGCAGCTCCGTGCCCAGGAAGGCCAGCGCGCGTTCTGCCTGCACCGTCTTCTGGTCGATGTTCTGGCGCACGTACAGGCGCGAGATCTCATTGAGCACGTCGGCCAGCTGGCCGCGGTTCTCGGCCTGCAGGCTGACGTCCATCACGCCCGACTGCTTGCCTTTCTCGACCACCCGCAGATCTTTCTGCAGGCCCAGCAGGGTGAGCTGCTTCGAGTAGCGCACCAGCTCGAAGCCGGCGCCGGGCTCGGCCTCGAAGGAGCCCACCAGCAGGTGCAGCGTGCCGCCCGGCACGGCGGCGTCCAGCGGCACGCCGACCTTGCCTTGCAGCGGCGCTTCCAGGCCGGAATTCGTCAGCGTGTAGTTGCCGTCGGCTTCCGCGGTCAGCAGGAACTTCTTGCCCTCCAGGGGCTGCGGCACGTCCATCTGCGCGACGGCGATGCGTTCGGTGCCCGAAACATAGTCGCCCATGCCGAAGATGCCGGGCGTGGACAGCCGGTTCGAATGCCGCGCCAGGAACTCGCCCACCACCGGGATGTAGCGTGGCTTGGCGCTGATGTAGAGCCGGGTGTTTTCCATGGCCTGGCCCAGCACCATGCGCGAGCGCAGGATCTCGGTCTCGCCGGCGACCGGCGTCTTCACGCTGATGCCGGCGCCGCCGGTGGCGTCGCCCGGGAAGTTGCCGCCCGAGCGGTCCGAGTCTTCCACCTGGATCAGGATGTTGGCCTCGTACACCCGGGGCCCGAAGAGCGCATAACCGGCGCCGGCTACCAGCGCCAGGGCCGTGAGGCCGGCAATCAGCCAGCGGCTGTCGATCAGGATGTCCAGGTACTCCTGGAACCGGGATTCCCGGACCCAGGCGGCCTCGACCATGGGTAGCGGGGTGCCCGCCGGAGCGGGAAGCGAAGGTTGCCAACGCGCGTTCATGGGGTTCACCTTTTCTTGCGGGAAGACGGGGTGGGGCGCTTACCGGCGCGCGGTGTCGCGGGCCAGGTTGATGACCTGGGCCGACGGAAGAATCAGGCTGAACACCCGGCTCCACGTGGCCAGCGGCACGTGGTCGACGTACACCACGTCGCGCGGTTGCAGCTCGAAGCGGTCGGCCAGCGCGAGCGCCACCGGGTTCTTCGCGTTGAGGTTGAAGACCTGCGGCACACCGGAGTTGTCCGGCGAGTTGCGCACCACGTAGATCTGGCCGGGATCGGCAGTCGTCAGGTCGGGTCCGCCCACGTCGCCCAGCGCCTCGTTCAGGCTCAGCCGGCCGTTCAGGCGCATCTGCAGCGCCGACGGCGCCCGCACTTCGCCCATCACGTAGACCCGGTTGTCCTCGCGGGTACCGACGTTCACGATGTCGCCGTTGCGCAGCGGAATGCCGTTGCCGTCGACGCCCATGGCCTGCAGCATCGGCAGGTTGAGTTCGGTCGAGACGCCGCCGCGCGTCAGCGTGATGTGCGAGCGGTCGCCCAGCTGGGTGAAGCTGCCGGCGCGGCTGATGGCTTCCGACAGCGTCATCGGCACGTCGGTGAAGATCTGCAGGCCGGGCGTGCGCACCTCGCCCTGCACATAGGCGCGCTGGCTGCGGAACGACTGGATGCGCACCGACACCTGCGGGTCTTTCACGAAGGCCTTGATGCGCCGCGCCACCAGTTCCGAGGCGCCGCTTTCCGTCAGGCCCTGCACCTTGGTGCGGCCGATGTAGGGGAAGAAGATTTCGCCCTTGGCGTCGACGATGAAGCCGGGCGCCACCGTCACGCCGGTGGGGTCGGACTGCTGCGCGATCACCGCGCCGGCATTCGGCAGCAGTTCGGGATGGTCGTACACGATGATGCCGACCACGTCGCCCGGCCCGATGGTGTAGACCGGCGGCGCGGCGAACAGCTGCTTGATTCCGTCGGGCACGCCCTGGGGCCGCTGCGCGATCTGCGTGCGGATCAGGTCGGGCGTGATCGGGATGATCTTGCCGTTGCCGGCGGCCGCCGACGCGGTGGCGTCGCCGCCCTGGTTGCCGTCGCCGTAGTTCATCGGCCCCGGCGTGCCGAAGCCCGGTGCCGCGCAGCCCGCAAGCCCGAGCGACAGCAGCAGGGCCAGGCCGAGCCATCGCAGGCGGTATTCCGCCAGGGCAAGAGCTGAGAGCGTGCGCATGCCCGGTGAGGGCTTGGCGGAATGGATGCGGTCCATGGTGATCTCCTTGACTGCCGGGGTGAACGGTTCTGTGGTTCTGTATTCGGTGGACGGGCTCGCCGGCTCAGGGCGCGGCCCAGGTGGCGGGCATCGCGCGCCCGGTGCCGGCCGTGGCGCGGCCGGTGCTGCGCCGCTCGGCGCTGGCGCCGAAGCAGCGGCCTTCGACCCAGTCGCCCACCGACTGCAGGAACAGCTGCTGTCCCTTCTCGGTGCAGACGGTGTGGTCGACCTCGCGCATGAACTCGTACTGCAGCGACTGCGCGAAGGGCGCATGGCGAAAGGCGCCGAGCTGGTCGCGGTCGTGGTCGCACACGTGCAGCGAGCCCGAATACAGCAGCTGCATCGCCACCTTGCGGTCGGCCAGCTGCTTCATGGTGGCGGCGAACCAGCTGGCGGTGGCGTCGGGCGAGCTTTCCTCGGTGAAGAAGCCCGGCAGCGGATTGCTTTCCGGCTGGATGCGCAGCAGGCGGCGCTTGACCCAGCGCAGCGTCTTGCCCGCGAACGACGGATGCACAGGCGCCGCCAGCGCGCGCCGCACGGTGCGCTCCCAGCGCGTGCGCCGCTCGGGAAAGGCGAAGCCGTCGAACATCGAGATGCCGACCACGCGCGCATCCGCCGCGCCGGCCGACATGGCGTGCTCCGCGCCCGAGCACATGCCCACGATCACGAACTGCCGGATGCCCAGCCGGCTTTCGATCAGGTCCATGGCGGCGCGCAGGTCCCGCACGGCGCGCGTGCGCAGGTCGCTGCTCGTGTCGACCGCGTCGCTGTCGCCCACGCCGCCCAGGTCGAGCCGCAGGCTGCTCACGCCGCGCGCGGCCAGCAGGTGCGCGAGCTTGACGTTGATGCGGCGCGGGCCGACCCGGTGGTTGGCGCCCATGTTGAGCATGAGGCAGCCCACCGCCGCGGCGCCGTGGCGCCCCGGGGTGGTGAGCATGCCCACCAGCGATTCGCCCTGCCCGAAGCGGACCGGGCTTTGCGTCATCTCATTCATGAAGAGCTCCCTGGAGGCGGTTGAGCGCGTCCGCCGGCACCATCGCGCTGTTGGGGTAGGGGTCGGCGGTCCAATCGAGCCGGTGCTTGAAGTAGGCAAGGCGCACCGGCATGTGGCGCGACTGCTGCTCCGCGGCCCATTGCGCCGTGTGTTCGTCGTCGGGCTGCGCCAGCACCAGCGTGTCGTGCAGGGCGGTGAGCGGCAGCGCGTCGGGTGTGAGCGCCGCGAGCTGCGCGCGCAGGGCCGGCGAGAGCGAGGCGCCCAGCGCCTCCTCGGGCACGGCGTCGGGCTCGCGCAGCAGGTCGCGGCGCCAGGCGAGATCGGGAATACAGAAGGTGGTGTCGATGGCCGCCACGTGCTGCTCGCGCAGGAAGCGGGCGTAGCGCAGGCCGTCGATCACAGGCTCCCACAGCACCAGCCGCACCGGGTCGCAGCGCCCGTTGCGCGCGGCCAGCACGGCCACGGTGGCGCCCAGCCGCGCGCCGACCCAGACGATGCGCGCGCCGGGCGCGTGGCGCCGCAGCTCTTCGTGCGCCGAGCACAGGTCGCGCCGCCAGCCTTCGAACTCGCCCTGGCGCTCGTCGCCGGGCGAATCGCCGGTGCCGTAGAAGTCGAAGCGCAGCGTGGCGATACCGATGCGCGCCAGCCGCTCGGCCAGCACCTTGAAGAAGCGGTGCGTGCGCAGCCCCTCGGGGCCGTAGGGCGGGCAGACCAGCACCGCGGTGTCCGCGCCGCTGTCGTCTTCCGCCGGATGGAAGATGCCGAAGAGCTGGCGCGAGGCCGGCCCGAACATGAGTGCGACGGAGTTCATGCGCGTGCCTCCGCCATCGGGCCGTTGACGGCCGCGCGGCCCTGTGTCTCGCGCCATTCCGCGATGGAGCCGACGCAGTCCATGCGCGGCGGCGCGGCCCCCAGCACCAGCCACAGGATGCGGCCGGCCACCGACAGCTCCACGCTGCGGCAATCGGGCTCCAGCCCGACCTCGAAGCTCTGCGGCGACACCAGCAGGCCCACGCCGATGGCCTTCAGGCAGGCCTCCTTGCGGGTCCAGCAGGTCAGGAAGGCGCGGTCGCGTTCATGCGCGGGCAGGGCGGCCAGCGCCTCGTTCTCGCGCCGCGTGAAATGCCGCGCGGCCAGCGCGGCGGCATCGGGCACCCGGCGCAGCAGCTCGATGTCGGCGCCCAGCGGACCGCGCCCGCCGATGGCGATCAGCGCCAGACCCTGGCTGTGGCTCATCGAGAACTGCGTGCGCGGACGGCCCGGCAGAGAAGGCTTGCCGAAGGCGCCGACCGCGAAGTCCAGCGCGTCGGCGGGCAGCCCGGTGTGCGCCGACAGCACCTGCCGCAGCGCGATGTGCGCCGCCACGAAGCGCTGCTTGTCGGCGGCGAACCGGAAGCCGTCCGCCCGCTCGCACTCCCGCTCCGACAGGATCTGCGCGGGCAGCAGGTCGGTGAATTCGTCCAGGTCGACGTACCGGCAGACCGATGCGTCGATGGAGCGTGCGAGGGTGGCGCTTTTCATGGCGTTCTTTCTTTTTTGTTCTTTCTTCAGCCCTTGCGCAGCCAGCCGCCGAGGGCGCGCCCCAGCAGGCCGCCGCGCGGCGGCGTGGCGGCGGCGGGCAGGCCCTGCAGTTCCGACGGGATGCTGTCCGGACCGGCCGTGTGCACCGGATGGAAGGTCGACGACGCGGCGATCTGCCCGAGGTTCTCGAACAGGTAGCGGCGCGGCTCCACGCGGTAGCCCAGCAGCAGCTCGGTCTGCTGCACTGCCCGCAGCACCAGCAGCGAATCGCCGCCCAGGTCGAAGAAGTTGTCGCTCGCGCGGATGTCGTTGACGTCGATGCCGACCACGCCGGCCCACACCTGCGCCAACTGCGCCTGCTCGGGGTTCATCAGGCCGGTCTTTGCCTTGGGCGCGCCCGGTGCCGCGCTGGCCGGCGCCTCGGCACGCGACGTGTCGGCGGCCAGCTTGCGCAGGTAGGCGGCGCTGCTGGAGCCTTCGGCGCTCGCGATGTAGGCGAGGCTGCCTTCGGGCCGGTCGGCGGCGCGCTGCAGCAGTTCGAGGTAGCGCTCGCGCAGCTGGGCGCCGGTCTCGCGCAGGTAGATGTCGGCGTTGTAGATCAGCGCGCCTTCCAGGCCGCCGGGCTTGTCCATCAGCCACACGCCGATGTCGTCGGTGGCGCCGCGCTGCATCAGGTGCATCTGCCGCGTCTGCAGGCTGCCCAGGCGGCGCGAGCGGTCGCGTGCATCCTGGAACGAGAACATCGACTGGTACGGGCCCGAGGCCTTGGCCTGTCCGCCGGAGCCGGGCTCGGCCATCAGGCGCTCGAACGGCACCTGCTGGTAGTTCATGAGCGTGAGCAGCTCTTCCTTCACGTAGCGCATGAAACCGGGCAGCGACTGGCGCATGTCCACCTGCAGCGACACCGGCAGCACGTTGTTGAAGACGCCCATCACGTCCTCGGTTTCGGGCTGCTGGCGCCCGCGCACCGGGTTGGCGATGACGATGCTGTCGGAGCCGATGGTGCAGGCCATGGTCAGCGCGTAGAGGCCGAAGGTCAGCATGCTGAGCGTCACGTCCATGCCGCGCGCCACTTCGCGCAGCCGCTGCGTGGTCGCCAGGTCGATCTGGATCCACTGCGTGCCGCCCTGGCCGCTCTTGCCGGCGCGGCGCGGCATGTCGGTGTTGGGCAGCCGGGGCAGCGGCGCGGCGGCGAAGCGCTTGCGCCAGAAGCCGATCTGCTCGTCGAACGCCGGCTCCTGCATCCACTGCGCGAGCCATTCGGCGTAATCGCCGTGCGTGGTCGCGATGGCCGGCAGGCCGTGCGGACGGCCGCGCTCCGCGGCGTCGTACAGCGCGGAAAGCTCGCGCTGCATCAGGTCGAAAGACCAGCCGTCCCACACCAGGTGATGCGGCACGAACACGAAGGCATGGTCGCGCTCGTCGAGCCGGAACAGCGCCGCATGGGCCATCGGCGCGCGGTGGATGTCGATGGGCCGGTCGGCCAGCTCCTGCATCTGCTCGGCCAGTTCGGCCTCGCGCTGGTCGGCGGGCAGGTCGCGCAGGTCGATCACCGGCAGCGAGAAATCCACAGACTGCGCAATCGACTGGACAGACTGTCCGCTGACCGGATCGGTGCCCATGCTGGTGCGCAGCGCGGGCTGGCGACGGATGATCTCGCGCAGCACCGATTCGAAGCGCGCCGCGTCGAACTCGCCCAGCAGCCGCTGCGCCGACGGCGCGTTGTAGACCGAGCGGCCGGGGTGCAGCTCTTCCATGAAGCGGATGCGCTCCTGCGACGGCGTCATCGGCGCGGTCGCGCGGTCGGGGCGGTGCGCCAGCGGCACGCGCTCGCCGACACCTGCGCCCTGCAGCGCCTCGACGGCCACGGCCAGCCGCTCGGCGGTGGGCGCCTCGAACAGGGTGCGCAGCGGCAGCGTGATCTGGAACTCGCGGCTCAGCAGCGTGGCCAGCCGCGCGGCCAGCAGCGAATGGCCGCCCATGGTGAAGAAGTCGTCCTTCATGTCCAGGCCGGGCAGGCTCAGCACCTGCTCCATGGCCGCGAGCACCTTGCGTTCGCTGTCGCTGCGCGGGCCGGCGCCGCGCTGCATGTTTTCGCGCGGCACGGCCTGCGGCGCGGGCAGCGAGGCGCGGTCGAGCTTGCCGTTGGGCAGGGTCGGCAGGCTGGCGAGCGTGACCACGTGCTGCGGCAGCATGAAGGCCGGCAGGCTGGCCTGCAGGTGCCGCATCAGCGCGTCGAGGTCGAAGGCGGCGCCGGCCGCGTTGGGTGCCAGCGCGAGGTAGGCCACCAGCCGCACGTCGCCGGGGTTGTCCTCGCGCGCCACGACCACGCTGCGCGAGACGCCGGCAACCTCGTTGCAGCGGGCCTCGATCTCGCCGGGCTCGATGCGGTAGCCGCGCACCTTCACCTGGAAGTCGAGTCGGCCCATGTGCTCCAGCAGGCCGTCGTTGCGCCAGCGGCCGCGGTCGCCGGTGCGGTACAGGGCCGTGGCGTGGCCGAGGATGCGCGCGGTGACGAAGCGCTCGGCCGTGAGCTCCGGCCGTTCGTGGTAGCCCAGCGTCACGCCGTCGCCGCCGATGCAGATTTCGCCCGGCACGCCGAGCGGGCAGGGCCGCAGCTCGGCATCGAGGATCCACACCTGCGTGTTGTCGATCGGATGGCCGATCGACACGCCGCGCGAGGCCACCACGTCGCGCTGCATGTTCCACACGGTCGACCACACCGTGGTCTCGGTCGGGCCGTAGACGTTCCACAGCTGCTCGCAGCGTTCGAGCAGTTCCAGCGCCAGCCGCGGACGCACCGGCTCGCCGCCGATCCAGCCCCGGAAGCCCGAGGCGCCGGGCCACTGGGCGTCGAGCAGCAGTTGCCACATGCCGGGCGTGGCCTGCAGGATGGTGACGTCTTCTTCCTCGAGCAGGGCGCGCAGGCGGTTGCCGTCCATGGCGGTCTCGCGCTGCACCATCACGATCTCGGCGCCGGCCGCGAGCGGCAGCAGCAGCTCGGCCACGGCGATGTCGAAAGACAGCGTGGTGACGGCCGCGATGCGGTCCATCGCGCCGATGCCGGGCTCCACGCGCATCGACTGCAGCAGGTTGGCCACGGCGCGGTGCGGCACGCACACGCCCTTGGGCTTGCCGGTGGAGCCTGAGGTGTAGATCACATAGGCCGGGTCTTCGGCACCGGCGTCCTGCTCGCCGGGCTCGAGCGCGTCAGCGGGGGCCTGGTGCCAGGCGGTGTCGCGGTCGATCTCGAAAATGCGCAGGCCTGCGTCGGCGCGCCACTGGCGCGGGGCGGCCGCGATGTCGGAGGTGGTGAGCAGCAGGCCGAGCCGTGCGTCTTCGGCGTAGTGGTCGAGCCGCGCCTGCGGAAAAGCCGGGTCGAGCGGCACGTAGGCGGCGCCCGACTTCAGCACCGCCAGCAGCGCCACCAGCATGTCGGTGCCGCGCTCCAGGCACAGGCCCACGCGCTGGCCCCGGCCGATGCCGCGCTCGCGCAGCGCATGCGCCAGACGGTTCGATTGCGCATCGAGTGCGGCGTAGCTGCTGCGGCGCGCGCCGTCGCGCAGCGCCGGGCGGTCGGGCTGCAGCAGGGCGCGGGCGACGAAGCCGGCATGCGCCAGGGGTTCGCCCAGCAGCTCGGTGGGCGCGGGCTGCAGCGCGGCCAGCACCAGCGAGGCCTCGGTCGACAGCACCTCGAGCCGGCCGATGGCCTCGGACGGGTCGCGCGTGGCCGAGCGCAGCACGCACTCGAACATGTCGAGCCAGCGCTGCACGCTGAGCTCGTCGAACAGGCCCGTGTTGTACTGGGCCTCGATCACCAGCCCGCCTTCGAGCGGCCGCAGGTTCAGGAACAACTCGAAGTTCTCGTACTGGCGCGGCACGGTGTCCTGCTTGACGGACAGGCCCACGAAGCTGTCGGTGCCGCTGGCCACGTCGGGGTCGACGTTGAACATCACGCTCACCAGAGGCAGCCGGCTGGCGTCGCGCTGCAGCGAGAGCTGGCCGAGCAGCGCGCCATAGGTCAGCGACTGGTGCTCGAAGGCGTCGAGCACCGCGGTGCCGCATTCGCTCATGAGTTCGTCGAAGCGCAGATGCGCATGCGCATTCACGCGCAGCGGCAGCAGGTTCACGCAATGGCCCACCAGGCCGGGCATGTCGCGCGCCAGCTGGCCCGAGGCCGGAATGCCGACCACGATGTCGTCCTGCCCCGTGAGGCGATGCAGCGTGGCGACGAAGGCGCCGAGCAGGCCCGCGAACAGGCTGGTGCCGGCCTTGGTGCTGACAGAGCGCATGGCGGTGACCAGGCGACGGTCGAGCGTGCGTTCGGTGCGCAGCGACGTGAAGGTGCGCACGGCCGGGCGCGGATGGTCCAGCGGCAGTTCGAGCACGGGCGGCGTGCCGCCCGAGAAGCGCTCGAGCCAGTAGTCCACGTGCTGCTGCATGTCGGGGTGCGCCGCCTCGGCGGCTTCCTCGGCCGCGAAGTCGGCGAAGGACGGCGCGGCCTTCAGCCGCAGGCCCTGGCCGATCTGCTCGGCATACAGGTGGCCCAGTTGCTCGGTGATGACCGCCCACGACCAGCCGTCGCACACCACGTGGTGCGCCGACATGACCAGTTCATGCTCGTCCTCGCCCAGCCGGTAGAGCACGGCGCGGAACAGCGGCCCGTGCTCCAGCGAATAGGGCGTGCACACCGCCGCGTTGCGCGCCGACTCGAGCACCTGCTCGCGCGACGATGCATCGAGCGCGGCAAGGTCCATCATGCCCATCGGCTCGGCCGGCGCCTGGCCGACGAGCATGCAGCCGCCGTCCGGCGCGATGGTGGCGCGCAGCGACTGATGGCGCTCGACCAGCTCGGCCATGGCAAGGCCCAGGGCGCGCGCATTCAGCGGGCCGTGCAGGCGCAGCAGCACCGATTCGTTGTAGGCCAGCGAAGCCTCCGGGCTCAGCATGGCGCCGAGCCAGACTTCGCGCTGCGATTCGGTGGTCGGGATGACGCACTCGATGATCCCGCCGGCGGCGGGGCCCGTTCCGTTGCCGGTGGCGGGGCGCAAGACGGCGTTCATGCTGCGGCCTTTCCATTGACGAGGTGGCCGGAGGCCTGGGCCGACGACTGGGCTTCAGGCACGTACCAGAAGGGTTGGCCGTCGACGTCGCGCGCCAGCACCGAGCCTTCTTCCGTCGGCCTGCGCGTGTCGAAGCTGGTCACGACCGCCGCGCGGCGCGGCAGGAAGCCGGACTCCTGCATCTCGGCCACCGATTCCTTGAAGGCGCGCTGGATGAAGGCGATGTCCTCTGCGCTGTGCGCGCTGGTGAGGAAGCACGGGAAGTTGTCCAGGATGTGCACGCCGCGGCTGCGCATCATGGCGAACAGCAGGTCCTGCAGTGGATGGTCTTCGAGCCAGCTTACGCGCCACAGCGAGCCGAAGTGGCGAATCTCGATGGGCGCGCCCACCTCCTTGCACCAGGCCGACAGTTCCGAAGCCATGGCACCGGTGCTGCTGGTGAGGCCGGCCTGCAGCGCGGGGCCGGCCTGCTTCAGGTGCGTGAGCGAGGCCTTGGCCGCGGCCAGCGCCAGCGGGTGGCGAACGAAGGTGCCGGCGAAGTAGGTCACGCCCACGCCGGGAATGGAGTCGTCGCCGTACTGCCACGGGCCGCCGTCGAGCGCGTCCATGAACTCGCGCTTGCCCGCGATCACGCCCACCGGGAAGCCGCCGCCGATCACCTTGCCGTAGGTGGCGAGGTCGGCGCGCACGCCGAACAGCTCCTGCGCGCCGCCCAGCGCGGTGCGAAAGCCGGTGATGACCTCGTCGAAGATCAGCGCGCAGCCGCTCCTGGCGGTGATCTCGCGCACTTCGTGCAGGAACTCGCGCGGCTGGAAGTCGGGCCGGCGGCTTTGCACCGGCTCGGCCAGCACGGCGGCCAGGTCGTCGGCGTTCTCGCGGATGAAGGCCAGCGCCTCGGGCGTGCCGTAGTCGAGCACGCGGATGTCGCCGAACATGCCGCTCATCACGCCCGGCGCGGCCGACAGACCCTTGCCGCCCTTGCCGGCGCGCACCAGCACTTCGTCGAAGGTGCCGTGGTAGGAGCCGGTGAACACCACCACCGTGCTGCGGCCGGTGACGGTGCGCGCGATGCGCAGCGCGGCCATCACGGCCTCGGAGCCGGTGTTGCACAGGCCGGCGCGATCGCAGCCGGTGAGCTCGCAGATGAGCGCGGTGACTTCGGCTGCCAGCGGATGCTGCGGGCCGATCTCGTAGCCGTCGTCCAGCTGCTTGCGCACGGCTTCCTGCACGAAGTCGGGCTGCCAGCCGAACATGTTCATGCCGAAGCCGTTGAGCGCGTCGACGTATTCGTTGCCGTCCAGGTCCCACATCTTCGAGCCCTTGGAGCGCTCGATGACGATCTGGTAGGTGATCTCTTTCGTGACCGGGCGGAAGCCGTTGACCACGCGCGGGTCGGCCATGTGCGGGCGGTTGGCCTCGGTGAACTGCTTGCTCTTGAGCGTGCGCTCGATGTAGCGGCGCATGAAGGCGGCGAGCCGCGCCTTCTGGCGCCCGCTGGGCTCTGCGGTGCGCTGGGTGTGGATGCGGGCGATGGCGCCGAAGGCCTTGGTGACGTCGTAGCGCAGCGGCTCCTTCGACGGAACGGGCTCTTCGGCGGCGGGTGTCGCGACCGGCGCTGCGACGGCCGGCGCCGGCATTGCCTGCAGCATCACCGGGGCGGCCGGCGCCGCGCCCGACAGCAGGGCCAACTGCTGGCGCATCAATTCCATTTGCTGCGCAATCAGCTGGGAGATGGGGCTGGACGCCACATTGCCTTGCATCGGGGCATGCACCAGCGGCGCGGGCATCACGGGCTGGAGCACCGCGGGCGCTTCGGCCGCTGGTGCCGCTGCCGCCACCGGCGCGGCTTCAGGCGGCAGGCTCTCGCGCAGGAACGCGGAGAGCGCGTCGAAGCAGCGGTAGTTTTCCATCAGCTGCCGGAAGCTCAGGTTGACCTTGAAGTGCTTCTTGATCTGCGTGGCCGCCTGGGTCAGCGTGAGCGAGTCCAGGCCTAGCTCGCCGAAGGGCGCGTGGCCCTCCGCTTGCGCCATGTCGATGCCGGAGATGTCCTCGAACAAGGCGCGCAGGCGCGCATCGACAGGCGGGGAGGACGCGGAGGGAGGAAGAGGCGAAGTCGCTGCAGCTGTCACGATCGGCTCCAAAGGGGTGGGGGTGGCGGAAGGGGCGGGCGAGGCGGAAAGGGGGCGACCGGGGTCTCGGGGATCGCGGCGATTGCAGGCATGGCGGCGATGTCGACCCAGAAGCGCTTGCGTTCGAACGGGCTGGTCGGCAGGCACACGCGCTGCGCGCCAACGCGGCTGGACAGGCGCGACAGCTCGACGTCGGCTCCGCAGGTCCAGAGCCGGCCGACGGCCAGGCGCAGCGTGCGGTCTTCGTCGGCGAGCTCGCCGTGCAGCAGCGGCACTGCGGTGCTCGCGCCGTGCTGGCGCACCAGCGTGGACAGGGTGTTGCGCGGCCCGGCTTCGATGAAGAGCGGCTGCGCGGCGTGCGCCATCGCGGCGCGCACGGCTGGCGAGAAGCGCACCGCGCCGCGCAGGTGCCGCGCCCAGTAGGCGGGGCTGGTGGCTTCTTCCGCCTCCAGCAACATGCCGGTGAGCGTCGAGAAAATCGGTGTCTGCGGCGCATGCAGCGCGACCTGGCTCACCAGCGCCTCGAAGGGCGCGACGGCGCCGTCCATCATGGCGGAGTGGAAGGCGTGCGATGTCTGCAGCGTGCGGCATGCGATGCCCTCTGCTTCCAGCGCGGCCTGCAATGCGGCAATGGCCTCGAAGGGGCCGGCGGCGACGCAGGCTGTGGGGCCGTTCTCGGCGGCGAGCGAGAGCGACGGGCCCAGCTTTTCCATCAGCTCGGCCGCGCCTATGCGCACCGACAGCATCGCGCCCGCCGGCAGCGCCTGCATGAGCGCGCCGCGCCGTGCGACGAGTCGCGCCGCGTCTTCGAGCCGCATCACGCCCGCAAGCACCGCGGCGACGAATTCGCCCACGCTGTGGCCCATCAGCGCATGAGGCCGCACGCCGGTGGCCAGCAGCCGCCGCGCCAGCGCGTACTCGATGGTGAAGAGCGCGGGCTGGGTGACGGCCGTGGGCGACAGGGCCTTCGGGTCGTCCGAGAACATGCGCTCGCGCAGGTCGAAATCGGTGGTGCCGACGACGGCGTCGATGCAATCGTCGAAGGCGGCGGCGAACACCGGGTCGGCCGCATGCAGCAGCCTTCCCATGCCGGCGTACTGCGCGCCTTGGCCGGGGAACATCAACACCGGCTGCGGCGCGCGCGAGGCGAGGCGCCCGCTGGCGCGCCAGGGTGAATCAGCGGTGCGCAGCGCGGCGACGGCCTGCGCCGTGTCGGCTGCCACGATCACGCGACGGAAGGCGTGGGCCTTGCGGCCGACCGCCAGCGTGTGGGCCACGTCGGCCAGCGGCTGGTCCGCATGCGCCTGCAGGTGCGCCGCGAGCTGTTCGGTGGCAATGTCCAGCGCGGCCTCCGAGCGGGCCGACAGCGGCAGCATCTGTTCGCCGGTGGCCAGCGGCGATGCCGGCCGCTCGGGCGCTTCCTCGACGATGACGTGCGCATTGGTGCCGCCCACGCCGAAGGAGCTGACGCCCGCGCGGCGCGGCAGGTCGCCGCGCGGCCACGGCTGCAGGCTGGCGCTCACGCGGAACGGCGTGCGCGCGAAATCGATGGCCGGGTTGGGCGCCTCGAAGTGCACGGTCGGCGGGATCTGCGCGTGGTGCAGCGCCAGCGCGGTCTTGATGAGCCCCGCCGCGCCGGCGGCCGTGACCATGTGGCCCACGTTGCTCTTGAGCGAGCCCAGCGTGCAGTAGTCGAGCGCGTCGGTGTGCTCGGCGTAGGCCACGGCCAGTGCCTCGACTTCGATCGGATCGCCCATCGGCGTGGCGGTGCCGTGCGCCTCGACATAGGAAATGCTGCGCGCGTCGACCTCGGCCGCAGCCAGCGCGGCGCGGATGACGGCCGCCTGCCCGTCGACGCTGGGCGCGGTGAAGCTGGCCTTGGCGCCGCCGTCGTTGTTGACGCAGGCGCTGCGCAGCACGGCGTAGATGGTGTCGCCGTCGGCCTGCGCGTCGGCCAGCCGCTTGAGCAGCACCACGGCCGCACCGTCGCTGAAGACCGTGCCCTGGGCCTTCGCGTCGAAGCTGCGCGTGTGGCCGTCGGGCGAGAGCATCGAGCCCTCGTTGTAGAGATAGCCGCTGCGCGGCGGGCAGGTGACCGACGCGCCGCCCGCCAGCGCCATGTAGCACTGGCCGGTGCGCAGCGCATGGAAGGCATGGGCCACCGCCACCAGCGAGGTCGAGCAGGCGGTGTGCACGCTGACGGCCGGGCCGGTGAGGTTGAGCCGGTTCGCCACCCGCGTGGTGATGTAGTCCTTCTCGTTGGCCAGCATCACCTGGAACTCGCCGACCGGCTCCACCAGGTCGGGCCGGGTGCTCACATGGCGCTGGAAGTAGGTGGCGTTGTACATGCCGGCATACACGCCCACCGGGCCGGGCGCGGCGTCGGGCACGTAGCCGGCGCGCTCCAGGCATTCCCAGCAGATCTCGAGGAACACGCGCTGCTGCGGGTCCATGAGCTGCGCTTCCTTGGGGCCGATGCCGAAGAAGGCGGCGTCGAAGTTCTCGATGCCGTCGATCACGCCGCGTGCGCGCACGTAGGCGGGGTCGCGGCGCAGCGCCTCGCTCACGCCGGCGTCGAGCGTGGCGTCGTCGAAGAAACTGACGGTGTCGCGGCCGGCGACGAGGTTGTCCCAGAACTGCTCGACATCGGCGGCACCGGGGAAGCGGCCGGCGGTGGCGATGAGGGCGACCGCTTCGGAAGCCGGCGCTGCAGGGCGCGGCGCGGACGGCGCTGGTTGCACAGGCGCTTCGACCGGCGGACGCATCCGCGCGGCCATCGCCTTCGGCGTCGGGTCGCGGAAGAACAGGTTGGTCGACAGCGGCAGCGCGGTGTCGCGCTTGAGCTCGGCCAGCACCTGCAGCACCAGCAGCGAATCGCCGCCGAGGTCGAAGAAGTTGTCGTTACGCCCGACCTTGTCGATGCGCAGCGCGCGGGCGAAAGCTTCGCACACCTGCTGTTCGACGGCGTCCTGCGGCTCCTCATAGGGCTGCGAGAGCTCGGGGCGGCCGGCGGCGGGCTCGGGCAGCGCGCGGCGGTCGAGCTTGCCGTTGGGCGTGACGGGCAACTGCGCAAGCCATACCTGCGCGGCGGGCATCAGCGCCGCGGGCAGGCGGGCCGCGAGATGGCTGCGCAGCGCCTGCCAGGACAGTTGCCGGCCGCGCGCCACGAGATAGGCCACCAGCCGCAGCTGGCCGTCGGCGTCGGGCCGGGCGACCACGGCGCAGGACTGCACTTCGGGATGGGCGAGGATGGCGGCCTCGATCTCGCCGGTCTCGATGCGGTGGCCGTGGATCTTGACCTGGCCGTCGCGGCGGCCGATGAACTCGATGGTGCCGTCGGGCAGCCAGCGCGCCAGGTCGCCGGTGCGGTAGAGCCGGTCGTCCGGACCGCCGAAGGGGTCCGGCACGAAGCGGTCGGCGCTGAGTTCGGGCTGCCGCAGATAGCCGCGCGCCAGCCCGTGGCCGCCGATGCAGAGTTCTCCGACGAAGCCGCAGGGCAGCAGCGCCATTGCGGGGCTCAGCACGCGCAGCACGGTGTCCTTGATGGGCCGCCCGAGCGGCACGGAGCGGGTGTCGGCGGGCAGTGTCGGCGCGATGCGGTGCGTGGTCGCGAAAGTCGTGCACTCGGTCGGGCCGTAGCCGTTGCTCAGGGTCAGGCCGGGCAGGGCGGCGAGCGCGCGCCGCACATGGGGCACCGACAGCGCCTCGCCGCCCGTGAACAGTTGGCTCAGGCCTGCGAGGTGGGTCGGGTCGTCGTCGACTACCGCGTTGAACAGCGCCGCCGTGAGCCAGGCGGTGTGCACGCCGTGGCGCGCGATGGTGCGGGCCAGGCCGGCACCTGTGGGCACGCGTTCGTCGTGCACCACGCAGCAGCCGCCGTTGAGCAGCGGGCCCCAGATTTCGAGCGTGGCCGCGTCGAAGCCCAGTGGCGCGGCATGCAGCATGGCGCGGCCAGGCGCGAGATCCACATAGTCCACGCCGACCACCAGCCGCAGGATCGAGCGATGGCAGATTTCGATGCCTTTGGGCGTGCCGGTCGAGCCCGAGGTGTACATGACGTACGCGACCGACTCGCCGTCGATGGCCGGTTCATTCCATGAACCGCGTTCTGCGTTGTCCAGGGTGTCGTCGAGCAGAAAAACGGCTTGTTCGGCCGGCACGAGGTGCCGGAAGGCTTGCGTGGTGACCACGTGCCGCGCCTGCGCCTCGCCGAACATGTAGGCGATCCGCTCCGGCGGAAAGTCGGTCGGCACGGGAACGTAGGCGCCGCCCGCTTTCAGGATGCCGATCAGCGCCACGACGGCCGCCAGCGAGCGGTCGAGCAGCAGGCCGACGCTGTCGCCGCTTCGCACGCCCAGTTGCTGGAGGCGGCGCGCAATCAGGTCGCAGCGGCGGTCGAGTTCGGCGTAGCTCAGCCGTGCGTCGCCTTCGACGAGGGCGATGGCGTCGGGAGCGGCGTTCACCTGGCGGCGGAACAGGCCGGTGACGGTGAGCGCGGTGTCGAGCCTGGAGGCGGGCGTGTTCCAGCGGAGCAGTTGGTCGTCGCGGCCGGTGCCGGGCACGGTGCGGATGTCGTTCAGCGCGGCATCGGGGCGGGCCAGCAGGTCGGCGGCGGTGTCAGCGAGGGCGGCCAGCAGGTGTTCGGCGGACGCCATGTCCATCAAGCCTGCTGCCGCATCGACATGTAGGGAAGCGGAGGCTTCGTCCAGCCAGAGGAGCAGGCGCGCATCGGGCGTGGCCGTGCCGGTAGCTTCGCGCAGCCACAAAGAGGAGGGCGGCTCTGCGCCGGCAGCCGTGTGAGCCGCAGCGCGGCGAGCGGCATCGAGTTCCGCGAGCCACTCGCCCGCTGGCCGGGTGGCGTCGAAGGCCACGGTCGTGGACACGGGCAGCGCCTGTGCGCCGACCCGCTCATGCAGTACGGGCCAGAG
Organism: Variovorax paradoxus; assembly: GCF_022009635.1. NCBI lineage: Bacteria > Pseudomonadati > Pseudomonadota > Betaproteobacteria > Burkholderiales > Comamonadaceae > Variovorax > Variovorax paradoxus. The sequence continues at coordinate 4,030,212 of NZ_CP091716.1, forward strand.
CACGCCGAGCCAGCGCGACTGCAGCAGCAGCCAGGCGGCGGCGAAGAGGGTGTCGGGCAATTGGGCGGCAGTGGCCGGCTGTTGTGCCCGGCGCTGCAGCAATTCGGGTTCGAGCGCGAGCGAAATGGCATGCCGCTCGCTCGGTGTTTCCGGGTTTGCCCGCGACACGAACAGATCGTCCAGAAGAGAATCTGGAGCATCCCGGCGTGCTGGCGAAACAGAATGAATTTCCATGTAAGTACCCGAAAAGAAATACGATGGAACGAATTGAATAGGCCAAATGGCCAGCTATTCAATTGGGCTTTTGAATTCTTGTGTCATGTTTTTTCGTGTCTCGATCCTAGGGTGTTTCCCCAAGCCGATGTGCGAACTTTCGATCTAAGTTACAAGTTGACATAGTTATTTCTGAAACGTACTACCGCAACTGTCACGTCCTGGGTAACTGATGCGCGATTTAGGGCAAAGACAGGCTAGGGGTCGGCCCTCCAGGCGTGGGTAGAAGCCTGCCGAAGCGGGGTACTCATGGGGATGCCCAGAGGGAAAAGGTGCCCGTGCGAGCAGTGCTCGCTGCCCGGGGGAGCGAGCGGAACAAGGCGGCTGTTCCAGAGGGAGCGATGCGGAAAACGCACCGCCACGGCGCGTTCAAAATGAAACCCGGCCGGAAATCAGGCTGTTATTAATCGGTCGAGTCTGTAACCGGATAAAAAACCGCTGTACAAGCCTGAAAAACAAACAAGACTTCATGGTGTATCTGCTTTCATGCGGAATCCACTCAAGGAAAGTCTCGAATGCTCAGCGACATCTTATTACCCGATGTAGTTCTCAAGCGTCGCGGCCTTTATTACGAGTCTGTTCTCCCGGCCAATTCGGATGCATTGACCGCCAATGCCATTTATTTCGGCAATGAGGCCTGGGCCCAGGAATACCTGGATTTCTGCCATCGCGACGCATATTTCAGGAGCCGTTGGCTCGCGGCTGGCGGAGACTGGACGGGCAAGGTGGTGATCGACCTGGGTTGCGGCCCCGGCAATATCTTTGCCACGCTCGGCGGCAAGCCCAGGATGCTGATCGGCGTGGACGTGGCCGGCGGCTCGCTCGAGCTGGCTTCGCGCCTGGGCTATACGGCGGTGCTGGCCGACGCGGCGCACACGCCGTTTCGCTCGCGGGTGGCGGACATCGTGGCCATCAATGCGTCGCTGCACCATTGCGACGACATGAAGGCCGTATTGCGCGAAGGCGCGCGGCTCGTCAAACCCGACGGCCTGCTCATTACCGACCACGACCCGCAATTGACCGCGTGGGATTACAAAGGCCTCGCCAAATGGATGTGGGACGCGCGCCTGTGGGTCTACCGCATGATGCGGCGCGGATTCCACAAGACCGGCAGCCAGCAGTCATGGGGGCTGCAGACCGAAGTGCACCACCGGCCCGGCGACGGGGTCACGCCCGACCTGTTCAGGCGCACCCTGGAGCCGCTGGGCTTCGAGGTCCGCGTCTACCCCCACAACCATCAGGTGGGTGCGCAAGCCCTCGAGGGCGAGGTCGGCCCGGCGCAATGGAAATACCGCATGGGCAACCGGCTGTCGGGCCGCGACCCGGGCGCGCCGGCCAGCGCGCTGTCCCTGATGTGCATCGCCAGGCGCACCGAGGCCTGACGCCGCGCACTGCCGCCACCACCGTCCGGCCTGGGCGGCGAGGGGTCTTCAGCCACTGCTGGTAGGCTCGAACGTCTTCAGGAAAAAAGGAACGGCCAGTGGTTGTGACAGGCAGGAAATGGGGCGCGGGCATCGCGCTGATCGCGGCATTGACGCTGGCGGCGTGCACCACGACGAAGGCCCCGGTGGCGGGGCCCGGCGAATACGTGGTGCAGCCCGGAGACACGCTCTACCGCATCGCCTCCCGGACCGGCCGTACGCCGGGCGAGATCGCCCGCTGGAGCAACCTGCAGGACCCGGACCGCCTGGAAGCGGGGCAGGTGCTGCGCGTGGCACCGCCGGGCGGCGCTTCGGCGCCGTCGGCGGATGCATCGGCGCCGCCACCGCCGCCTCCCAGGGCCGACCGCCCCAGGCCGCCACCACCTCGCCCCGCCGCACGGGAGCCCGACCCGGTCGTGCCGCCGGCCGCGCGCCGCAGCGACTGGGGCTGGCCGGCGCAAGGGCAGGTCGTCGCGGGCTTCAACGGCAGCAGCAACAAGGGCATCGACATCGGCGGCAACACAGGCGACCCGGTGGTGTCCATCGGCAACGGTTCGGTGGCCGTCACCGAGACGCTGCGCGGCTACGGCAGCGTGCTCATGGTCGACCACGGCGGCTCTTATATGTCGGTCTACACCAATGTGCGCTCGGTGCTGGTGAAGCAGGGGCAGCGCGTGCAGCGCGGCCAGAAGATCGCCGAGATCGGCGGCGCCGACGCCGGCCATCCCAAGCTGCACTTCGAAATCCGCTACCGCGGCAAGGCCGTCGACCCCCGGCAGTACCTGCCGGCCCGGTAGGCGGGCAGGGCACTTCGACCGAAAGTTATCCCACGGATTGGGGATGTTCCCCGCTTCCCGGAGGGCGCAGACTCTCGCCCTCATTCGTTCAGGGGGTGCTACATGGAACTCACGACAAGCTGGCTGCTCATCGGCACCGTGCTGGCGCTGATGCCCGCGGGATGGTTCCTGCTGGCCCCGTTTGGGCTTGGCTGGCAGCCGCTGAGAGACCAGATCGCGCAGCAGGTCGCGCTGTCCACCGCGCTGGCCGATGAATGCGCGGGGCCGTTCGACAGGCCCACCATCTCGTTCTGAAAGCGCGGGCCTTTGCCCGGAGGCCCCGCCGCGCCCTCGCCGCAGGACATTGCGGGCATCTAAGATGCTCGCTGTTTTGAGACGACCGGAAGACGCGAGAGGCAAAGGGAGGGCCACGCATGATTTCTTTGCTCCATACCGCGGATTGGCAGATAGGCCGCGTGTTCTCGCAGTTCGAGCCCGACGACGCCGCGGCGCTGTTCGAGGCCCGCTTCAAGGTGGTCGAGCGGCTGGCCGCCATTGCGACCGAACGCACGGTCGATGCCGTCCTGGTGGCGGGCGACGTGTTCGACCTGCAGACGGTGTCGGACAAGACCATCCGCCGCATGTTCAACGCGATGCAGGGTTTTGCCGGCCCGTGGCTGCTGATTCCGGGCAACCACGATTCCGCGCTCGGCGAATCGGTCTGGAGCCGCGCCGCCAGGCTCGGCGCGGTGCCCCCCAATGTGGTGTGCTGCCTGGAGCCGGTGCCGCGCACGGTGGCCGGCAAGTTCACGTTGCTGCCCGCGCCGCTCACGCAGCGCCACACCTATGGCGACCTCACCGACTGGTTCGCCTCTGCAACGGGTGAAGAAGAAGGCCTGCCGCGCATCGGGCTGGCGCACGGCTGCGTGCAGGGCATTCTTTCGGAAGACATCGACTCGGCCAACCCCATCGCGGCAGACCGCGCGGCGCAGGCCCGGCTCGACTACCTCGCTCTCGGCGACTGGCACGGCACGCGGCAGACCGACGAGCGGACCTGGTACGCCGGCACGCCCGAAACCGACCGCTTTCGCGCCAACGACTCCGGGCAGGCACTGTTGGTGACCATCGCGGGCGCCGGTGCGCTGCCGCAGGTCGAGCCGGTCCGCACCGGCCAGTACGCCTGGCAGCAATGGGAGCCGCGCCTGTCGGTGGCCTCGGACATCGACGAACTGGTGGAGAAGCTCGATACGGTCGGCGCCAACGACGTGCTGCAATTGCGCGCGCAAGGCAGCTGCGACCTCGGCGGCCACAACAGGCTGGACGCCGCGCTCGACGCGGCCCGCGCACGAGCGCGCGCGCTGGTGTGGGACGGCGAGGCGCTGCGTCTGGAGCCGACGGAGGAAGACATCCAGGCCCTCCATGCCGATGGTTTCGTCGGCGAGGCCTTGCAAGACCTGCGCGCGCAGCAGGACGGCGCCGGCGCCGAACTGGCGCGCGACGCGCTGCTGACACTGGCCCGCATCCTCGATGCGCAAGGACCACGCGCGGGAGCCGGCGCATGAGCATGAAGCTGCAACGTCTTCGCATCGAGAACTTCAAGCTGTTTCGCGCGCCGCTGGAGATAGACGGGCTCACGGATGGGTTGAACCTGTTCGCGGCCCCCAACGAATCGGGCAAGTCCACCGTGGCCGAAGCGATTCGCGCCGCGTTCTTCGAGCGGCACCGCTCCAGTGCGGTGGAGCATTTGCGGCCCTGGGGCGAAAGCTCGGCGACGCCCACGGTCGAACTCGACTTCGAGCTCGACGGGCGGCCCTGCCGGCTGACCAAGGCCTTCCTTGGCAAGAAGCGCTGCGAACTCAGCATCGACGGCAAGGCGATGGACGGCGCGGTGGCCGAAGACCATCTGGCGGCGCTGCTGGGGTTCAAGTTTCCGGGCAAGGGTGCGAGCACACCGGAGCACATGGGCATTCCGGGGCTGCTGTGGATCAAGCAGGGTACGTCGCACGACATCTCGAACGCGGTGGGTTTCGCGAGCGACCATCTGCGCAATGCGCTCGGCGAGTCGCTGGGCGAGCTGGCCTCGAGCAATGGCGATGCAGTGCTGAAGGCGGTGGAAAGCGAGCGCAACGAACTGCTCACGCCCGCCGCCGGCACGCCACGCGGTGCGTATGCGGACGCGATCAAGCTCAGGGACGAACTGGATGCCGAACTGAAGCGGTTGCGTGTCGATATCGAGGCGTACCAATCGGGCGTCGACCGTCTTTCGGGCCTGCGCCGCGACCACCAGCGCGACGAGGCCGCGCGCCCCTGGGCCGCGCTGCGGGAGCAACTCGTCGGCGCGCAGCAGCGTCTGGACGAGGCCAAGGGGCTGGCGGACCGCAAGGCCGTGCAAGACGCGGCGCTGCGGCAGGCCACGGTGCAGGTCAATGCCTTGCGCACCCAACTGCAGGCGATGGAGCGTGAGGAATCGACCGTTGTCCAGCGCGAAAAGAACCTGCTGACGGTGAAAGAAGGCCTCGCCAAGGCACAGGAAGAACTGCAGGCCTGGGAGCCGCGCCACGCGGCGGCGGCGCAGGCCGATGCCACCGCCCGTGAAGCGCTGCGGCTCGCACGCCAGGCGGCGGCACGGATCGCGCAGGAAAAAGCCGTCGAAGGGTTTGCCGAGCAACTCGCGGCCCTCATGCAAAGCCACGAAAAAGCGAAAGGCGAGCAGGACAAGGTCACGCGGCTGCAGGCTGAAGCGCAGGCGCTTGCCGTGCCTGAAGGCGAACTCAAGCGCCTGCAGCGGTGCGCGGACACGCTGCGCACCGCGCAGGCAAAGCTGGATGCTGTGGCTACCGCGCTGGAGTTCGACCTGTTGCCCGGCGCCGATGTGCGCGTGGCGGGCGCGGCGGTATCCGGGCTGACGCGCCAGACCGTCATCGCCCGCACCGGCATCGAGATCGCAGGCGTCGGCCGCATCACGGTGTTGCCCGGCGGCATCGACCTGGAAGCCCTGGCCATCGAGCGCGACCGTGCGCGCGACGAGCTGGCAGCGCGGCTGCAGGCCCTGCGTGCGGAGACTGTCGCGGCGGTCGAGGAGCGTGAACGGCTGCAGGCATCCCGCAAGGGTGAAGCTGCGGCGGCCGTCGCCGTGCTGGCTGCATTGGCACCCAAGGGCCTGAGCGCACTGGCCGCCGATATCGCCTTGCGCGAGGCGCGCCTCGTCGAAGCCCGGCAGGTGCTGCAATCCATGCCGGCGTCGACTGACGACGCCCCGGTAACGCCGATCGCACAGGCCGAGTCGGAGGAGGGCGCCGCCCGCGCCGCATTGGCGGACGCGTCCGCCGCGCTGAACGACGCCAAGGTCGCGGCCGGCAATGCCCGCGAACAAGTCAAGGCCGCCGAAGCCGAGCTGGCCGCCGTGAAAGCCACCCTGAGCGACCCACAGCGCGCCGGCCGCAAGGCCGATGCCGGTGCGGCCCTGACCGATGCGCTGGCGCAGCATTCGGCCATCCAGGACAAGGTCGGCGAACTCGCGCAGCAGCTGCAGACCGTCAACCTGCCGGTGCTCTCGCAGGACGTCGAACGGCTGGAGCGCAGCGTGAAGCAGGCCGAGGCGGCGCACAGCCAGCGCGCGAACGACATCACGCGGCTCGAGGTCGAGCTTCAGGTGAAGGGCGCGGCGGGACTGGAGGAATCAGCGTCCGAAAAACAACGCGAGTTCGACCACGCCACGCGCCGATGCGCCGAGTTCGAGCGCCGCTCGAAAGCGCTCGACCACCTGCTCAAGCTGCTGCGCGAAAAGCGCTCGGCCCTTGCACGCCGCTTGCGGGCTCCGTTGCAGAAGCACCTCGACCACTACCTGCAGATCCTGTTTCCGGGCGCGCAGGTCGAAGTCGGCGAAGACCTGTCACCGGGCCGCATCACCCGCCAGGGTTTGCGCGGCGCCCAGAGCGGCGAATTCGAGGAACTGAGCGTGGGTGCGCGAGAGCAGATGGGCGTGGTCGCGCGACTGGCCTATGCCGACCTGCTGAAAGAAGCGCGCAAGCCGACCCTGCTGATCCTCGACGACGCGTTGGTCAACACCGACGAAGAACGCCTGAAGCAGATGAAACGGGTGCTGTACGACGCGGCGACACGGCACCAGATCCTGGTGTTCAGCTGCCACCCGGAGGCCTGGCGCGACCTGGGCGTGGTGGCGCGAAGCATTCCGTAGCGGCGCGCCGCGCCGTCTTCTTTTTCAGGCGATCAGCAGCCGCTCGCAGGCTTTTCGCAACGGCACCAGCGCGGGCAGCGTGCGCGCCTTGGCGTCGGTGACGATCGCGTCGATGTCTTCCGTGCGCGCATAAGTCACGCGGCTGGCCTGGCCGATCTTGGCGTGGTCGGCCAGCAGCACCAGCTGCTGCGCCTGCTCGGCCATGGCCCGCGCCACCGCCGCCTCGTGGTGCTCGAAGCTCATGGCGCCGTGCTTGGCGTGCAGGGCCACGGGCGACAGCATCGCCACGTCGGCGCGATAGCGGCGGATGGCCTCGACCGTGATGTCGCCGCAGGTGGCCTGCGTCTTCACGTCGATCTCTCCGCCCAGCAGGATGGTCTTGTTGCCGGTCAGCCGGCCTTCGCTGGATCCTTCGAGCTTGAGCGCGATGCTCAGCGAATTGGTGATGACCGTCATGCCGCTCAGCGCGGCAAGCTCTTCCGCCAGGATCGACATGGTGCTGCCCGCGTCGAGGAACACCGTTTGCCCCGGCTCCAGCAGCGTGACCGCCGCCTTGGCGATGGCGCGCTTCTCGCGCTGCCGGGCCACCAGTCGCACCGCCAGAGGCGGCTCGGGTTCCACGCCGGTGGCGATGGCGCCACCATGCACGCGCCGAAGTTCGCCGAGGCCTTCGAGCTCCAGCAGGTCACGGCGGACGGTCTCGCGAGACACCGCAAGGTCCTGCACGATGCGGTCGACGCTGAGTCGGGAGAAAGTGGCCAGCAGGCTGCGGATGCGCAGGAATCGTTCTTCTTGAAGCATTGAAACGCCGTGGTGAAAAGAAAGAGCGGCGCCATTGTGCCTACCACCGGCGCGATGCCGGTGGGAAAACAGGCGGCCCCGCAGGGCGAAGCCGCCGCCGGCGTCAGAGGTCGGCCATGCCCATGGCGGGATCGCTCACCGAGTGCCTGCCGGTTTCCACGCGGCCTGCGAAGCGGCGGTAGTAGCTGGGATCGCTGTCGCATGTCACGGCGAAGTCATACCAGCAGCCGCTGGCCGACAGGTCCCAGTGCTGCTCGGCGACAGTGCCGCCGCTGACCGTCGCGGTCCACGGGCCGTCGTCGCGGTAGGCCTTGGCACGGATGGTGAACTTGCAGGCGTTCTTGCCGCCGTTGAGCATCTTCAGGTAGACGTTGCCGTTGGCGATGTCGTAGCACACGCGAACTTCAGGCACTGCAACGTCGCCCGCGCGCAGGGTGTTGAGGTTGCCCTTGAAGTGGCGGTGATAGCCGTTGGGGCCAAGCACCCACAGGTCGTAGAAGCCGCTGTTGTCGGCCATCGGGCTCCAGGTGTCGTCGAGCGTCTTGCCGGCTTCGACCATGTAGCGGCGTGGCAGCAGGCCGAGATTGAGCTTGTCGTACACGTGGAACACGGCAGCCGCCTTGCCGGTGTTGGCAAACAGCAGTTGCAGCTTGCCGTTGACGACGTCGCTGCGCGCGCTGGTGTGCAGCTCGTAGGGCAGGGCGCGCGAAGGACGGGTGCCGGTGGCCTGGCGAGGCAGTTGCGGGTCGAGCGGCACCGGGATCTGCGGCAGCGCCTGCTGGTCGGCGCGCAACTGGTTGGCCTGGGCCAGGGTCATGCGCCCGGCCAGCGCCGGCAGTGCATCGTTGTTGGGCGAGACGAAGTTGAACGCACTGGTCAGATCGCCGGCGATGGCGCGACGGTACGGCGAGATGTTCATTTCCCTGACCCCGAAGCGCGCCTCGAGAAAGCGCAGCACCGAGGTGTGGTCGAACACCTGGGAGTTGACCCAGCCACCGCGGCTCCACGGCGAAATGACATACATCGGCACGCGCGGCCCCGGGCCGTAGACGCGGCCGTCCGAAGGCACGGTGGTGCTGCCGACCAGCGGGTACGTATGACGCTCGAAGGCCACGTCGGCGTCGGACAGCGTGGTCTTGCCGGCGACGGCGCCCGTGGGGTTGGTCGGGTCGATCAGCGAAGGTGCCGAAGGCGAGGGCATGTGGTCGAAGTAGCCGTCGTTCTCGTCGAAGTTGACGATGAACACCGTCTTGCTCCAAACGTCTGGATATGCGGTGAGTGCGTCCAGCACCTCCTGGATGTACCACGCGCCCTGCACAGGGCTCGAAGGGCCGGGGTGTTCGGAGTACGTGGCAGGCGCCACGATCCAGGACACCTGGCGGAGCTTGCCGTTGGCCACGTCTTGCTTGAAGGTGCCGAGGAAGCCACCGTCGGGCATGGTGTTGGCAACGCCCTTGTAGAGCGGGTTGCCCGCGTCGTCGCTGGCGGGGTCATAGGCGGTCACGGTCTGGCCCGCGGGCGGACTGGCGTCGCCGTCGTAGCACATCTTGTTCTTGCCCGAGACTTTGTTGGCCATGCGGTACTGCTTAAAGCCGTGCAGCGGGTTGTCGGTGTAGTTGTCTGGCAGGTTCTGGTAGACGATCCAGCTGACCTTGGCTTCCTCCAGACGCTCTGGGTAGGTCTTCCAGTCGCAGCCGTATCCGGTCGAGTCGCCATTGGGGTCCGTGTCCGGGTTCCACGGATAGCGCAGGTTCTCCCAGGTGTTGTCGATCGAGGCCGTGCCCGCCAGACCGGTGCCGACCTGGCCAGACGGGCCATTGGTGCCGCTCCAATGGAACAGTCGGTTCGAATTGGTGCCCGTATGCATGCCGCAGTGATAGGCGTCGCACAGCGTGAAGGCGTTGGCCAGCGCGTACTGGAAAGGCAGTTCCGCCTGCATGAAGTAGCCCATGGACGCGGTGTTCTTGTAGCGCGGCCACTGGTACATGCGCCCGCCGTCCCAGGCGTTCTGCGCATCGCCCCAGCTGTGCGGCGTACCGCTCACGCGCTGTGCATTGCCCTTGCTCTGGTCAAGGTGATAGGGCAGCACCGGCTTGCCGGCAGAGTCGCTCTGTTGCCAGACATTCATGCCCTTGGGCAGCGGAATCGTGAAACGGTCACCAAAGCCACGAACGCCCATCAGCGTGCCGAAGTAGTGGTCGAACGAGCGGTTCTCCTGCATCAGGATCACGACGTGTTCGACGTCCATGATCGTGCCGGTCTTGTTGTTGGCCGGGATGGCCAGTGCGCGGCGAATGCTGGGCGGAAATGCAGTCAGCGCGACAGCGGCGAGGCCCGACGAAGCGGTGCCCTTGAGAAAGTTGCGGCGTGAGTTCTTCATGATGTTGTTCTGTGATTTCGAGGTGTTCAGGGCGCGCAGCGCATCTCGGGTTTGACGCTCGTGTCCGGTGGCGTTGGTGTTCCGGTGCCGGGCAGGCCGCCGACAACACCGCCGCCGCCGTTGCTGCCGCCGCCGCAAGCGGAAAGCACGCAGGCAAGGATGAGCACGGGTATCAGTCGCGGGGTCGATGAAAGAAATTGCATGGGTCGGTCCTCTTTGGTCGAAGTGGCGTGTGCAGGGGGGAGAAATTCAGGGGGCCAGCGTCGCCAACGGACGGGCGGCCTGGTAGATGCTCTTGATCTCGTCCGCGGTGAGCGCGCGGTTCCAGATCGCGAAGTCGTTGAAGTCCATGGCGCCGCGCGGGGCGCTGTTGCCCGCGCGCTTGTAGTAAAGGCCGGTGCCGTCTTCGTTCAGGCCGATGCCGTTCTTGAGGCCGCCGAGCTTGGCGACCAGTGCGGCCGAGAGGGTCACGCCGCCGGTCTGAACGCCTTTGACGGGATCGATGACGTAACCCTTCATGGCCGTCCCGGTCTTGTCGATGACCATCGCCACGTAGGCCCACTTGCCGGCGCTCAGGAAGTGGACGCCGCCGATTTCTCCGCGCGAACCGCCCAGGCCCGTGTTGAACCGCAGTTCGCAGTTGCCGAACATGCCGATGGCGATGCCTTCGTTGTTGCCGTTGTCGTAGTTCTTGTTGGCGATGACCGACGCGCCGTAGCCCACGCCTTGGGTGCAGGTGGCGTCGGTGCGCATCCAGAAGCCGATGGTGAAGGCGGTGACCGCGGGGTCCGTCGTCACGTCGTTGGTCTGCATCAGTCGGTAGCCCGACATGCCGGCCGCGTTCACGATGCGGTTGTCCACGCGCAGTGCCTTGGCCTGAAAGCGTGGCTTGAAGCCATCGTCATCTACCAGCGAGCCGGCGGCGGCGTCCACGGCCCAGGGGGCGAGCGTCGAGGCACCGGTCCTGACGTCGAGCGTGGGAAGCGCATCGAGCGGGTAGTAGTTGACGAGGCCGTTGAGCAGCGTGAGCGGCAGCGGAACCGGCTTGACGGCAGTGATGGTGAGCGAGGTGTCGCCTGCCACCACGGTATAGAGGTAGCTGAAGTTGCTGTCCTTCACGCCTTCGAGGGTGTCGGTGTACGCAGTGCTGCCCGCGGCCAAGGTAGCGACCTGCTTGCCGTCGCGCAGGACCTGCACCGGCACATTGGTGCTGCCTGCGAGCTTCCAGGAGAGTTCGACGCTGTCCTTGTCGGCGCCGATGCCGGCTGCGAGTTCGCGGATGCTGGTGGCGCCTTGGAGCGCGACGCCGTTCAACGTGTAGCTCGATGGCGCTGGCGGGGTGCCCAGGTGACGCAGCACGGTCGGCGCGATGTCGGTGGCGGCGGCCAGGCGCAGCAACGTGCTGTCGGTCGGGGCGGCCGTGTCGACTCCGGGCAATGCCGGCAAGGTCTTGTTGCTGGCGATGAAGACGGTCTTGTCCGCAATGGCCTGCTGTCCGCCGCTGGTACCGAAGACATCGAGGCCATGGCCAGTGGTGAGAATCACCAGCCAGTCTTCCTTCGAGTCATTGGCGGTGCGCTGTGCGATACGCGCAAGCAGCTTGCCGACGGCGGCGGAGGTGTCGGAGATGGCGCGCTGGTAGTCGGCGCCCTTCAGGCCGCTGTTGGCCACCATGGCGGCAGGCGCACCGTATTGGGCTACCAGCAGGTCGTAGCCGGCATCGATGAGTTGGGCCGTGCGGTCGGTCACGCAGGCGTCGGCTCCCGCGCAGTCGACCGCGGCGTCGATTGCGCCGGGCTCGTTGCCCAGCAGAGCAGGGTAGAGCGCATTCGCGGTGACGGCGCCGGTCTTGTAGCCAGCCGAAGCGTTCTGTTTGGCGATGGCGAAGATCGAGGGTGCGAGCTTGGCGTCGATGCGCTGGGTGCCGCCGGTGCCGCGCACGCCGTGGCGGTTGGCCCAGGTGCCGGTCAGCAGCGTGGCCCATCCCTGGCTGTCGTAAGTCGGTTGCTCGCTGAGCGTGCCGGCGATGCCGCCGGTCCATGCGGGGGCGATGCGAAGCGACTGCAGCGCGGGTGCCTTGCCTTGCGCGACCGCATCGCGCAGCGCCGCATGCGTGAGTCCGTCGATCTCGACCACCAGCGCCTTCGGGCCGCTCTTGCCCTGGTTGGTCGTGGTGCCTGGTGTGCCGCCGGTGACTGGCGGAAAGAATGCGCCGCCATTGTCTCCGCCACCCCCGCCGCAGCCGGAAAGCAAGAAGACGGTGGCGGCCCCCAATGCCGCAAGCCCGCTGTATGCGGTTGTTCCTCTGATCATGTCGTTCCCTCAAGAAGTTGAAATTCGCCTGCAACGCAAATTGCGTTTACTTGTGTTTAGGTATGGAAAGGTTTTTTGCAAAAATTGCCACAAACACAAGCAATGCCACTGATCTTGCGGATGCAAGGTGACATCTCTTTGACAACGCTTACAAAACTACTCATCGAGTGACGCGGCTAGATGGCGGTGCCGCCGTGCGCTTTTTTTGCGCGCCGTCCTACGTCCGAGAGACGCTGCGGAATTTCAGATGGCACTCATGCAAGGCTTTCTGGATCGCGCGCTGCAACTGCTCCAGCAACTGGCGTATGCCCGTGTGCTGAGCGAGTTCCATCGCCTTCAGGATCTGCGTTGCAGGGCTTCCGATATCTGCAGCCACGGTTTCGTGACGGCACAGGAACGCTTGGTGCTTTGCGAGCAGCAGCTGGAGGTTTTTCAGCGGACGCTGGACAACCCGGACAAGGTGGCCGCTGTGCGCCTGGCCCGGGCGCTCTACCTGCGCATGCTGCTGAGCAGCGCGGCCACGCGGCTGCAACCATGGAGCGACGGGGAAGACATCACCGGAATGCCGCTGTCGCACATGTTCGAGTGGATATCGCACGACTTCGAGCGACTCGAACTGGCCGCGCTGGAGGATGCGATGACGCCCGCCGAGATCGTGCTGTATGCACGCTCGATCGAAGGCGTCCACGGCTGAGCGGAGCGCAGACCCGCCCAGCGTAGAAAAAAGGTTTCGTGCGCAACCGATTTTCGGTAGAGTGGTTCGATGCCCACCGTACTTTCTTTCCCCGCCCAGGCGCGCGCGGAAGAACTCGCGTCGAGCCTGGAGGACTGCAGGGTCCTCGAGGTGTCGTTCGCCAACGGGCCGCCGATGCCGGCCATCAAAGGTGGATGCTTCCAGTTCGCCACCGTCTTCAAGGCCTTCGGCGGACAGTGGAACCATGCACGCAAGGTGCATGTTTTCTATGACTGGAGTTCTGTTGCAGCCTCGCTGGAGGCGGCGTTACGTCGGCGGGGAGACGGTGCCGGAGAGCTGGAACAGGATCGGCACTGGGCTCAGGATCCGGGCACCCGGATCAGGGCAGGCTGAAATCGAAGGCAAACGGGAAATTGCTCGCCCCCTATATTTAACATAATGCACATTGTGCTTATTAAAGCAATCCACGACGCTCCCGCACAACAACCCACATGAACATGGGACCAAGGTCTCATGCGCCATCCACGCATCCCACCTAGCATCGAACGCTATCCCAGACCTTGGAACTTTCTGATGCTCGATATTCCACAGACCACGTTCGATGAAGTGGGCAAGAACCTGTCCCAGTACTACGACAAGGAAATGGCGGCCGGTGCCCGCGTCTTGCTGGACCGCATGCGCACCAAGGACTGGGGCGTGATCAGCGCGGCTTTCGCCCAGAAATCCGACATGGTCGAGCGGACTTGGGATTCCTTTCGCGCCAAGTCCAATGACAGCTTCAGCGTGCCGTTCAAGAAGAAGCTGACCGTGCTTCTCGGCGAGTACTGCGGCAACACCGCCGACGTGCAGCGGCTGGTGGTCAAGGGCGTCGCGGCACTGGCCCGGGCCGGGCTCGGCAAAATCCCGATTCCGGGTGCCTCGGTGCTCAAGACCATCGTGACCAAGAGCGTCGGCCTCGGCGTTTCCGCGGTCAGCGGCGTCGAGGGCGGCGTCGACGGCTACCTGCACGGCAAGAGCATCACCGAAGCCGACACCGTGCTCACCAATCGCGGCAACCAGGAAACCGCCGCGCTCTTTCGCGACGACCGCGAGGCAATGGAAGCCGCCGAAGCGGCGATGAAGCAGTACAAGCACATCGCCAACCTGATCAACTCCATGCCGGACCAGATCACCGACCTGAACGACGCGGTGCTGTACCCGGGCGTTGCGGCCAAGGTGCGCATTTCCGCATCGGACCTGCGCCAGCAGCTGATCAAGATCACCACCTTCGTGGAAGGCATGCAGATGCGTGCGGAGCGCGTCGCGGAGCTGATGCACAAAGACTCCGACCAAATCGCGGCGCGCATGGTCGACGTCGCCCGGGACGTGGTGCTCAACGCCTACCATTCGGCCCGCGCCGATGGCAGACAGGCACTATCGGGCATGGCCGCCAAGGGCAAGTCCTACGAATACGTCGCCAGGCCCATGCTCAAGCCGCTGTCTCCGGCCGAAGGCGGCATGACGCAGCTCGCCAACCTGGTCGCCTATGCGCTGGCGCTCGGGCAACACGACGCACTCGAAATCTCGCACCCCACGCTGATGAGTTCGTCGAACCCCGCCGTGCAGGTCGGCCGCCCGCGCAGCAATGCGGTGATTTCCAACGCCGGATACCGCCCGCCAGTGCCGCCGAGGCCCCCGAGGCCGACGCCACCTCCCCTGCCCCCGCGTCCGATCCGGTAGGGCGCGACCGGGCGGCCATTGCCGCATGCGTCGGGAGTAGCATCGAATTCACCTCTGCCAAGCTCTCCTGCCGCCCATGTCGTCGAATGCCAAACTGCCGTCCTTCAGGTTCCTGATCGGCTTCGAAGCGGCCGCCCGCCTGGGCAGTTACTCGCGGGCCGCGGACGAACTCTGCATCTCCCAATCGGCAGTCAGCCACCAGATCGCGCAGCTCGAGCAGCAGGTCGGGCAGCCGCTGTTCCGGCGCAAGGGCCGCGGCGTCGAGCTGACGGTGTCCGGGCGCCTGCTGCTCGACAGCGTGGGCAAGTCGCTGGACCAGATCCGCAGCGGCCTGAGCCGCATCGAAACCTACATGGACGACAGCCTCGTCACGCTGGTCTGTCCGGCGCCGGTGGTCAAGGGCTGGCTGCTGCCGCGCGTGGACCGGCTGCTGCAGGAGCATCCGGCGCTCTGCCCGATCATCTCGATCGACGAAAGCGCGCGCTACATCGATGAAATGGACGTGGACATCGCAATCACGCGCGAGCCGCTCAGGCAGCGCGGCGTGTTCGAAGTCCCGTTGCTCGAAGACGAACTCGTGGCGGTCGAGCACACCGACGCCACAGGCGAAACCGCCGGCATGCTGTGCCTCGAGACCGATCTCACGAGCGACCGCATCGGCCCCTTCATCCGAGAGCATTTCGGCCATCTGCGCAAGCTCGCCATCTACGACGATCCGCGCCTGTTGCTCGACGCCGCCTTGCGCGGCCGCGGCATGGCACTGGTGTCGCGGCTGCTGGCCGACGAGGCGCTGCACAAGCGCCAATTGCGGCACCTTTCCGACTACCCGAGCCTGCCGTTGGGCACGCTCTGGATCTCGCGCACCGAAGGCGAGCCGCGCCTGCCGCTGGTCCGGGATGTTTTCGACAGCCTGCTGCGCTATGCCAAGGCGGAATGATCGATTCATGAACTGAATCGGTCATTCAGTCCAGAAAAGATCAGTTATGCAAATGAGTGAAGGTCGACAGAATCCAGCGCCTTGGTACTAACCCTTGGATTCTGATGACAACTCGACGCGCCCTGATGGGCCTTGGCGGCCTCGGCCTGATGAGCGGAATGCTCAGTGCATGCGGCGGTGGTGGTGGCGGCGGCTCGCAGGCCCCCTTTCCCATGCCGGCCCCGACACCTTCCAACACGCCTGCCCCTCCGCCTTCCCAAGCAGCGGACCCCTGGCAGATGCCCGACGAAAGCGCCCCGCACCGCGCCGTCTGGATGGCCTTTGCCGCACGCGAGTCCGTATGGACCGCGCCCATGCGCCAGCCGGTGCAACAGGCCCTGGCGCGCATCGCCAACGCCATCAGCGTCTACGAGCCGGTGAAGATGCTGGTGGGCGCCGACGACTTCGCCACGGCCCGGCAGCTCTGCGGCTCCAACGTGCAGTTGATCGTCCATGAGCTCGACGACCTCTGGATGCGCGACACCGGCTGCGTCTTCGTGCGCAACACCCGTGGCGACCGGGCCGCGGTGAGCTTCAATTTCAACGGCTGGGGCAACAAGCAGCCGCATGCACGCGACGCTATCGTGGCCGCGCGCATGGCGGAACTGAGCGGCGTGCCGCTGCTGCGCAGTCGCCTCGTGATGGAGGGCGGCGGCATCGAGGTCGACGGGCAAGGCACGGCCATCATCACCGAGAGCTGCGTGCTCAACGGCAACCGCAACCCCGGCGTCAGCAAGGCCGACGCCGAGGCGGAGCTCAAGCGCCTGCTGGGCCTGGAAAAGATCATCTGGTTGCCCGGCATCGCCAACCGCGACATCACCGACGGCCACACCGATTTCTACGCCCGCTTCCTCAAGCCCGGCGTGGTCGTCGCGGCGCTGGAGAACGACGAAAAATCGTTCGACCACGCGGTGACACGGCGCCACCTGGAACTGCTGCGCACCGCGACCGATGCGCGCGGCCGCCCGCTGCGGATCGTCACGCTCGAAACGCCGAGCCAGGTGCGCCCCGAGTTCGCGCGCAAGGACTTCGCCGCCGGCTACGTGAACTTCCTGATCACCGACAAGGCCCTGTTCCTGCCCGAATTCGGCGATGCTGTCGCCGACGCGGCGGCCCGCAATGCGCTGGCGGCGCAATTGCCCAGCCATCAGATCGTGCAGCTGAACATCGACGCCATCGCCGCTGGCGGCGGCGGCATCCATTGCACGACGCAGCAGGAACCGGCATGACCGCCAAAGTGCCCTTCTTCGAGGAAACCGACATGCGCCCTTCCCTCGCACGCCGTCGCCTGCTGGCCGGCATGGGCCTCGCGCCCCTGGCTTTGGCAGCGCCGTCGATGGCCGCAGCCGAGTCGTGGCACATGCCCGACGAAGGCGACCCGCATCGCGCCACCTGGATGTCTTTCGGCCCCAGTGAAGAAGTCTGGGGCCGGCGCCTGCTGAAACCGGCACGCGAGCACCTGGCCGGCATCGCGCGCACCATCGCGGCCTTCGAGCCGGTGCGCATGCTGGTCAACGAGGAAGATCACGACCTGGCGGCCCGACTGTGCGGCAACAAGGTCGAACTCGAAGTGCAACCGGTCGACGACCTCTGGATGCGCGACACCGGCCCGGTGTTCGTGCGCAATGCCGGGGGCCAATGGGCCGGCGTGGATTTCAACTTCAACGGCTGGGGCCGCAAGCAGGCCCACGAGCGTGACGCCGAGGTGGCCGAGTACGTGACGGACGCTGCCGAGGTGCAGCGGCTGCGCACCCGGCTCGTGCTGGAAGGCGGCGGCATCGAGGTCGACGGCGCGGGTACGGCCATCATCACCGAGAGCTGCGTGCTCAATGCCAACCGCAACCCCGGCCTGAACAAGGAAGCCTGCGAAGCCGAACTCAAGCGACTGCTGGGCTTGCGCAAGATCATCTGGCTGCCGGGCATTGCCGGGCGCGACATCACCGACGGCCACACCGATTTCTACGCCCGCTTCGCCTCGCCCGGCGTGGTGGTGGCAGGCCTCGACGAAGACCCCGGCTCCTACGACCGCGCCGTGACCCGGCGGCACCTGGAGATCCTGAAGCAGGCCACCGACGCACACGGCCAGAAGCTGCGCGTGGAGGTGCTCAAGGGGCCGGAGTCGGTGCGAAAGAAGCTGGAGACGCCCGAGTTCGCGGCGGGCTACATCAACTTCTACGTGTGCAATGGCGCTGTGATCGCACCGCAGTTCGGCGATGCGCGGGCCGATGCCAATGCGCGCTCATTGCTGCGGGAGCTGTTCCCGAAGCGCGAGGTGGTTCAGCTCGACATCGACGGGATTGCCGCGGGCGGCGGCGGCATCCACTGCACGACGCAGCAGCAGCCGCGCTGAGGTAGCCGCCTCAGCGGCGGCTTACCACTTGCCGTCCTTGGGCACGGCCTTGGCCGCATTGGCTCGCGCGCCGGCAGCCGCGGTGATCATCGAAGCGGCTTCCGCGCGGTTCGCCTTGTTCGCGAAATCGACGGCCGTCATGCCCAGCTGGTTCTTCATGGTCGTGTCCGCGCCCTCGTCCAGCAGCAGCTTCACCGCGTCGTTGGAGCCGTACATGGCCGCCATCATCAGCGGCGTGGTGCCGTTGGGTGACTGTGCGTCGATGAACGCAAAGTTCTCGAGCAGCACTTTCATGATCGCGATCTGGCCGCTGGTAGCGGCGTAGTGCAGCGGCGTCCAGCCTGTCTTGTTGACGGCGGCGTCGCGCTTGAGCAGTTGCGCGACCACGTCCTGCTGGCCCTTGATCGCCGCCAGCATCAGCGGGGTTTCGTCCTTGGGGCTGGCGATGTCCACGTTGGTCTGCGGCGCGTCGATCAGCACCTTGATGACCTTCGGCGAGGGCTCGCGCAACGCGATGAGCAGGCCGGTCTGGCCGTGTTCGTCCAGCGTGTTGGGGTCGAAGCCGCGCTGCAGCAGGCTGCGCACGCCGCTGGCGTTGTCGCCGCGCACGGCCCGGAAGAAGTCTTCGAAAGAACCGGCATGCGCCGCAAAAGATGCAGCAATGACAATGAGATAAATCGATTTCTTGAAGTAGTTTTTCATGATTTGACTTCCCTGAACAATGTTTCGAAGTTGTCGCTCGTGGCCTTGGCGACGGCTTCCACCGGCAGCTTGCGCAGCTCGGCGATCTGCTGCGCCACATAGGGCACGTACGACGGATTGTTGGTCTTGCCGCGGTAAGGCACCGGCGCGAGGTACGGGCTGTCGGTCTCGATCAGCATGCGGTCGAGCGGCACGAAGGCAGCCACGTCGCGCAGGTCCTGCGCCTTCTTGAAGGTCAGGATGCCGGAAAACGAAATGTAGAAACCCAGGTCGAGCGCCGCGCGCGCCACCTCGGCGGTTTCGGTGAAGCAATGGAACACGCCGCCGGCCGCCTTGCCGGCGCCGTCCTCGCCCTCTTCCTTGAGGATGGCCAGCGTGTCGGCCGAGGCCTCGCGGGTGTGGATCACCAGCGGCTTGCGCGTCTGCTGCGCGGCGCGGATGTGCACGCGGAAGCGGTCGCGCTGCCATTCCATGTCAGAGATGCTGCGGCCGCCCTTGCGCTCTTCCATCTGGTAGTAGTCGAGGCCGGTTTCGCCGATGGCCACCACGCGCGGGCGGGCCGACAGCCGCACCA
This sequence comes from Variovorax paradoxus, assembly GCF_022009635.1. NCBI lineage: Bacteria > Pseudomonadati > Pseudomonadota > Betaproteobacteria > Burkholderiales > Comamonadaceae > Variovorax > Variovorax paradoxus. Next base: position 4,049,389 of record NZ_CP091716.1, read on the forward strand.
GGTCTTCGACCGTGGGCTCGGCGATGTCCTCGTTGTCGGGGTGCACGCCCACGCTGGCCCAGAAGTTGTCGTAGCTGGCGGCCAGCGCCTGCACGTCGTCGAATTCCTCGAGCTTGGTGCAGATGCACAGGGCCCGATCGACCTGCGCGGCGGCCATGGCGGCGCGGATCTGCGGCATCTGGTCCGCGAATTCGGGAAACGTGAGGTGGCAGTGGGAGTCTGTGAACATCGGAAATGAAATGGTGCGCGGCACCGGCCCGGGTTGTGGGAGACGGCGCCGTGTACGGAGTTCCGCGTCACGAGGACGGCGGGGAACTCAAATGGTCTGTGTCGGGCGGTCGGAGGCCATGGAGCCGCCCAGCGCCGCTTCGATGCGCGCCTTGAGCTGGCGCGACTTCTCGTCGGAAGGAAAACGGATGCCCACGCCCGGCGCCCGGTTGCCGGCGGCACGCGGCGGCGTGATCCAGGCCACCTTGCCGGCCACCGGATAGCGCTGCGGGTCTTCGGGCAGCGTGAGCAGCACGTAGACGTCGTCGCCCAGACGGTATTCGCGCGAGGTCGGGATGAAGATGCCGCCTTCCGCGAACAGCGGGATGTAGGCCGCATACAGCGCGCCCTTCTCCTTGATGGCGAGCTGGATGACGCTCGGCCGTGCCGGTACGGGGGCTGCTGCGGGCGAAGCGGGGTTGGCGGGTTGGTTCATGGGCGACGAGCGGCAGAGTTTAGGGTCGTTCGCGCCTCGCTCACAAGCGCTTCGAGCATGAGGCCGGCATTGAACGGGTGTTCCGCCGTCCTGGCGGCACTGGCCAGCGACTTCGACCAGCGCGCCAGCGCCAGCCTGGAAGGCGCCGCCGGCAGGTCGGCGGCATCGAAGAACCGGGGTTCGGCGCCGTTGCCGACCGCCATCAGGTCGTGGCAGAGCTTCTGCAGCGCGCCCACGGCCTGGGCGGGCGCGTGGTCGGCCAGCGCGCCCACGTCGCCGCGCGACATGGCCTTGGGCAGCAGCGACCAAGCCTTGGGCGACTGGCCGGAGCGGGCCAGCCTCAGGGCATCGCTCGGCCTGCCGCCGGCCGCGCGCAGCAGTGCCGCGGCATCGGCGGCGGGCACATCCTGCGCGGCGAGCCAGGCTTCGGCCTCGGCGGTCTCGGGCCAAGGCAGCGTGAAGCCCAGGCAGCGGCTGCGGATGGTCGGCAGCAACTGCCAAGCGGCCTCGCTGGCGAGCACGAAACGCACGTCGCCCACGGGCTCCTCGAGCGTCTTGAGCAGCGCATTGGCGGTGATGGTGTTCATGCGCTCGGCCGGATACACCAGTACCACCTTGCCGCGTCCGCGCGCGCTGGTGCGCTGGGCGAAGCCGACCGCGTCGCGCATTGCTTCGACACGTATTTCCCGGCTGGCCTTGCGCTTCTTGTCGTCGATGTCGGCCTGGGCCTTTTCGTCGAGCGGCCAGCCGAGTTCCTGCATCGCGACTTCGGGCATCAGCACGCACAGGTCGGCATGAGTGCGAACCTCGATGGCATGGCAACTCGCGCAATGGCCGCAGGCTGTGCCTTCGGCTGTCGGCTGCTCGCACAGCCATGCGGAGGCCAGCGCCAGGGCCAGTTCGTACTGGCCGATGCCCGACGGCCCCTGCAGCAGCCATGCGTGACCGCGCTGGCGAAGCAGCTCGGCCAGCGGCCGGCGCAGCCAGGGGGACAGTGCCTGGGCGCTCATCGTGCAGCCCCGCCCAGCGGTTGCAGCACGCCGCGCGCCAGCAGCGCGGTCTCGACCTGCTGCCAGACCTGGTCGCGCGCCTGGCTGGCGTCGATGCGCACGAAGCGCGCCGCGTCGGCGGCGGCACGGGCCGCATAGCCCTGCGCCACGCGGCGGAAGAATTCGACCGGCTGGGCCTCGAACTTGTCCGGCACGCGCGCGCCGGCCAGCCGCTGCGCGGCGATCTCGGGCGCCAGGTCGAACCAGAGCGTGATCCGCGGCTGCAGCAGCGTGGACGCGGGCAGCCCCGCCCTCCCCGCCTGCACCCATTGCTCGAGCGTCGACAGCACGGCCGCATCGAAGCCGCGCCCCGCGCCCTGATAGGCGAAGGTGGCGTCGGTGAATCGGTCGCAAAGCACCACGTCGCCACGCGCCAGCGCCGGCTCGATGACGTGCGCCACATGGTCGCGCCGCGCCGCGAACACCAGCAGCGATTCGGTCAGCGGGTCCATCGGCTGTTCCAGGATCAGGCCGCGCAGTGTTTCGGCCAGCGGCGTGCCGCCGGGCTCGCGCGTGCGCACGACCGCGCGGCCCTGGGCCTTGAACAGCGCCTCCAGCGCGTCGAGATGGCTCGACTTGCCCGCGCCGTCGATGCCTTCCAGCGTCAGAAACAGACCTTGCTCGCTCATTGGGTTGCCTTGGGTTTGGGATCGCCACCGCCGCGCTGGTAGCGATTGACCGCGCGGTTGTGGTCGTCGAGCGAGTTGCTGAACTGGCTGGTGCCGTCGCCGCGCGAGACGAAATACAGCGATTTGCTTTGCGCCGGCTGCACGGCCGCCAGCAGCGCCGCCTTGCCGGGCATGGAAATCGGCGTGGGCGGCAGGCCGCCGCGGGTGTAGGTGTTCCAGGGCGTGTCGGTCTGCAGGTCTTTCTTGCGCAGGTTGCCGTCGAAGGCGGTGCCCATGCCGTAGATGACAGTCGGGTCGGTCTGCAGCGGCATGCCGATGCGCAGGCGATTGGCGAAGACGGCCGCGATTTCCGCGCGGTCGTTGGCCTTGCCTGTCTCCTTTTCGACAATGCTGGCCAGGATCAGCGCCTCGTCTGCCGACTTGAGCGGCAGATCGGAGGCGCGGGCGGCCCAGGCGGCTTCCAGCTTCTTGTCCATGGCCCGCATCGCGCGCTGCAGCAGGGCGACGTCGGTCGAACCCTTCGAATAGGTGTAGGTGTCAGGGAAGAAGCGGCCTTCGGGGTGAACGCCCGGCCTGCCGAGCCTGGTCATGAGCGCCTCGTCGGTCAGGCCGACGCTGTCGGGCTTGAGCTGGTCGGCCTTGGCCAGCGCGGCGCGCACCTGGCGGATGTTCCAGCCTTCGACCAGCACCACGCTGCGCGTGGCTTCCTCGCCGCGCACCAGGATATTGAGCAGCAGCTTGGGCGTGACGCCGCGCTCCAGCTCGTAGCTGCCGGCGCGCATCTGGCGGTCTTGGCCCGACACGCGGAACCAGAGATAGAGCAGTTGCGGCTGCACGTCGACACCGGTATCGGCCACTGCCTGCGCGATGCCGCGCGGCGTGGTGCCGGGCTCGACGGACAGGTCGACGCTGGGCGCTGGCAGCTTGAGCGGCTGGTGCACCCACCAGAGGCCGGCGCCGCCGAGCGCAAGCGCGGCCAGGGCGGCAAGCAGGAAAAGCGTGAGGAAAAAGCTGCGCACGGATCCGATGTGGGGGAAGACGGAAGAAAGAAGAAGAAAAAACGGGTAGCCCCGCGTGCCGCAGGGAGGGAGCCCCTGCCGCTCCGAAGGAACAGGCCCGGCCATGATAATTCAGCGATGACCACTGTCGTTCTCAATGGCGTGACCGCCCTCTCCCCCGCCGGCCACCTCGGCGTGATCCGCGCCGAGGGCCCCGATGCCGCCAGTTTCCTTCACGGCCAGCTCACGCAGGACTTCTCCCTGCTCGGCGCCGCCGACGCCCGGCTGGCTGCCCTGTGCACTGCCAAGGGCCGTGTGATCGCGAGTTTCATCGGAATCAAGCCGCAAGCCGAGCTGATTCTTCTGGTGTGCAGCCGCGACATCCTCGCCGCCACCCTCAAGCGCCTGTCGATGTTCGTGCTGCGCGCCAAGGTCAAGCTGACCGACGCCACCGACCGGTTCGCGCTCTACGGCCTGGCCGGCACCGCGCTGACTGGCAACGGCCTCGATGCCTCGCTGCCGCCCGGCAAGCGCATATCCGTTGGCGACGACGTGAGCGTGGTGTCGCTCTACCCGGCCGACGGCGTGCCGCGTGCGTTGTGGATCGCCCCGGCCGGCCAGCCTGCGCCAGTCGGCCCTGCGCTCGACGACAGCCTCTGGCAGTGGAGCGAGGTGCGTAGCGGCATCGTCACCTTGACCACCCCCGTCATCGACGCCTTCGTGCCCCAGATGATCAATTACGAGTCGGTGGGCGGCGTCAACTTCAAGAAGGGCTGCTACCCCGGCCAGGAAGTGGTGGCGCGCAGCCAGTTCCGCGGCACGCTGAAGCGCCGTGCCTACCTCGTGCAGGCCGATGCGCCCGTGAGCGCCGGCCAGGAAGTGTTCGCGGCCAACGATGCAGAACAACCCGTGGGCACCGTGGCGCAGGCAGCGCCCGCGCCCGGCGGCGGCTGGGCGGCGCTGGTGTCGATGCAGATCGCGGCGCTTGAGGCCGGTGACCTGCGCGCGGGTACGGCCGACGGGCCGGCGCTGGCTGTAGAGCCGCTGCCCTACCCGCTGCTCGAAGACATCTGATTTTCCGGACCCCCAACGCCCCTGGAAAAGGGGGCGTTCGGCGCTGTCGAACAGGCAGCGCCATTTTTTTTCGTGTCGCCTAACCCCGTTGCCGAAGCTGCGCCGTAGAAGCCTGCACAGATCAACTCCCGGCAAGGAAGACACCATGCAGCGCAGACTTTTCTCCACCGCCCTGGCCCTGACGGCCATGGCTTCTTTCGCGGGCGCCGCACAAAGCCAGGAACGGCCCTACATTCCGCCTCCGCCGCCCAGCCTCGTCGGCTCGCTGATGCAGGTCGGCGTGGTCGACCGCAGCACGGGCGCCGAGCTGCCGGTCTACCGCCATCGCGGCGAATACTGGGTGGCCGGCCGCCCCGGCGCGCGCTACGCCATCCGCGTGCGCAATGCGATGGGCGAACGCATCATGGCCGTGATGTCGGTGGACGGCGTGAACGTGGTCACCGGCGAAACCGCGGGCGTCGGGCAGAACGGCTATGTCTTCGGCCCGCGCGAACGCAGCGACATCACGGGCTGGCGCAAGAGCGATTCGCAGATCGCGGCCTTCGAGTTCGCGGCGGCCGGCAATTCCTACGCGAGCCGCACCGGCCGCCCCGACGACGTGGGCGTGATCGGCGTTGCCATGTTCCGCGAGCGCATGCCCGAGCCGCCGCCGCCCGTCGTCGTGCCCTATCCGCGCCGCGACGAATACGGGGAACGCGAGCGCCGCGGCGATTCTCCATTGGCCAAGGCCGCTCCGGCCCCGGGCGCAGACGCGTCGGCCGCCGCCGAAGCGCCTGCGGGCAGCGTGGCCCGACAGTCGGCGCCAAGCCCGAGCCTGGGCACCGCGCACGGCCGTCGCGAGACGTCCTATGTCGGCAAGACCACTTTCGAGCGCGCACGGTCGTCGCCCGACGAGGTGATCCGCATCCGCTACGACAGCCGCGAGAACCTCGTGGCCGCGGGTGTGATTCCCCAGCCGCGACGCTGGCCGCGCCCGGCCGGTCCGTCGGCGTTCCCGGGCACCGACAACGGCTACGTGCCGGACCCGCCGCCGCGTTATTGAAAAAAGAGTGCCGCTCAGCCCAGCGTGCGGCGCATCTCGATGTGCGGAATGCCGGCTTCCTCGAAGCCGTCGCCATGCGACACATAGCCGAGTCGCGCATAGAAGCGCTCGGCGCTTCGCTGTGCGTTCAGCGCCACCACGCGGTCGCCGCGCGCGCGGGCCGCTTCTTCGAGCGCCTGCATCACCGCCGCGCCATGTCCGCCGCTGCGCAGGTTGCGGTGGACCGCCATGCGGCCGATGTGCGAGACACCGTCTTCGGCGTGCAGCAGCCGGCCGGTGGCGATGACCTGCCCCAGCCGGTTGCGCGCCACCGCGTGCAGCACCTTCGCGTCGTGTTCGTCCCACTCCAGCGATTCGGGAATGTTCTGCTCCTCGACGAACACCGCGCGCCGCAACGCACCGGCCGATTCGCCCAGCGTGGCCCAGTCGCCCGTCTCCACCGTGCGCATCGGCTCACCGGCTTCGTAGCCGGCGAGCAGGCTGCGCAGTTTCTCGGGCACCGGCTTGGAAGTTTGCGTGGCCGGGTCCGCGAACACGTACACCAACTCGCAGCCGACCAGGAACTGGTCCTGCCGGAACAGGCCGCCCTCGAACACCATCGACGAATTGCCGATGCGCGCGCAGCGCATGCCCACGTCGAGCATGTCGTCCATGCGGGCAGACGCGCGGAAGTCGATCGTCGCCTTGCGCACGTAGAGGTCGCCGGCCAGCGAGTGCATGGATTCCTCGTACGGCAGCGCGAGCGCGCGCCAGTAGTCGGAGATGGCCGTGTCGAAATACATCAGGTAGTGCGCGTTGAACACGATCTTCTGCATGTCGACCTCGGCCCAGCGCACGCGCAGGCGGTGGAAGAAACGGAAATTCTTGCGGTGGGTGGCTGTCTCGCTCATGGTCTCAGTGCTTCCTTGATGGCCCGGGCCGCGTCGTCCTGCGCCGTCAGCGCCTCCGGGATCGCGCGTCCCATCTTGATGAATTCGTGGATCACGCCCCGGTAGATCTCCAGGTCGACCGGCACGCCCGCGGCGCGCAGCTTGTCGGCGTAGGCGATGCCTTCGTCGACCACGGCATCGCACTCGGCCAGCCCGATCCATGCGGGCGCGACGCCGTCGACATCGTCGGCCAACAGCGGCGCGAAGCGCCAGTCGTCGCGGTCGGCCGGCGTGCGAACGTATTGCGCGAAGAAGAAGTCGATCATCGCCTTCGTCAGCAGCGGACCGTGTGCGTGGCGCAGGTGCGAGGCCGTGTCTTGATGAGCCGTGGTGCCGGGGTAGATCAGCAGTTGCAGCGCCAGCGGCAGGCCCGCGTCGCGCGCCATGATGGCGCAGACCGCGGCCAGCGTGCCGCCCGCGCTGTCGCCCGCCACCGCCATGCGCGACGCATCGAGGCCCAGGCTCGCGCCCTGAGTGGCGATGAATTGGAAGGCGTCCCAGGCATCGTCGGACGCGGTCGGAAACTTGTGCGCGGGCGCGAGCCGGTAGTCGACCGACACCACCGCGCAGCCGCTCTTGAGGCTCAGCACGCGGCACAGCGTGTCGTGCGTGCGGATGTTGCCGACGGTGAAGCCTCCGCCATGAAAGTAGACCAGCACCGGCAGCACCTCGGCCGACGGCGCATACAGCCGCGCGGGAATGGCATGGCCGTCGCGCGCTGCGATGCTGAAGTCTTCGATGCGAGCGAGTTCGGGCTTGGGCACTTCGAGCACGCCCGCGCCTTTTTCATAGGAGGCCTTGGCCTCGGCGGGCGTGAGCTGGTCGAGCGTGGGGTGGCCGGCGCGGGCCATGCGCTCGACCACGCTGGCCATCTTGGCGGTGAGCGGGTGTTGCTGTTGCTGCTTTTGCGCCTGCGTCGTCGGGGGAGTCGTCGTCATGTCGGTAGGAAGGCGGCCATTGCGCACGGTGTGCCGTGCGCGACAGCGGCAAGGGTTTCTTGCGTGGGCAAGACACGCCCCTGTTGGTAGATTTGCACAGTCCGCAATCGTACCGCCCTGCGCATCACCACCCCATGGCACTCATCCAATACCTCACCCAGATCCAGTTCGAATTCGGCGCGATCAAGCTGCTGTCCAGCGAATGCGCGCGCATCGGCATCAATCGCCCGCTGATCGTGACCGACGCCGGCGTGCGCGCCGCGGGCGTGCTGCAGAAGGCGCTGGACGCCATCTCGGATCTGGAAGTGTCGGTGTTCGACCAGACGCCCTCCAACCCGACCGAGGCCGCCGTGCGCGCCGCCGTCGAGCTGTACCGCGGCGGCCGCTGCGACGGCCTGATCGCCGTGGGCGGCGGCTCGGCCATCGACTGCGCCAAGGGCGTTGCCATCGCGGCCACGCACGAAGGCCCGCTCAAGACTTACGCGACCATCGAGGGCGGCTCGCCGCGTATCACCGAGCGCGTGGTGCCGCTCATCGCCGTGCCCACCACCAGCGGCACGGGCAGCGAGGTGGCGCGCGGCGCGATCGTCATCGTCGACGACCACCGCAAGCTGGGCTTTCACAGCTGGTTCCTGATGCCCAAGGCCGCCATCTGCGACCCCGAGCTCACGCTCGGCCTGCCGCCCAAGCTCACCGCCGCCACCGGCATGGACGCCATCGCGCATTGCATGGAGACCTTCATGTCGGCCGCCTTCAATCCGCCGGCCGACGGCATCGGCCTCGACGGGCTCGAGCGTGCCTGGGGCCATATCGAGCGCGCCACCAAGGACGGCAGCGACCGCGAGGCGCGGCTGAACCTCATGAGCGCGTCGATGCAGGGCGCCATGGCCTTCCAGAAGGGACTGGGCTGCGTGCATTCGCTCAGCCACAGCCTGGGCGGAGTCGATCCGCGCCTGCACCACGGCACGCTCAACGCCCTCTTCCTGCCGGCCGTGATCCACTTCAATTCGGGCGCCGACTCGGTGCGCAAGGAGCAGCGCCTGCAGCGCATGGCGCAGGCCATGCACCTCGATTCGGCCGGCGACCTGGGCGACGCCATCCGCGACATGAACGCGCGCCTGGGCCTGCCCAAGGGCCTGGCCGAAGTAGGCGTGACGCCCGCGATGTTCGAGAAGATCATCGACGGCGCCATGGCCGACCACTGCCACAAGACCAACCCGCGCCTGGCCACGCGCGACGACTACAAAGCGATGCTCGAAGCATCGATGTAATGGCTTTTTCTACGCCTGTTTCAGAGGGAAACAGGCCCCTGCCGACGGCTTGTGCGTCATGCATGTGACATGAGGAATTTCTAGACTGGTTCACAAAGGGTTTGCATTTGTGCAAGCCCGCAGGGTCAGGGAAGTTCCGAATGCCGCGTACCGTCCAAGTCCATACCGTCCTCGGCGCCGAGCAACTCAAGTTTCGCGCAATGCGTGGACAGGAGGGCCTCTCGCAACTCTTCGAGTTCGAGGTGGACATGGTCGGCACCAGCTTCAACATCGAGCTCAAGCAGCTGCTGGGCACCTCGCTCACGCTGGAGCTGGCCGACGACGGCGGACCGCGCTTTCTCAATGGCACCGTGGTGCGCTTCGAGCTGGTGGGCCGCGCCAACGAAACCGGCCGCCACTACATCTACCGCGCCCTGGTGCAACCGTGGCTCTGGTATCTCACGCGCACCACCGACTGCCGCATCTTCCAGAACAAGAGCGTGCCCGAGGTGCTCGACGAGGTGCTGGGCAAATACGGCTTCGAGTTCGAGAAGCGCCTCACGGCCAGCTACCGCCCGTGGGAAAACTGCGTGCAGTACCAGGAAAGCGACTTCGCCTTCGTGAGCCGCCTCATGGAGCACGAGGGCATCGCGTACCACTTCGAGCACGGCAACGGCACCCACCTGCTGGTGCTGTCCGACGACACCGGCGGCTATTCGCCACTTCCCGGCCACGCCACCATTGCCTACCGCCCGCGCGACCGTGTGCTCAATGCGATGGAGCCCTGCATCGACCAGTGGCGGGTGTCCGAGCAGATCACCTCCGGCCGCGTGATGCTCGACGACTTCGACTTCAAGAAGTCGCGTGCCTCGCTGCAAAGCGTGCAGCAAGACCCGAAGGGCCACGACCATTCGACCTACGAGGTGTACGAATGGCTCGGCGGCTACAGCGAGCACCAGCAGGGCGACGCCTACGCCAAGATTCGCCTGCAGGAGCTGCAGTGCGCGCACGAGCTGGCCAGGGGCCACACCAACGTCGTGGGCATGGCGCCGGGCTACCTGTTCCAGATGACGCATTGCCCGCGCGAGGCCGACAACCGCGAATACCTCGTCACCGAAACGCGCTACGACCTGCAGGAGCCCGAGTACTCCAGCGGCGGCAGCAGCGAATCGGTGTGCGAGTTCGACTTCACCGTGCTGCCCTCCTCCGTGGCCTACCGCCCCGCGCGCAATACGCCGCGCCCGCGCACCAACGGCCCGCAGACCGCCACCGTGGTCGGCCCCGAAGAAATCTGGACCGACCGCTTCGGCCGCGTGAAGCTGCAGTTCCGCTGGGACCGCTACGGCCAGGGCGATGAAAACAGCTCCTGCTGGGTGCGCGTGTCGAGCAGTTGGGCCGGCGCCAACTTCGGCACCATGCACATGCCGCGCGTGGGCCAGGAGGTGATCGTCGATTTCATCGGCGGCGAGCCCGACCGCCCCATCATCACCGGCCGCGTCTACAACAGCGACCAGATGCCGCCCTGGGAGCTGCCCGCCAACGCCACGGCCAGCGGCATCCTGACCCGCTCGAGCAGCGGCGGCGCGGCCAACCAGGCCAACATGCTGCGCTTCGAAGACCGCACGGGTTCCGAACAGATCTGGCTGCATGCGGAGCGCAACCTCGACGTCGAGGTCGAGGCCGACGAAACCCACACCACCGACGGCACCCGCACCACGCTGATCAAGGGCCACGAGTCGGCCACCTACCAGGACGGCGAGACCCGCGACATCACCGCCGGCGCCAGGGAAACCATCACCGGCGGCGACACCCGCGACGTGACCGGCGGCTTCACCGAAACCGTGAGCGGCGGCGTGAACCAGACCATCTCCGGCGGCAAGACGCGCATGCTCAGCGGCGGGCTGCAGGACACCATCACCGGCGGCGTCAACTCGGCCATCTCCGGCGGCTACCACGGCACCATCGACGGGCAGGAAGTGCGCTTCGTGAGCGCGGGCCGGCAGGACACTATCGACACATCGAACACGGTGCTGGTCAACGGCCCCTCGACCACCACCGTGACCGGCCCGACCGTGCACACCTCGCCGGACGTGACCTTCAACACCACGAACCACATCCACAACACGACGCAGCACGTCATCAACACCACCGTCTACAACACGACGTCGAACACCTACAACAACCTGGCGGTGAGCTACACCAACAACTCGGTCAGCTACACCAACAACTACGCCAAGAGCAGCGACTGGCGGTTGACGCGCTCCGGCGGCGCGGGTTTCCGCTTCGGCGCGGTGGGCATGTCGCTCGACTTCTGGGGCGTGCGCCAGCAGTTCTACGGCATCAACTCGCAGTACGCGGTGCTCAAGGTCGACTTCCTGACCTACAAGATCGCGAACAAGGGCATCGACATCACCAACCAGGCCATGGAAGTCGGCCGGACCGCGGTCCGCTTCTACATGGACGGCATGGCCGCCTATGCGCAGGCCATGCACCTCGTGATGTGACGCCCGGCATGGAGTGGGAGACGCTTCTCTGGGGATTCTTCGCTGTCGTGATGGCCGTGGTGGTGCTCGGCGGCATCGGCGCCGTGGGCTACATGCGCAAGGAAAACGGCCGCTACACGGCTGAAGCCAGGCGCTGGGCTGCACTCGCGCAGTCGGGCCAGCCGGCCGAAGGCGTGGTCAGCAACGTGCGCATGCACCCGAACAACATGACGCGCGGCGGCTCGCGCGGCCAGACGGTCTGCGCGCTGGTGCTCGACGTGGCCTACACCGACGCAGCGGGCGCAACGCACTCGGCCTCCATTCCCACCTTCGTGGAAGACGTGCTGGTGCCGCAGTTCCTCGCGCCGCGGCGCGTCGTTCACCTGCGCTACGACCCGAGCGATCCGGCCTCCGTGGCCATCGACCGCGCACGCACGCCGCTGGAGCTGCCGCGTGCCGACTGAGCATTCCTCTTCCCGCCAATGAAAACCGTCAAGCCGCTGCGGCTGAGCGTGATCACGCGCCCATTTCTGCGCCAGGCCGAACAGCGCCTGGCCGTCACCACGCTGTGCATGGTCTCGATGAACGCCAAGCCCGTGCTGACACCCGAGCCCGAGTTCTGGAAGACGCTGTCCGAGGAACTGGGGCCGGCCACGGCCATCGACCTGGGCATTCCCAAGGTCCGCGCCGAAATGCTCGCGACCGGCTTTGCCTACACCGCGCACCAGCAGGAGAAGACGTTCTGCGCCGCGCGGCTGCAGGTCGGCAACTTGGAGAAAGACCTGGCGGTGTTCGGCGACCGCTTCTGGATCGGCGCACGCCCTTCGCCGCCCCAGCCTTTCGAGGCGATGCGCATCGACTGGACGCACGCCTACGGCGGCCCCGGTTTCGCCGACAACCCGCTGGGCCGGGGCCACGGCATGGAAACCGTCAACGGCCATGAGGTGCAACGCGTACCCAACATCGAAGACCCGGCGCATCGTCTGCATCATCCCGGCGACCGGCCGGAGCCCGCGGGCTTCGGTCCGCTGGACATCGCATGGCCGCGCCGCCTGCGGCTCATCGGCAAGCAGTACGACGGGCACTGGCGCGAAAACCTGTTCCCGGGCTTCGCCGAAGACATGGACTGGCAGCTCTTCAATGCCGCGCCCGCCGACCAGCGTTTTCAAGACGCAGCCGAGATCGCGCCGGGCACGCCCTACACGGTGTGGAACATGCACCCCGAAACGCCGATCCAGCAGGGCCGGTTGCCGCAATGGCGCGCGCTTGCCGTCATCGCCCGGCATCGCCTGCCCGGCCAGATAGAAGAAGTGCCGCAGCGGCTGACGACCGCATGGTTCTTTCCGCATCTCGAGCGCGTGGTGCTGGTCTTCCACGGCGAGACGCGCATCGACGAAGACGACGCATCCGACATCTCGCACGTGATGCCGGCACTGGAAGCCGTCGGCCAGCCGCGCGGCCTTGCCCACTACGCGACCGTGCTGCACCAGCGCTGCGATCCGGAAAAAGGCGCGCTCTTCATGTTCCGCGACGACGAGCTGATGCCCGACGAAGCCATCGGCCCCTGGCTCGACCAGCCCGGCACCGGCGACTCGGCGCTGGTGCGCAACATGCGCGAACGCGGCGCGCAGGCCCGCGAGGACCTGAAGCAGAAAGCGATGGCAGCCGGCCACAAGGCGCGCCACTTCAACGACCGCCGCCTGCCCGAGCCCTTCAGCAGGATGCCCACGCTGCGCGAGCTGCCGGACTTCGTCGAGCAGGCCGACCGCCATGCGCGCGCCCAGCGCGAACAAGGCGCCGTCGAACGCGAGCGCCTGCAGCGCGAGGCCGATGCCAACGCCAAGGAATCGATGAAGGTCGGCTTCGACACCGGCAAGCTGGTACGCGAGCACGACGCGATGCGCCCCAAGGGTCCGCCGCAGGTAGACAGCGCGGAACTGCTGCGCGGCTTCGAGGGCATTCCCGCCGCGACCGGCACCGCGCCGCTGCCCGAGCGCCAGGTCGAGGCGATGCGCAAGCTGGCGCGGGATGCCGAACGCGGCCTGCTCGCGCTGTACCGCGGCTCGGCGCAACACCAGTCGCCGATCGATGCGCCGAGCGACGAACGGCAGGCAGCCCTGCGCGTAAAGGTGCTGTCGATCCTCCAGGCCAACCGCGATTTCACCGGCATGGACCTCACGGGCGCCGATCTCTCGGACATGGATCTGCAAGGCGCCTGCTTTCGCCGCGCGCTGCTCGAAGGCGCCGACCTGCGCCGTGCCCGCTGCGAAGGCGCGGACTTCAGCGAAGCCGTGCTGGTGCGTGCACAGCTCTCCAGCGGCGACTTCACGCGCGCCATCTTCCGCGACACCAACCTTGCCGGCATCCATTGCGAGCAGGCCGGTTTCTCGCATGCGCTGTTCGAAGGCGCCACCTTCGAGAAGCTGAAGTTCGTGCGCTGCGACTTCTCGTCGGCCCGCCTGCATCACCTGCACGTGATCGAATCGCAACTGCTGCATTGCCGCTTCGACGCGATCGATGCCGCCTACATCGGCTTTCTTTCCGACGTGGCCATCGAAGACTGCAGCTTCCGTGGCGCGCGCCTTGTGAAAGCGGGCTTCCTCGGCTGCCGCGTGGCCGGGCTCGACTTCACCGGCGCCGAGCTCGAAGCCTGCGCCTGGACCCACATGAACTGCGACGAACACATGAGCTTCGCGCGCGCGCTGCTGCGCACCACCTGCTTCGCCGGCAACAGCAGCCTGCGCAACGCCGACTTCGAAGAAGCCACGCTCGTGCAATGCAGCCTGCGCGAGATTCCGATGGAGGGCGCGCGCTTCGTGCGCGCGACCCTCGATACCTGCGACCTCTCCTCTTGCAACCTCACTGCCGCCGACCTGGGCGCGGCGCAGACGCCCGAGAGCCTTTTCATACGCAGCAACCTGAGCCGGGCCTCGCTGCGCGCCGCCAATCTCATGAACGCCAATTTCAACAAGGCCCGCCTGCTGTCGGCCGACCTGCGCGAGGCCAATCTCTTTCGCGCCGACATGTCCCAGATCGTGATCGACGACGTCACCGAGACGCGCGACGCCTACATCGTGCACACCAAGACCGTGCCGGCCGCGCGGGCCGCCGCCGTCGAATGAGCCCGCAGGCGCTGGTTGCCAAGGTCCGGGGCGGCGAAGCATTGCAGGGAGAAGACTTCAGCGCGATGGCGCTCGATGGCCTCGACCTGTCCGGCGGCTTGTTCAGCGAATGCCGCTTCGCGCAAGCCGGCATGGCGGGCGTTCAGCTGGCGGATTCCGTGTTCGAGCGCTGCGTCTTCGACGGTGCGATGATGGACGGCGCGCAGCTCGGCAAGACATCTTTCCTGCGCTGCAGCCTGCGCGAGGCACGGATGCTCGCATGCCGGTGGGAAGGCACGGTCGTCGCCGAATCCGACCTGCGCGGCGTGCTTGCCGACGAATCGGTGTTGCTGGAAGCCGCCTTCCAGGACTGCGAGTTCGGCGGTGCGCGCTTCGTGCATGCATCGGTCACGAAGACGATCTTCAACGACAGTCGCATGGGCAACGCCGACTTCGGCGAGGCGGCCTTCACGACCGGCGTGTTCTTTCGCTCCGACCTGCGCGAGACCGGCTTTCGCGGCGCGAGCTTCGACAACGCGATCTTCACCGAGGCCGACTTGCGAGGGCAGTCGTTCGCGGGCCAGTCGTTCCAGCGCAGCCAGTTCATCGATGCGCGCATGTCAGGCTGCGTGTTCGACGACGCACGCCTGGTGCAGTGCAACTTCAAGGGCGCGGCGCTCGACGACGCGCGCATGCAGCGCGTGCACGCACCGCAGTCGCTGTTTCCGCAGGCCGACATGCGCCGCGCGGATTGCCGAGCAGGCCTGTTCGACCAATCGCTGTGGATCGACGCGCAGCTCGGCGACGCCGACTTTTCCGACGCACGGCTCGAACAATGCGTGTTCCACCGCGCGCGCTGCGAGCGCACGTCTTTCGCACGCAGCCGGCTGGTGTATGCCGACTTTTCGTATGCGGACCTGCGCGCCGCCAGCTTCGAGAAAGCCTTCTTCCAGCGCACGCAGATGCATCGCAGCATGCAGACCGGCACGCGCTGGAGCGACCGCATCGGCGTGCTCGACGCCGACCCCGAACTCTTCGAGGCCGAGCGCGTGGCGTGGCAGCGCCCGCAACGCGCCGTGCGCCTCGACCGCGACGCGCAGGGACTGATGCGCGCGCAGGATCTCCCCTCCACCGACACCAAGGACACCGCATGACGATGGCATCCAGGACATCTTCCAACGCGCCCGCCGTGCCGGCGGACGGCGGCGACGAAAGCGAACTCGCGCCGCTGCTGCGCAAGGCGGCGGCCCCGAAACAGCAACCAGGGCAGCAACCAGGCGGCATCGTCATGGCCACGGTTTCTGTCGCCGAAGCCGAGGATGGTTTCTGCGAGGTGATGCCGATGCACGGCCATCGCACGCTGCGCTGCCGCCGGGCCGCTAGTTGCCTGCTGCTGCCCGCGCCGGGCGACACGGTGATGGTGGCCGGCCCGAACGATGAGGCGCTCTACGTCATCGCCGTCGTCGCGCAGGCAGACAACCGCCAGACGACGCTCGCCGTGAATGGCGATCTGAAGCTGCAGTCGCGCCACGGCGGCGTCGCCATCCAGGGCGCGGGCGCGATCGACCTGCAATCGGACACCGCCATCGCGACCCGCTCGCCGCAATGGACGCTCGCGGCCGAGCGCGCGCAGTGCACCGTGTCCGAGCTGGACTACCAGGGCGCCGAGGTGCGCTTCAGCGTGCTGGTGTCGCGCTTCGTCGGGCGCGCCTGCGAAGTGGTGCTCGACCGGCTGCACCTGCTCACGCGCTCGAGCTTTCGCATCACCGAAGAAGTCGAGCAGGTGCGCGCGGGCCAGATCGACATGCAGGCCTCGCGCACGCTGCGCCTGCATGCGAAGAACACGCTCGTCACCAGCAAGGAGCTGGTGAAGGTCGACGCCGAGCAGATCCACATGGGTTGAACCACCCACCACCGATTCGAAGGAGCTTCACGCATGTTCGCCAACGCACAGATGATGGGCATGGACCTGGCCTTTCCCGATGTCTGCAAGACGCCGCCGGCCATTCCCATCCCCTACCCCAACTTCGCGCTCGGGCCCACGGCCATTCCCAACGCCTGGAACATCCTCTACGGCGGCACGCCCGCGCACAACCTCGCAACGACCACGCCCATCACCAACGGCGACAACGCGGGCGTGCTCATGGGCGTGGTGTCGCAGACAGTGATGGGGCCCTCGCGCCACATCACCGGCGCGTTCACCGTGTTGCTCAAGGGTTCGCCGTGCACGCGCATGACCAGCCTCACGGTGCAGAACCGCAGCAACATCGTCGGCATGCGCATCGTGCCGAGCCAATTCAAGGTGCTCGTGCTCGCGCCCTGAGCGCACATTCGGTTGCTTTTGTAAGCGGAAATAGTTCACTTTTGGCATGTGTATTGCTGCGCTGCAGCAAAGCAGATGGCATGCCCCAATGATGTGCCACGACAGCGGAGACGAGGGTCCTGAAAAGCCACCACGTCATCGATTGCGAGGCGCCAATGAACGCAAGCACTGTCCAGGAATCGCACCACATCGCGAAGGCGGAATCTTCCGCATGGCATGAACGCTGGAGGCGATGGCGCGGGGGCACGGCGGAGTCGCTGGTGCCGCGCATCGCGGGCTACGCGCTGCTGGCCTTCGTGCTGTGGCTCGTCGTTACCACGCTCATCCAGCCGCTGGTGTCGCGGCAGGCCACGCGCACCGTGCTGCAGGCGCCGGTGACGCTGGTCACCTCGCCCATCAGCGGCGTGGTCACGCGCATGACGGTGCGCGCGCTCGACAAGGTCGAGGCCGGCGCGGTGGTTGCCACGGTGCAGAACCCGACCATCAACCGCGACATCCTCACCACCCTCACCACGCAGCGGCTCGCGCTGCAAAGCCAGGTGGCGCAGCTCACGAACCAGATCAATGCATCGAGCGACGAACTGCAGTTCGTGGAGCAGCAGGTCAAGCTGTATCGCACCGCGTCGATGGCGCAGACGCGCGATGCCTGGCAAGTGGCGCAACGCCAGCGCGAAGTGGCGCAGTCCAACGTGGCAGAGCAGGAGCAGAAGGTGCGCCGCACCTCCGCCATGCTCGACGAAGGCGCGGTGAGCCCGCAGGCCATGGACGCCGCGCAGGCGCAGTTGAGCACCTCGCGCGCCAACGCGGCGGTTGCCGAGCAGGCCTACACGGGGCTGGGCCAAAGCATGGCGAGCGCGAGCCGTGGCGTGTTCGTGGGCAGCGGCGGCGCCAGCGTCTACCAGACGCTCGCCAACCGGCGCGAAACGCTGAGCGGCGGCATCGAGCGCGCGCAGCACGACAGCGAAGCCCTGCGCCAGCAATTGCGCGAAGTGACCGCGCTGGAGGCCGAGGAGCGCAGCCGCATCGACCGCATGGCCGCCTTCGAGGTGCGTGCGACACAGCCGGGCCAGGTGAACTCGGTGCTGATGCCGCAGGGCAGTTTCGTGCCGCAGGGCGCCACATTGGTGCGCATGACCGACTGCAGCCGCATCGAAGTGGTGGCGGTCTTTCCGCCGCGACTGGCAAAGAAGCTCAACATGGGCTCGACCATTGCCGTCAAGACCGACGATGGCCGTCCTGAAGTGTCAGCACGCGTTACCCAGTTGTTGCCAGTTGCGCCCGAAGATTTCCAGAGCCGCTATGCGGTGCCCTTCCCTTTCGCCGAACAAGGCTCTGTGTACGCGGTGGCGCGCGTCGAATCGGACAACCCGGTGTGGATAGCGCAGCGCGGTCTGTGCGCGCCGGGCAAGGTGGTGTCGGCAAGGCTGGCCTCCTAGCAGCACGCGCAGCAGCAGTCCTCGACGCCGATGAGGCCGACGATGGATCACGCAAAGCTTCTTCGACGATGCGCCTTGGCGATGGCGACGATGCTGTGTCTGCACGCGCAGCAAGCGCCGGCAGCAGACGGCACCGCGCGACAGGCGCTCGCCCAGCAAAGCTGCGACGGCCTGCGCCGCGCCGTGGCCTTCAGCAGCCGCGGCGATGCGTCGACGCCGCTCTTCCTGCCGAGCTACCGCACCGATGCGCAACTCGCGGGCGTGCCCGATCTGGCACCCAGCCTCGCGAACGTCGCCTTCGCCTACGACAACGCGCTGGCCGGCATCGCATTGATCGCATGCGGCGACACGGCGTCGGCGCGGCGCATCGCTGATGCGATGGTGCTGGCCGTCGAGCATGACCCGCACTATGCGGACGGCCGCATCCGCAACGCCTATCGCGCCGGCCTGCTGGCCGATACCAAGCCCGTGCTTGCCGGCTATTGGGACGCGGACAAGAACCAGTGGATCGCCGATGCCTACCAGGTCAGCACCGCGACCGGCAACATGGCGTGGGCCGCGCTGCTGCTGCTGAACGTCGACCAGTCGGCGCCCTCCCCGCGTTACGCCGCCGCCACCGCCAGGCTGCTGGACTGGATCGAGAAACGCACGCGTTCGAGTGTCGCGCCCGACGGCTACAGCGGCGGCTGGTATGGCTGGGATGACAAGCAGGCCGCGCAGACCTGGAAGTCGACCGAGCACAACATCGACATCGCCATGGCCGCCGCATGGGTCGCCCGCTCCGGCGCGCACCCCGAGCAGAAGCGCCAGGCCGCCACCGCATTGGCCTTTGTCGCGCGCATGTGGAACACCAGCGAACAGCGCTTCCACATCGGCACGCAGGCCGACGGTGCCACCGTATCCACCACGGCCTCGGGCCTCGATGCACAGCTGTGGCCGCTGCTCGCCGCGCCGCCGGGCCATTGCGCGTGGCAGGCCGGGCTTGCGTGGGTCGATGCCAACCACCGCTTCGGCGCGGGCTACGGCTTCTCGCGCCAGCCCGACGGCATCTGGACCGAGGGCAGCGCGCAGGCCGCCGCGACGCTGTTGGCCGTCAAGGGATCGGCGCCCGACGCGCTGTGGCAACTGCTGGCCTCGCAGCGCGCGCCCAACGGCCTTTACTACGCCACGCCAAGCCCGCGCATATCGACCGGACTGGCCATCGGCCCCGACTCCAAGGGCCCCGACTTCTTCTACTACCGCTGGCCCCACCTGGGCGCCACGGCCTGGATCGCACTGGCCGCCAAGGGCTGGAACCCGTTCACCGGAACTACCACCGTCGCAGGAGCAAAGCCATGTTCGAACTGATCGATACGCCCGAGTTCAGGGTCAATCTGATGGTCGTGGGCCTGGCCCTGATCATGGTCTTCCACGCGCGCGCCGACCGCGCATCGCACCGCGTGCTGTTCGGTTTTCTCACCGCGCTGGTGCTGGTGCGCTATGTGGCGTGGCGGCTGTCCGAGACGCTGCCGCCGGCGGACCTGGGCTTCGGCACGCTGATGGGCTGGGTGTTCCTGGTGTTCGAGATGGTGTCGATCCTCTACACCCTGCTGTCGATACAGATGCTCTCGCGCCGCCGCGACAACCACGCGCAGGCGGATGCCGGCGAGGCCATGCTGCGCAAGCGCGGCGCCGACGTGCCGGCCGTCGACGTCTTCATCTGCACCTACAACGAAGAGATCGGCGTGCTCGAAAAAACCATCCTCGCCGCGCAGGCCATCGACTATCCGCATGTGAATGTCTGGGTGCTCGACGACACCCGGCGCGACTGGCTGCGCGACTACTGCGCGCGCAAGGGCGTGCACTACGCGCGCCGGCCCGACAACACGCATGCCAAGGCGGGCAATCTCAACAACGGCCTGCGGCAGTCGGCCGGGCAGACCAACGCGCCCTACATCCTGGTGCTCGATGCCGACTTCGCGCCGCATCGCAACATCGTCTACCGCGTGCTTGGCCTCTTCGAGGATCCGAAGTCGAAGGTGGGCCTGGTGCAGACGCCGCAGTTCTATTACAACGCCGACCCCATTCAGCACAACCTGCGCGCCACCGACAGCTGGGTCGACGAGCAGCGTGTTTTCTTCGACGTGCTGCAGCCCGCCAAGGACGCGGCCGACGTGGCGTTCTGCGTGGGCACCTCGTTCATCGTGCGGCGCGACGCCATCACCGCCGCCGGCGGCTTTCCCACGGGCAGCGTGTGCGAGGACATCTACACCACCTACACGCTGATGCGCTTCGGCTGGGTCACGCGCTGGCTCAACGAGCGGCTGTCGAACGGGCTGTCGGCCGACAGCGTGATCGACTACATCAACCAGCGCAGCCGCTGGTGCCTGGGCACGATCCAGGTGGCGCTGCTGCGCGACGGCCCGCTGCGCGGCAGGGGCTACAGCTTCGCGGCCCGGCTGCATTACGTGCACGGGCTGCTGCACTGGCTCACCAAGCCGTTCATTCTGCTGATACTGGCCGCGCCCGCGCTCTACTGGTACACCGGCGCCTCGGCCTTCCATGCGACGCCGCGGGCCTTTGCCATGTACGGCCTGCCGCCGCTCGTCATGTTCTGGGGCTACACCTACTGGATCAGCCAGCGACGCTGCCTGCCGGTGTTCACCGAGGTGACGCAGATCGTGGCCGCGATGGCCGTCACCCGCACCATCGTCTCGTCGCTGATCCGTCCCTTCGGACGGCCCTTCAAGGTCACGGCCAAGGGACAGGACCGCTCCCGGACGGTGGTGCACTGGAACCTCGTCGCGGTGTTCGGCGCGTTGATCGTCGCGATGGAGATGGGCGCGCTGGGCGCCATCGGCGGCTCGATGACCACGGGCGACATGCTCAACGTGGTGTGGACCTTCATCGCCACCGTCTACTGCCTGGCCGCGCTGATCGCCTGCATCGACCGCCCGCGCCCGGAACACGACGAGCGCTTTCCCTACGACGCGGCCACCACCGTGCGCAGCGCCGCCGGTGTGGGCACCGCGCGCTTCATGGAGATCGCGGGCGACGGCGCACGGCTGTGCAACAGCGCTTCGCTGGGCCGCATCGCCATCGGGCAGGCGCTGGACATCCACGTCGATCATGTCGGCTGGGTCGCCGCATCGGTGACCGGCCGCTCCGACGCCGGCACCGAACTCGCCTTCGCGCACGACGAAGCGGTGCACGACCGGCTGGTGCGCCACGTCTTCAGCCTGCCGCCCAGCCATGTGGCCACGCAGGTGAAGCCGGGGCGCGCGGTGCTGGCCTTCATGGACAGCGCCGGCTGGCGTGTGCCGACGATGCCGCGCATGCTCGTGAGCAGCGCGCCG
Organism: Variovorax paradoxus; assembly: GCF_022009635.1. Taxonomy (NCBI): domain Bacteria; kingdom Pseudomonadati; phylum Pseudomonadota; class Betaproteobacteria; order Burkholderiales; family Comamonadaceae; genus Variovorax; species Variovorax paradoxus. Next base: position 4,070,679 of record NZ_CP091716.1, read on the forward strand.
ATGCTGACGGTGCTGCTGGTCGCCGTGCTGGTGCTGTCCGGCTGCAACCTCACGCCGCCGCTGAAGCCCGCCGAGGTCGATGTGCCCGTGCAATGGGCCGAGGGCAAGGCCGGCACCGATGTCGCGCCCATGGCCTGGCAAAGCTTCGTGCGAGACGACGAACTGCGCGGCCTGATCGCCACCGCGCTCGCACAGAACCGCGACCTGCGCGTGTATGCCGCAAAGGCCCGCGAAGCCCGCGCCGTGTACGCCGGCACGCGTTCGAGCCTGTTCCCTGAGATCGGCCTTGTGGGTTCGGCCGGACGGGGCAACCAGATCACCTCGCTCAGTTCCACCGGCGTCGTCACCAACAGCCAGGTGGTCGGCAGCGTCGGCAATACGTACGCGGTGCAGGCCGGCATCACGGCCTATGAGCTGGACTTCTTCGGCCGCGTCGATTCGGGCGTGAAGCAGGCAGGCTCGCAGGCCGTGGCCAGCGAGCGGGACTTTGCCGCGGCGCGCATGAACCTGGTGGGCGAAGTGGCGAACGCCTACCTGACGCTGCGCGCCGACCGCGCGCTGCTCGCGCTGGCCGAATCGGACTTTGCCACCCAGACCGACAGCACGGGCGTGATGGAGCGCGCCCGCAAGGCGGGCGGCACGTCGGACCTCGACCTGCTGCGCTCGCAGTCGCTGGTGCAGCGCGCTTCTGTCCAGCGCGAGGAATTCCGCATGCGCGTGGGGCAGGACCTGCAATGGCTCACGGTGCTGGTCGGTCAGCCGGTGCCGGTTTCCACCGGCACGCGACGCCCGTGGCCCGATCGCGCGGTGGCCGACGTGCCTGTGGGCCTGCCCGCGAGCCTGCTGCAGCGCCGGCCCGACCTGCTGGCCGCCTATGCGCGGGTCGAGGCTGCCAACTCGGGCATCGGTGCGGCCAAGGCGGCGTTCTATCCGAGCTTTTCATTGACCGCCGTGGGCGGCGGCCTCAGCAGCGAGTTCTCAAGCCTGCTGAATTCGGGCAACCGCAGCTGGGCCACGGTGCTCGGCGTGTCGCTGCCCATCTTCGACTGGGGGCGCCGCTCGGCCAACCTGAGCGCCAACGAAGAGCGCCTGGCCGCCGCGATGGCCGGTTATGAATACGCCGTGCAGCAGGCGTTGCGAGAAACCGCCAACGCGCTGATCGCCGACAGCCACCTGCGCCCGCAACTCGAGGCGCAGCAGGCGCGCGTGCTGTCGCTGCAGCGGGTGGCGGCCATCTCGCGCACGCGCTTTCGCAACGGGCTCGAAGACTATTTCGCCGGTGCCGACGCGCAGCGCGAGCTGTACATCGAGCAACGGCAGTGGATCGAGCTGCAACTCAAGCAGGCGGTGAACACCGTGAGCCTCTACAAGGCGCTGGGCGGGGGCTGGGAAGATGCACCGGCGCCCGTGGCCGCGGCAACCGCACCTCGGTGATCGTCAGGCCGCCGAGGGCTCCGCAAACCAGGCCTCGGCCCAGCCCTGCCGCTTCACCGGATTGAACTCGGTGAAGGTGAAGCTCGCGAGCTGCTCGGTGTGGAAAGGGTCTTGCGCGAAGAAGGCCTCCAGCGCCTTGAGCGATTCCGCACGGGCCAGCATGAAGCCGCCGGTCGCCGGCACCTTGGGGCCGGAGCAAAGGAGCAGGCCGGCGTCGTAGCCCAGTTGCAGATAGGCGCGGTGCGGCGCCACGGATTGCTGGATTCTTTCGAGCGGAACGAGGTAGTCGATTTCGACGATGAAATGCTTCATTGGGGGGCATGCGGGTCTGAGTACCGAGAGGCGTAGCAGCGACCGTGCCTGTTATGTTCGGCGCGAAGGACCTCATCATGGAATGGCATCAATAAAGCTTCGACGCACTGAGCACGCGCGACCTGTACCTGATCCTGTCGGCGCGCAGCGAGGTGTTCGTTGCGGAGCAGCGCTGCATCTACCTCGACCCGGACGGCAAGGACATGCAGGCCCATCACCTCTACGCGCTCGACGGCGGACAGCTTGTGGCCTATCTGCGCCTGGTGCCGCCGGGCGTGTCGTACCGGGAAGCCTCGATCGGGCGCGTGCTGACGGGCGCGGCGCATCGCGGACAGGGGCTGGGCCAGGAACTGCTGACACGCGGCCTTGCCCACGCCGGGGCGCTGTGGCCCGGCGCCGCGCTGCGCATCGGCGCGCAGCTCTATCTTCGGAAGTTCTACGCGTCGTTCGGGTTCGTCGAGGTCGGCGAGCCCTATGACGAAGACGGCATTCCGCACATCGAGATGCTGCTGCCGCGCACTATTCCGCCTTCACCCCCGCCGTGCGAATGACCTTGCCCCACTTGGTGGTCTCCGACGCAATGAACGCGTCGAACTCCTCGGGCGCGGCGGCCACGCCGATCAGCCGCATCTTGCCGGCTTTCGCCTGATTGATGAGCCCGCGTCTCAGCGCGCCAGCCGCAACCGCATGTCGAAGCGTGCCCCGCCCCCCACCTCGTTCGCCGCCTGGATGCGCCCCCCATGCGCATGCACCACTGCCTGCGACAACGCCAGCCCCAGCCCGAGCCCCGGCGTCTTCTCGTCCGACCGCGCGGTGGCGCCGCGATAGAAGCGCTCGAACAGGTGCGGCAACTCATCGCCGCGAATGCCCGGCCCGTGGTCCGACACGCTGAGGATTGCCTCGTTCGCCTCCAGGTCGGCGCGCACGCTCACGCTCACCACCGTGCCGGGCGGCGAGAACTTGAGCGCGTTGTCCAGCAGATTGGCCAGCGCCAGGCTCGCCGCGCCGCGCGCCACCCGCGCGGCCACCGGCGGCGAAGGCTCCAGCACCAGCGACAGGCGGCGTTCCCTGGCCATCGGTTCGAGGCGCCGCACCGCGTCCTCGGCCAGCATGTTGAGCGACACTTTTTCGGCCGCGTCGCGCTCCTGGCCGGCGTCGATCCGCGCGAGCACCAGCAGCTCTTCGACCAGCAGCGTGAGCGACTCCACCTCTTCCAGCGACGAATGCAGCGTCTCCACGTAATCGGCCGGATCGCGCGGCCGGCGCAGCGCGAGTTCGAGCTCGGTGCGCAGGCGCGACAGCGGCGAGCGCAGCTCGTGCGAGGCGTCGGAAGTGAAGCGGCGCTGTGCCTCCATGCCGTTCTCGATGCGACTGAGCATGTCGTTGAGGGTGTCGACCAGCCGGCCGATCTCGTCGCGCGTGCCCGGGTGCGGCAGGCGCTCGCCCAGGTTAGCGTCGCTGATGCGCCGGGCCTGCTGCACCACGTCGGCAATGGCGCCGAAGGCGCGGCGCGTGATGAGCGCCCCCGCCGCGGCCAGTGCCAGCAACAGCGAAATGCCCAGGATCAGGAACAGCACGCTGGCCAGCCCCAGGGTGCGGTTCACGTCGTCGAGCGAGCCCGCGACCTGCACCGCCAGCAGCTTCTGCCGCCCGGGCACGGGCACCGACACCATGCGGGTCGGCTCCTCGCCGAAGCCGTCGAGCGTCTCGAACACGGTCTCGCCGGCGGCCAGCCGCTCGCGCAGCACGGGGGGAATGGGCAGTTGCGCCTCGCCCAGGTTGCTGCTGCGCGCGAGCACCCGGCCGTCGGCGTCGACGATCTGCACCAGACGGTCGAGCCGCACGAACGAAGGCGCGGCCGGGCCGGGCGGCGCCTCGTGCACGATGACCGCGTCGCCATCGCCCGCCGACAGCAGCATGCCCAGCTCGGTCTCGGCCAGCGCGAGCAGCGCCGCGTCGAGCTCGCCGTGCACGTTGCGCGAGAACACGAAGTAAGAGCCGAAGGCGGCGATCGTCATCACCACCACGATCACGCTGACATGCGCCAGCGCCAGCCGCCTGCGGAAACTAAGCATGGCCGGTGCCGCCGCTGCTGCCGGTGTCTTCGGCCAGCGCCAGCCTGAAGCCGCGCCCGCGCACGGTGTGGATCAGCGGCGGCGCGGGCGGCGCGTCGACCTTGCGGCGCAGATTGCCGATGTGCACGTCGATCAGGTTGTCGATGGCGATCAGGTCGTCCTTCCAGACCTGCTCGGCCAGCCGGGAGCGGCTCACCACCTCGCCGGCATGGCGCAGCAGGATCTGCAGGATCGCGAATTCCTTGTGCGTCAGGTCGAGCACCATGCCGCCGCGCAGCACCCGCTGGCTCAGCGGGTCCAGGCTCAGGTCGGCCAGCGTGAGCACCATGGGCCGCATGATCTCGGAGCGCCGCAGCAAGGCGCGCACGCGGGCCAGCAGTTCGTCGAAGGCGAAGGGCTTGGTCAGGTAGTCGTCAGCGCCGGTGTTCAAGCCGGTGACACGGTCGCCCAGGGCGTCGCGGGCGGTGAGCATCAGCACCGGGGTCTTGCAGCCGCGCTGGCGCAGGTCGCGGCACAGGGTCAGGCCGTCCTTGCCGGGCAGCATCCAGTCGAGCACGATCAGGTCGTAGGCAATGACGAAGGCTTCCTCGTCGCCCTCCTCGGCCGTGTGCACCACATCGACCACGAAGCCCTCTTCCTGCAGCCCGCGGGCCAGCAGGCGCGCGGCCTTGCGGTCGTCTTCGATCAACAGAATTCTCATCGGGGTGGATCATGCCGCGCCCGGCGGGCGCCCGGGCCCCGATTCTGAAGAAAACTTCAGGATTTCTTGGGAGCTTCTTCAGTCGTGCTTTCGTAACCTTCCTTGGGGCGACGGGGCAGATCAAGGGCATGGAAAGGGATTCCGTGCGCAGTGCGTCCGGCCCCAACGGATGTCCTGAGATGAAGAAAAAATCCCTCTACCAGATCACGCCTGCGCGCATCTTCTTCGGCGTGCTGACGTGCGCGGCGCTGTGCGTCGACTCCTTCGACAACAACGCCCATGCGGCCACCGTGGCCGCCACCGCCCCCGCGCCGATGCTGGTTCGCCAGGGAAACCGGCTGACCGTGCCCGAAGGCTCGCCGCTGCGCGACCGGCTGCGCGTCGCCACGGTCGGCGAACAGGCCTCGCCGCACGACGTGAGCCTGCCCGCCACGGTAGAAGCCAACCCGGCCAGCACCGTCAACGTGCTGCCGCCGCTGACCGGCAAGCTGGCCGAGCTGAAGGTGCGCCTGGGCGACACGGTCAAGCGCGGCCAGGTGCTGGCCACGATGACCTCGCCCGACCTGGCGCAAGCCGTGTCCGACGCCCAGAAGGCCCGCGACGCGCTCGACCTGGCGCAGCGTGCGCTGGTGCGTGCGCGCGGCGTGAACGAGGCCGGCTCCAACGCCGCCAAGGACGTGGAAGCCGCCCAGAGCGCCGTCGCGCAGCAGACAGCCGAGCTGCGCCGCAGCGAAACGCGCCTGCGCAGCCTGGGCGCGGACGGCAGCGGCGCGCAGGCCGGCCAGCTGCTGAAGATCGTCGCGCCCATCTCGGGCACCGTCACCGCGCTGAACGCCGCCGCCGGCGCCAACCTGAACGACGCCACCGCCACCCTGATGACGGTGGCCAACCTCGACTCGGTCTGGGTGACGGTGAACGTGCCCGAGAACGTGGTGGGCGCGGTCGCGCCCGGCCAGAACGTGACGGTCTCGCTGGCCGCCTTCCCGGGCCGCCGCTTCACCGGCAAGGTCGGCTTCGTGAGCGCGGTGCTCGAAGCCGACACGCGCCGCGCCAAGGCGCGCATCGTGTTCGCCAACCCCGAGGGGCTGTTCAAGCCCAACATGTATGCGACGGCGGTGCTCGGCGTGCCGCAGGCGGCGCAGCCGCAGGTGCCGGCCTCGGCGCTGCTGATGAACAACGACGCCGTGAGCGTGTTCGTCGAGGCCGAGCCCTGGACCTTCGTGCGGCGCATGGTCGAGCTGGGCCGCGAGGACGGCGACCAGGTGCGGATTCGCAGCGGGCTGAATGCCGGCGAGCGCGTGGTGGTGCGTGGCGGTGTGCTGCTGAATGATTAATCTCATCATCACCCAGTTCTTTCGCCGCAGACACCTGGTCTGGGCGATGTCCATCGCGCTGGTGCTGTTCGGCGCCTGGTCGTGGACGCAGATGACGGTCGAGGCCTATCCCGACCTGGGCGACGTGACGGTGCAGGTCACGACCCAGGTCAACGGCCTGGCTTCGGAAGAAATCGAGCAGCAGATCACCACGCCGCTGGAGCGGGCGCTGAGCAACACGCCCGGGCTGGCCTCGATCCGCTCGAGCAGCACCTTCGGGCTCTCGCTGATCACGCTCACCTTCAAGGATGGCACCGACGACTACTTCGCGCGCCAGCGCGTGACCGAGCGCATCGGCCAGGTCTCGCTGCCTTCGGGCGCGCAGCCCGGGCTCGACCCGGTGGCGGGTCCGGCGGGCGAGATCTACCGCTACACGCTGGAGTCGGACACCAAGAACCTGATGGAGCTGTCGGAGATCCAGCGCTGGATCGTGATTCCCGGGCTGCGCCAGGTTGCGGGGGTGGTCAACATCACCAACTTCGGCGGCTTCACCAAGGAGTTCCAGCTCGAGCTCGACCCCGCGGCGCTGCAGAAGTACGGCCTGGCGCTGAGCGACGTGGTGACGGCCATCAACAACAACAGCGCCAACGCCGGCGGCGGACGCATCGCGCGCGGCGAGCAGAGCTACGTGGTGCGCGGCATCGGCCTCATCACCTCGCTGGACGACCTGGGCGCGGTGGTGGTGTCGCAGTCCGGCGGCTCGCCGGTGCTGGTGCGCGACCTGGGGCGCCTGCAGTTCGGGCACCAGGAGCGCGGCGGCATCCTGGGCAAGGACAGGAATCCCGACACCATCGAAGGCATCGTGCTGATGCTCAAGTACGAGAACCCCTCCAGGGTGCTCGAGGGCGTGCACAAGAAGATCGACGAGCTGCAGGCGCAGCTTGCGCCCATGGGCGTGAAGATCGTGCCCTACATCGACCGCGACGACCTCGTGAAGCTCACGGTCGACAAGGTGACGCACACGGTGCTCGAAGGCATGGCGCTGGTGTGCTTCGTGCTCATTCTTTTCCTGGGCAGCCCGCGCAGCGCGGTGGTGGCGGCCGTGGCGATTCCGATGTCGCTGGTCACGGTGTTCATCGTGATGCACTTCACCCGCATGCCGGCCAACCTGTTCTCGCTGGGCGCGATCGACTTCGGCATCATCGTGGACGGTGCCATCGTGGTGATGGAAGCCATCCTGCGCAGGCGCGAGGAAGAGCCCCACGCCACGCTCACCGAGGGCAACATCCTCGAGACGGTGAGCCATGTGTCGGGGCCGATCTTCTTCGCCACGCTGATCATCATCACGGCGTACTTTCCGCTGTTCGCCTTCGAGCGCGCCGAGGGCAAGCTGTTCAAGCCGATGGCCTTCACCGTGGGCTATGCGCTGGTGGGCGCGCTGCTGTGCGCGATCACGCTGATTCCCAGCCTGGCCTACGTGGCGCTGCGCAAGCCGATGAAGCCCTTCGTCAACAAGCCGCTGGTGTGGCTCACCGGCGCCTACCGCCGCGTGCTGGGCCATCTGCTGCGCGTGCCGGCCATCGCCTATGCGCTGAGCATCGCCGCGCTGGCCGCGGTGGCGATCCTGGGGGCCACCGCCGGCCGCGAGTTCCTGCCAGACATCGACGAAGGCGCGCTGTGGCTGCAGGTGCAGCTGCCCTCGGGCCTGTCGCTGGACAAGGCCAGCGAAATGACAGCGGAGCTGCGCCACGTGCTGCTCGAGTACCCCGAGGTGTCCTACGTGGTGACGCAGCTGGGCCGCAACGACGACGGCACCGACCCCTGGACGCCTTCGCACGTGGAAGTGCCCGTGGGCCTGAAGCCCTACAGCGAGTGGCCCGCCGGCGTGAACAAGGCCGCCTTCGTGCGCACGCTGAACGAGCGCTTCTCGAAGATGCCGGGCTTCGACGTAGGCATCAGCCAGCCGATCATCGACGGCGTGAACGACGCCGTGGGCGGCGCGCACAGCCCGCTGGTGCTGCGCATCTACGGCGACGACCTGAAGGAAAGCCGGCGCATCGGCAACGAGATCGTCGACCTGCTGCACACCGTGCGCGGCACCGCGTCGGCCTCACTGTTCCAGGAGCCGCCTATTCCGCAGGTGGTCATCAAGCTCGACCGCGAAGCGGCGGCGCGGCTGGGCGTGAACGCGAACGACGTGGCCAGCCTGGTGCAGACCGGCATGGGCGGCGCGCCCGTCATCACCGTGTACAGCGGCGACCGCACCTACAACGTGACCGTCAAGCTGCCCAAGTCGGCCAAGAGCGGCACCGAGGCCATCGGCTCGCTGCTGCTCAACGGCGCGGGCGGCGCCAAGATTCCGCTGTCGCAGGTGGCCAGCGTGAAGCTGCAGACCGGCGAGAGCACCATTTCGCATGAACTCAATTCGCGCCAGATCACGGTGCGCATCGACAACCGCGGCCGCGACCTGGCGTCCTACCTGGTGGAAGCCCAGGACCGCATCGCCAAGGACGTGAAGTTCGACCACGCCAAGTTCAGGCTGCAATGGGCCGGCCAGTTCGAGAACCAGCAGCGGGCGCAGGCGCGGCTGGCGGTGTCGCTGCTGATCGTGGTGTCGATCATGGCCGTACTGCTGTTCTTCCAGTTCGGAAAGATCCGGCACGTGGCGCTGATCCTGGGCGTGGTGCCGATGGCCACGCTGGGCGGGCTGATTGCAGTGCACGTGGCCGGAGAAACGCTCAACGTGGCCACGGCGGTGGGCTTCATCGCGCTGTTCGGCGTGTCCATACAGAACGGGATCATCATGGTCGCGAACTTCCGGCGCGTGCGCGGCGAAGGGCTGGCGCTGGAAGCCTCGGTGCTCGAAGGCGCGACCGAGCGGCTGCGGCCGGTGCTCATGACGGCCACGGTGGCGTCCATCGGCATGTTGCCGGCGGCGCTGGCCACGGGCGTGGGCACCGACGTGCAGCGGGGGCTGGCCACGGTGGTGGTGGGCGGGCTGGTGGTGTCGACGCTGCTGACGCTGTTCATCTTGCCGACGCTGTTCTTCGCGCTGGAGCGCCTGTTCGAACGCAAGGGCTGGGGCGTGCGCTCGCGCCGCGACCGTTGAGCAAGGCAGGGAAATCATCATGATCAAAAAGACAAGCCTTGCAACGCCCGTGGCGGCCGGCATCGCGCTGCTGCTGGGCGGCTGCGCGGCCGGGCCCGACTATGTGCGGCCGCCGCTGAACCTGCCGACGCAGTACACGTCCGCGCCCGCCAGCAGCACCGAAGCCGAGGGCGTGCCGCTGCCCCGCTTCTCGCCCGACCTCGACGTGCCGGCCCAGTGGTGGCAGGCCTTTCGCTCGGAGCCTCTGAATGCGCTGGTGGTGCAGAGCCTGGCCGGCAACCCGACCATCGAGGCGGCCGATGCCGCGCTGCGCGTGGCGCAGGAAAACGAGGCCGCCGACCGCGCCGCCTTCTGGCCCACCGTGGCGCTGGGCTACTCGCCCACGCGGCAGCGCGTGGCCGGCGCGGTCGCGAGCCCGGTGTCGTCGAACGCCAACCTCTACACGCTGCACACCGCGCAGGTGACGGTTTCCTACACGCCCGACGTGTTCGGCGCCACGCGCCGGCAGGTGGAAGGCGCGCAGGCACAGACCGAGCAGCAGCGCTTCCAGACGCTGGCCGCGAAGCTCTCGCTGAGCAGCAACGTGGTGGCGGCTGCAATCACCGAAGCCTCGCTGCGTGCCCAGCAGCGCGCCACGCAGGCGATCATCGCGGACCAGAAGGAAGTGCTGCAGGCCTACCGCAAGCAACTGGGCCTGGGCCAGGTCGCCGTGGCCGACGTGGATGCGCAGGAAGCCTCGCTGGCCGCCACCGAAGCCACCCTGCCCCCGCTCGACAAGCAACTGGCGCAGCAGCGCAACCTGCTGGCCACGCTGGCCGGGCGCTACCCCAGCGAAGGCGTGGCGGCGCATTTCGAGCTCGACGCGCTGCAGTTGCCCGGCGAGCTGCCCCGGACGCTGCCCTCCACGCTGGTCGAGCACCGGCCCGACGTGCGCGCCGCCGAAGCGCAGCTGCAGGCCGCCAGCGCCGCCATCGGCGTGGCGGTGGCCGCGCGGCTGCCCAACGTGACGCTGGGCGCGAGCTACGGATCGTCGGCCTACACGCTGTCGCAGCTCTTCAAGTCGTCGTCCCTCTTCTGGAGCTTGGCGGGCAACGTGACGCAGACCGTGTTCGACGGCGGCGCGCTCAAGCACCGCGAGGCGGCTGCCCGCGCCTCGTTCGACCAGGCCGGCGCGCAATACCGCGCCACGGTGCTGAGCGCCTTCCAGGACGTGGCCAATGCGCTCGAAGCCATCGACGCCGACACCCGCGCGCTGCAGGCCGCCGTCAAAGCCGAACGCACCGCATCGCAGAGCCTGGCGCGTACGCGCACGCAGGTGCGGCTGGGCGACGCAAGCCCGCTGGCGCTGCGCATCGCGCAGCAGGCCGAACAGCAGGCGCTGCTGAACCTGGTGCAGGCGCGCGCGCTGCGGCTGACGGATGCTGCAGCGCTGTTCCAGGCGCTGGGCGGCGGCTGGTGGAACGCGCCGCCGGCGCAGCTTGCCGACTCTTCTTCTCCTGTTTCTCCCAACGCATCGAAACCCGCATTGCCATGAACATCATTCGCCACGAGATGGGTCCCCGCTTCAGCGAGATGGTGACCGTCGACCTGGGCACCGCCCGTCTGATCTACCTGTCGGGCCAGGTGGCGGAGAACCCGTCGCTCGACATCACGGGCCAGATGCGCGAGATCCTGCAGCACATCGACGCCATGCTCGCCACGCAGGGTGCGACCCGCAAGGACCTTGTGAGCGTGACGATCTACCTGCGCACCGTGGGCGACTACGAAGCCATGAATTCGGTGTGGGACGAATGGGTGCCGGCCGGCCACACGCCTGCGCGCGCCACGGTGGGTGCCAAGCTGATCGATTCGGAATACCGCGTCGAGATCCAGGCCACGGCGGCCATCGCAGGGGCCGCGCCGTGACATCCGCAGCGCGCGCCGTGGTGCTGTGCGCGCTGGCGCTGGGCGGCTGTACTTCGTTCGACGCCTATTCCTTCGACCACTCGGCGCATGCGGCCGGCTGGCGTGCCGCGCAGGTCGTCGAAGTGGGCCGCATGGCCGATTTGGCCAGCACCGCCGACCGCGACTGCGGCACCAACGGCGGACCCGATGCGCCCTATGCCGTCGTGCGCTTTCGCAACGGCGGCGTGCGTTCTCGCTCGCTGGGCACCGGCCGGCTGCCGGCCGGCGTGGTGCCCAAGGTGGGCGACAAGGTGGAAGTGAACATCCTCGACTGCGCGGCGCCGCTGGCCATTGCCGGGCACGCGAGGCCGGCGGATCAGAGCGGAAGCGTCTCTGGCACGCCGTCGCGCTGAAGCCAGTCCTGCAGTTCGTCGGACAGCCGCTGGGCCTCGCGCGTGGCTCGGCTCCAGGCGTCGATGCGCGCCTGCGCGTCGTTCGCGAAGCGGATGAAGTCCTTGCGATCGGGCAGCTTGCCGTTGGGCAGCGATTTCACCCATTCGGGATCGGGCGCGAGCACCACCATGCGGTCGAGGAAACCGCTGGCCTTGTGGCGCCAGCGCAGCCCCTTGTCGAGCCAGCCCGGCACCACCGCCTGCTGGAAATGCGGATACAGCACCAGGCCGTCGTCGGCCGGCTGGTAGTCCAGGTGCAGGTGGTAGTCGGTGATGCCGCCGTCCCAGTAGGCGCCGCGCGGCGCGCCCGGGATGTCGTGCACCGCCGCCAGCAGGAACGGAATGGAGCACGAGGCCTGCAGCACCATGTTGAAGTTGGCTTCGCTCAGCGCATGCTGGCGCGTGCGGAAGTCGCGCGTGCCGAAAGGCAGCGCAGCGCCGGGCGTGGAAAACACGCAGCGCTCCAGCCAGGCGCCCAGCCCCTTGCGGTTCAGGCTGTTGGTGGCAAAGGCACCCAGGTAGCCCACCGGCGTGCGCGCCTTGCCCTCGCGCCCTAGGATGTGGCGCCCGCGCGAAGTCACCACGTGCAGCCGGTAGCGCGGATGGCTCAGCACTTCGGCAATGCGCCCGCCGTAGAAATCGTCCAGGCTCTCCGCGAAGCGCTCGCTGAGCTGCCGCGGACTGAGCCGCTTCTGCCCCGGCGGCACCTCGAACTGCTGGCGCACGTAGTCGTGCTCGAAACGCTGAAACGCCGCCTCCGGGTCCGACAGGCAGGCCGTCGACAAACGCCACGCGCCAATCGAGGCGCCCACCAGGTGCACCTGCTGGCTGCTCTGCGTGAGCCAGCGGCCGAAGATGAAGCGGTCGAGCGGCCCGAGGATCAGCCCCTTGGGCCCACCCGCCGCACCGGGAATGGTGCGCACGTCCTGCGGACGCAGGCCGTGCTGCTCGATGTGCTTGCGGGCCGCGGGGCCGGCGTAGATGCGCAGGGCTTTCATGCCCGCTCGTGCTCGAAGGGGTTGAGTACGTCGACGCCGAACCCTGTGAAGTCCGCCACGTTGCGGGTCACCACGGTCAGCGCATGCTGCTTGGCCGTGGCTGCAATCATCGCGTCCTCGTAGAGCGTGTTCGAGCTGCGGTGCATCAGCTTGGCCCAGAGCCTGAAGGTTTCCGCGTCCATGGGAAGGACGTTGTACGACGCAGCGACCAACGAGGCCCACTGTTCGATCTCGTTGGCCTTGGCTGCGTCCTGCTCGCGAGTGAGCTCGATGCCGGCCTGGATCTCTCCGAGCGTCACCGCCGAGAGATGAAGATCGCTGTCCGCAATGGGTGTGAGCCACGCAACCACCGCGCCATGCGGACGCGGCCTGCGGAGTTCGGAAATGACGTTCGTGTCCAGCAGGTACATGGCGGCCTCAGCGCATCGGCGTGATGCTGCGCCTGCGCGCGGCACCCCGCTGGGGAACCAGGAACTCGGTGCGTGCTTCGGTCGAGAGCAGCAAGTCCTTGAGCGAAGGCTTGGCCGTGGCGTGCAGACGCCGCCATTCCGCTGCCGGAACGAGCACGGCTACCTCGGCGCCACGCTTGGTCACCATCTGCGGTCCTTCGACCAGAGAAGCCTCGAGAAACTCGCTGAAACGCGCCTTGGCGTCCTGTACCGGCCAGGTTTTCATGGCAATCACCCATCAGACTAGTTAGATGACTAGTTTAACGGGTGAACGCCTTCCAGCCACTACCTACTTGCGCAGCCCCTGCAGCTTGGCGAACGCGCTGGCCATCTGCCCGGCCGGTTGCGGCGAGTTGTCGCGGCGGCCTTGTTGCTGCTGGCCGCGGCCCGCGCCTTCGAAGCGGTTGTCGCGCGGACCGTCGCGGCGCGCGGGCGCCGCGTCGAGCTTCATCGACAGGCCGATGCGCTTGCGCGCCACGTCCACTTCCATCACCTTGACCTTGACGATGTCGCCGGTCTTGACGACTTCGCGCGCGTCGTTCACGAACTTGTGGCTCAGCTGGCTCACGTGGACCAGGCCGTCCTGGTGCACGCCGAGGTCGACGAAGGCGCCGAACTGGGCCACGTTGCTCACGGTGCCTTCCAGGATCATCCCTTCCTTGAGGTCGGCGATGTCGTCCACGCCGTCGTTGAAGCGCGCCACCTTGAAGTCTGGGCGCGGGTCGCGGCCGGGCTTCTCGAGTTCGCCCAGGATGTCCTTGACGGTGATGACGCCGAACTTCTCGTTGGCGAACAGCTCGGGCTTCAGCGTCTTGAGCATCTCGGCGCGTCCCATCAGCTCGGCGATGGGTTTGCCGGTCTTCACGATGATCTGTTCGACCAGCGGATAGGTTTCAGGGTGCACGCCGGTCACGTCCAGCGGATCGGTGCCGCCGCGGATGCGCAGGAAACCCGCGCTCTGCTCGAAGGCCTTGGGGCCGAAGCCGGTCACGTCGAGCAGCTGCTTGCGGGTGGCGAACGCGCCGTTCGACTCGCGCCAGCGCACCACCGCCTTGGCCACGCTGGCCGACAGGCCCGAGACGCGGCTGAGCAGCGGCACGCTCGCGGTGTTCAGGTCCACGCCCACCGAGTTCACGCAGTCTTCCACCACGGCCTGCAGGGTGCGGGCAAGTTCGCTCTGGTTCACGTCGTGCTGGTATTGACCCACGCCGATGCTCTTCGGGTCGATCTTCACCAGCTCGGCCAGGGGGTCTTGCAGGCGGCGCGCAATGGAGGCGGCGCCGCGCAGGCTCACGTCCACGTCGGGCATTTCCTGCGAGGCGAACTCGCTGGCCGAATACACGGAGGCGCCGGCTTCGCTGACCACCACCTTGTCGACCTGGATTTCCGGCGCGCCCGCTTGCGCGGCCATCTTGGCCAGCAATTTGATGAGGTCGGCCGCCAACTTGTCGGTCTCGCGGCTGGCGGTGCCGTTGCCGATGGCGATCAGGTTCACGCCGTGCTTGGCGCAAAGCTTGCCCAGCGTGTGCAGCGAGCCTTCCCAGTCCTTGCGCGGCTCGTGCGGGAACACGGTGGCGGTCTCGACCAGCTTGCCGGTGGAGTCGACCACGGCCACCTTCACGCCGGTGCGGATGCCGGGGTCCAGCCCCATCACCACACGCGGGCCGGCGGGCGCCGCCAGCAGCAGGTCGCGCAGGTTGTCGGCAAACACCTTGATGGCGACCTTCTCTGCATCTTCACGCAGGCGGGTGAACAGGTCGCGCTCGGTCGACAGCGCCAGCTTGACGCGCCAGGTCCAGGCCACGCACTTGCGCAGCAGGTCGTCCGCCGGGCGGCCGGCGTGGCTCCAGCCCAGGTGCAGCGCGATGCGGCCTTCGGCGACGCTCGGCTTGCCGGGCTCGGGCTCCACGGGCAGCACCAGCTTGGCGTCGAGGATGTCGAGCGCGCGGCCGCGGAACACGGCCAGCGCGCGGTGCGACGGCACGCGGCCGATGGGCTCGTCGTATTCGAAGTAGTCGCGGAACTTGGCGACGTCGGCGTTGTTTTCGTCCTTGCCGGACATCAGGCTCGACTTGAGCAGGCCTTCGTTCCAGAGCCAGACGCGAAGGCTCTGCACCAGCGCGGCGTCTTCGGCCCAGCGCTCGGAAAGAATGTCGCGCACGCCGTCGAGTACGAGCGGCACGGTGGAGAAATCGGGGCCCGGCTTGCCGTCGTCCAGCGTGGTGGCGGGCTGCAGGAAGGCCTTGGCTTCCACGGCGGGGTCGAGCGTGGGGTCGGCCAAGAGCTTGTCGGCCAGCGGCTCGATGCCGAATTCACGGGCGATCTGGCCCTTGGTGCGGCGCTTCTGCTTGAACGGCAGGTAGATGTCTTCCAGCTCCTGCTTGGTCGGCGCGAATTCGATCGCGGCGCGCAGCTCGGGGGTCAGCTTGCCCTGCTCGTCGATCGCCTTGAGGACCGCCACGCGGCGGTCTTCGAGTTCGCGCAGGTAGGAAAGGCGGGCTTCCAGTTCCCGCAGCTGCGTGTCGTCGAGGCCGTCGGTGGCCTCCTTGCGATAGCGGGCAATGAACGGAACCGTGGCGCCTCCGTCGAGCAGTTCGACGGCGGCCTTCACCTGGTTCTCGCCGACCTTGATTTCGGCGGCGAGCTGGCGAATGATTTTCTGCATGTCTTGAGCGCGTCCCTGGCAAAGCGCGGGAGTTTGCCATAGGCGCGAACGGCGCCCGGCCGCCTGGCGCGGCGGGCGTGTTACAGCATGCTTTCGGCCTCGGGCCGGCCGCCGGTCTGCGAGGCTTCCTTGCCGGGCTCGCAAGGCACCAGCAGGCGCACGCACAGGCCTTGCGGCGCGACATCCGCCACGACCAGTTCGCCCCCGATGGCCTCGGCGCGGGCGCGCATGCTGCGCAGGCCCTTGCCGAGCCGCTCGGGCGGCTGGCCGGCAGCGGCGCCGATGCCGATACCGCGCCCGTTGTCGCGCACCTCGAGCATCAGGCGTCTCGGGCTGCTTTGCAGGCCGAAATGCAGCTCGACGCGGGTCGCGCGCGAGTGGCGCAGTGCGTTCGAAAGCGCCTCCTGCGCCACCCGGCAGATCTGCATGGTGGTTTCAGGCGGCAGCGGCTGGTCATGCGCCGCATCGGAGATGTCCCATGCCAGCGTGACGCCCAGGCGGTCGAACGCGGGCCTGAGCCGGTAGCGCAGGTGGGCCAGCCGCTCGACGGCGGTGGCGCTGGTCTGGTCGTCCAGGTCGTCCACCGTCATCTGCAGTTCGAGCAGGCAGGCCTGCAGGGCCATCGACAGGCTGTCGGGCGCGGCGGCGGTCTTCGGGTCCTGGCTGGCGAGCAGCGCCACCAGCCGGGAGCCCACGCCGTCGTGCAGGTCGTTGGCGATGCGCCGGCGCTCGGCCAGCACGGCCTGCACCAGGCGCCCGCGCGCCACGCGCCGCTGGGAGAAGTACCAGATGCTCACGATCATGCACAGCACCACCACGTTGAGCGCCTGCAGCGCCCAGAAGGTGACCGGCATGTCGTGCGCCATGACGGTGATGGCCGAGCTGGCCCGGATCACCTGCGCCGTCACCGGCGTGAGGTGCATCGCGGCGGCCAGCGCGGCCCACATCAGCACCCGCCGACGGGGAATGCGCTTCCACAGCCAGCTCAGCAGCACGCACCACGAGGCCATCGACAACCACACGTACTGGTCTTCCAGGAAGTGCGGTAGGTGAAAGACCTCCGGCGTGAGCATCGCATGCCCTTAAAGCAGGCCCCGGTGGGACGCGAAACTCACCGCCTGGGCCCGGGTGTGGGCGTGCAGCTTGCGGTAGATGTTCTTGACGTGCGCGTTAACCGTCTGGGCACTGATGGTGAGCTGCAGCGCGATCTCTTCGGTGACATACCCCGTCGCTACAAGTCGCAACACTTCGCGCTCCCTGACCGATAACGTCGCTTTGCTGTCCGGCGGACGCACCGGGTTCACATTCGAGCGCTTGTGATCGAGGTGCACGAGCAGCCGGCGGGCCAGCCGGGGGGTGATGGCGGCCCCCCCGTTGACCACCTGAAGCACGGCCTGCGCATAGCTCTGGAACCACGCGTTCTTGACCAGATAACCCGAGGCGCCGAGCTCGAAGGCATGCAGCACCTGGGGTTCGTCCTCGAGCGCCGAGATGACGATGATCTCTGCCGCGCTGCGGTGTTTCTTGGCCTCTTCGATCAGCTCGAATCCGCTGCCGTCTCCGAGGCGGATGTCCACCATCAGCACGTCGAACTCATGCTGCATCAGCAGCCGCCGTCCTTCGCGCAAAGTGCCGGCCTGGCCTTCGAGCTGGATGCGCAGATCGCTCAGCAATTCCTGCGCGATGGGGGTGCGGATAAAAACTTGGACTGGTTTTATGCCGCAAGTCCAAGGCTCACCCGGTATTCGATGGGGCTGAGGGAGCCAAGGGAGATCTTGATCCGCTTCTCGTTGTACCAGCGGATGTAGTCATCGACCACCCCAATGAACTGCTCGATGGTCGTGCCCTTCCAGTCCCGAGGATAGAACAGCTCATTCTTCAGCCGCCCGAAGAATCCCTCGCAGGCTGCGTTGTCAGGCGAGCAGGCCTTGCGGGACATCGAACGGGTAAGGTTCGCTTCGCTCATTCTCGATAGCCAGCCTGGCCAGCGGTAGTGCCCTCCGCGGTCTGAGTGGACCACTGGTCGGTCGCTGGTCTCCGTCACAGTCTCTATCGCAGCATCCAGCATGGTGTTGACCAGTTCAGCGTCCGGGCTCGTGCCAATGGTCCAGCTCACCACCATCCCGTCGAAGCAATCGATGATCGGCGACAGGTAGACCTTGCCCGCAGGGATCTGGAACTCCGTGATGTCGGTCAGCCATTTCTCGTTGGGCGCTGCAGCCTGGAAGTCTCGGTTGATGATGTTCTCTGGTGCCGGGCTGATCTCGCCCAGGTAAGACGCATACCGCCGCCTCTTGGGCCTAGCTACAACCAGGCTCTCCTGCTTCATCAGGCGCTGCACCACCTTCTCGGAGATCGGGCCTTGCTGCCTGGTCAGCGAGGCTTGCAGCCTGCGGTAGCCGTAGCAGCGATGATTCGACTCAAAGATCTCGGTGATCGCACGACGCGCGGAGAGGTACTTGTCTCCCGCTGCTGCACGCGCCCGATGGTAGAAGTAGGAGCTGCGCGCAAGACCCAACTGTGCAAGAAGCTCTGGCAGGCCATAGTGCTCCTTGAGGGCGTCAATCAGCAGTGTCTTCTCCCGGTTGGACAGGAGCTGCAGATCGACGCCCAGGCCTTTTTTTAACAGTTCATTGGCCTTGTTTAAGAGGTCCTGCTCAAGGCGCAGCTGCCTGACTTCGCGGCGCAGTATCTCAACCTGGCGTTCGAGCTCTTCTCGCTCTCGCGCCTGCGGTGATTGATCGGTGTGTTTCATGGATGCGGGTGCCTCACGTCCCAGAAGCTGGTTCTTCCAGTTGTACAACGTTGGCCGGCACACGCCCAGCTTGTCGGCAACAGACTGTGCACTTTCCTGCCGGGTGCAAAGCTCCATGACTCCGGCCTGCTTCAAGGACACGGGATACCTTCGTTGGCCTACGCTGCCAACGACAGCCTTCCTGGCCTCAGGAAGGGCTTCACGAAGCCACTTGGTCAGGGTTCCCCTGCCTGGATAGCCCAGGGCCCTCATCGTGGCAGCAATACAGCGATCGTGGGTGAGGTAGTGCTCGATGGCCGCAGCCTTCTGCGCCTGAGAGAACTTGGGTTCTCGACCTGCGTACCCCACCGGCAAGTCGAGCCGCTCTTGATACTCAGCGTACCAGCCTTTCAATGCATTCTTGGTGGGATAGCCCAACTGACGGATGGTCGGTCTGACGCGCTTGCCCAGCTTGATATAGAGCTCAACGGCTCGGATTCGGTCTTCGTAGGAATACATGAACTACCTCTTGGTAGTCCAAGTTTTCGTCCGCACCCCCGATCACGCGTCTCACGAAGGGGTCGTCGTCGACCAGAAGAACCCGCACCGGCTTGGTCTCTTGACCAGTCAGAAAGTCAGGCCATGGGAGTGTGTCGGCGGCCGGTGCGAGCAGCCCGCCGAACTGTCCGGGGTTGGAATATTTCCTAGCCCCAGTTCCGATGTCTGTCAATGAAATGTCGAGTTCGCTTTCCATTCCAACCCCTTTGTGACAAATGGACGACCGTGTTCGTGACTAAAAGTTAATCCATTTCTACTCAAAATTCAGGTTTAAGTTTTTTTGTTTACTTTGGTTGCATTCTGTTGCGAATCGAGTTTGGTGTCCAACGAAAGTTGTAGTTTTTGAGAGGGCCGCCGCATGGAGAACTGGTTTCATATGCCTGCCCGAGACCGCCTCATCCACGCCTTTCGCCATAGCCTCGCATTACCCAACCTGAGGCATTTTTCTTCCCCTTCTCGACGCTGAAACTGCATCCCGGTCGCCACGGAAACATTTCATTCCGCGTTCACTGACCGTTAGCTGATGGCCGGATGGTCCGGCGATCGGGTTTGTTTCACACACTTTCGAGGAAGCATCATGAAGAAGACTCTCATCGCGATCGCAGTGATTCTGGTTGGAAGCGTCGCTTCGGCCACCAGCACGACGGCTCTTGCCGCCACCAGCACCTCGACCGGCTCTTCCAGTGCCGCGGGATCGGTGGCAGCAAGCTCCGGCACCGGCAGCGCATTGAGCTACAACGCGGCCAATTCCAGCTCGTCGGCCAGCGCCAACGCAGCAGGCGGCGCGGTCAGCTTCCCTGGCATTCGCCTTGGCGGCGCGACGGCAGGCGGCACGGCAACCACGCAAGGCTCGGTGACCAGCGTGGCCGCAACGACGGGCAACGGCCTCGCAGTGGGCGGTGCCAACGCTTCGGCCAATTCCAGCGCTGCCTCCAACGCCAATTACAGCGCCGGCGGCTCGAACCCTATCAGCGGCAGTGCGGGCGGTAGCGCCAGCTCCACCACCAACAACACGGCCGCTACGGCTGCCGGCCCTGGCGGCGGCCTGGCCGTGGTGACCCGCACTTCGGGCACGACCTCGGGCTACAGCGCTTCGTCGGGTGCCGTCAACGGCTTCATCAACGGCACCACCACGTCGGCAACGGCGGGCTCGACCGGCGGCTCCATGGGCGTGACGAACTTCCACTTCGGCAATGCCGGCGGCTTCACCAACGGTGGCGGCACCGGCGGCGTGGCCAGCGCCGGCGCAACCGCATCGGCACCCTGAACTGAACTTCAAGTAGCGGTTGTTGGACTCGGAAATGGGGAGGGGCCCCGGCCCCTCCCCCGGCCTTCAAAGGAGTTGAGAAAATGAAAAAATTGTTTTTCCTCGCATTGCTGACCGTATCCGCGGCGGCAATGGCTCAGACGACAGGCGGCGCGAACAACGGGTCGAGTAGTTCGGCCACCACGTCGGCGCAGGGCAACAACCAGGCCGTGACGTTCGCGAGCCCCTCGAACACCACATCGAGCGTGACGAGCACCCAGAACATCAGCAACAGCGGCACGACAGGCGTCGAGTACGGGGGCAGCTACACGATCAAGAACGTGCCGTCGGTCAACGGGCCCAACCTGACCACCAGCAACGACACCTGCATGGGCAGCACGAGCGCCAGCGCCAACGGCCCCGGTGTCGGCCTCAGTTTCGGCACCACCTGGACGGACGAGCACTGCAAGCGCCTGAAGATGAGCCGCGAGCTCTGGAACAAGGGCATGAAGGCAGCGTCGCTGGCCATGGACTGCATGGACCCGGCGGCCCAGGCGGCCCTGGAGATGACCGGCACCAAGTGCCCGCAATCGATGACCGCGGACGAACGCGTGAGCGCCTACGGCCCGCAGGCCTCGTCGGCCGGTGCGCCCCTGATTTCGTCGACCCGGCCGGCTGCGCCCGCCGCTCCTGTCGCCGCCGCGCCAGTTCCAGTCGCGCCCGTGGCGATGGCCCCGCCGGTACCCGTGCCCGCCCCGCCGCCGGCGCCTGTCGCGGTGGTGCAGCCCCCGCCCGTCGCGGTCTCGGAGCCCGTCGTGCAGCCGGTCGCGCAAGCCGTCGTGCCGCCAGCAGCGCCCCCGGTGGAACAACCGGTCGCCGCAGCCGAACCGCCGGCCGCGATCGCCATGCCGGTCGCCAGCGCCACGGTGATGACCATGGACGCCAACGACGTGGCCGAAGCCCTGCGCGCACAGCGCCTGCTGTCGGCGGAACCGGTCGGCGACATCGCCACCGCGCCGCAATCGACGACCTACCCGCAGTGAGCGCGCGGAGTCCATGATGACCAGGACCGTATTTCTCTGGACCGCGGCGTGTTGCCTGGCAACGGCCGCGGCGGCGGCACCGCCGCCCGTGGACATGCTGCGCATCCAGCGCATGAACATGGGCAGCGGCTTGCAGAACGCGACCGGCACCGACAACGCCGAGCCGGTCGGCGATCTGGGTGTCTGGCATGTGCCGCAATACATGCCCGGCTACCCGACGGCGGCGACCATCTGGCCGCGCGTCGTCATCATCCAGTGCGAAGGCGACGTGTGCCCAGGTTATGAAGTGACGCCGGAACTGGGCCGCGGCGAGTACCTGTTCTTCCTGCCGGTCCGCAAGTAGGGCCGGCGGCGGGCGCCGCGAAAGCCGCGCCTTGCCTTAACCTTCGCGGATGACACCTTTCGCGCGCGTCTTGCGCGTCCTTCGTGCTTTCGTCCGCGCTCTTGGCATCGCGCTCCTCGTTCCGGTGCTGCTTTTCGAGGAGTGGGGTTGGGAGCCGCTGGCCGCGCTCATGGCGCGTCTCGCGCGCCTTCCCTTCTGGGCCCGCCTCGAAAACCACCTGCGCCAACTGCCGCCCTGGGGCGCGCTGCTGGCCTTCTTCGTGCCGGTGATGTTGCTGCTGCCGGTGAAGGTGCTGGCGCTCTTCCTTTTCAGCCGCGGCCATGCCGCCACCGCACTGACGGTATTGGTGCTGGCCAAGCTGGTCGGCACGGCCATCGTGGCGCGGATCTTCCAGCTGGTCGAACGGCCGCTCATGCGCATCCCGTGGTTCGCGCGCTGGTATCCACGCTGGAAAGCCTGGAAGGACCGGGTGCTCACCATCGTGCGGCAGAGCAGGCCGTGGCGCATGGTTCGCGCGCTCAAGGGACGCATCGCGCGGGGATGGCGGCGATTCAAGGAAGGCTGAATCGTTAATTTTACCCGGGTGTATTGCTGATTTAATTTAATCCGGGTAATATTTGGCGCATGAACCTGTCAGCCGAAAACAGGCGCGCCCTGAGCCGCCAATACAAGGAATCCGTGCGCCCGGCCGGCGTCTTCGTCGTGCGCAACACGGTGAACGGCCGCGTCTATGTGGGCGGCAGCCTCGACGTCGAAGGCGCCATGAACCGCGCACGCTTCGAACTCGACATGGGCTCCCATCGCTGCAAGCCCCTGGGACAGGACTGGGCCGCGCTTGGCGCCGCGCATTTCAGCTTCGAGGTGATCGACCGCGTCAAGGAGCGCAAGGACGACCCGGCCTTCGACCGCAAGGACGAACTCGAAAAGCTGCTCGCGCTCTGGCAGGAAGAACTGCAGTGCTTCGGCGAGAAGGGCTACAACAAGCCATGAGCACCGACGCCCTCGCCTTCTGCCTGGACCTGGGCCGCGCTCATGCCAGCCTGACGCTCAAGCTCGACGACGATCTCGGTGCTTTCCACGGCTTGAATTTCGCAGACTTCACCCTCCTTTACATGTTGCTGCGCGCGGAGCAAGGCCGCATGCCGATGGTCGAGCTGGCGCGCACGCTGGGGCTTTCGATGTCGGCGCTGATCCGCAAGATGGTGCTGCTCGAAAAAACCGGCCTGGCCGAGCGCGTGGAAGGCTCGGGCAACGACACCCGCCGCCATGCCGCGCTTCGGTCCGGCGGGCGGCAACTGGTGCGCGACGCGGTCACGACCGTCGAAGCGCATTGCAAGGAAGCCGTTCGCTGCGTCGATCAGCGGCAGCTTGCCGACGCCCACGAATTGTTGCGAGCCCTGTGAGCGACAGCGCGACGCACGCGCGGGCGCCGCAGCGGGTAGATTACGCACCTCGTTTCTCCCGGCCTTCCTCTTTCGACAGGAATCAGGAAACACAACATCCGCATGTCACCAGACACCCCTCCCACCACCCTCACGGTGTTCTTCGATTTCCGGCGCATCGCACGCGGCACCCGAGCCGAAGTGCTCGAGCAGCTCCGCCGCCGCGACGACCCGGGCCCCTATCTCGTGTTCGACGACCAGACCGGTGCGCAGCTCGACCTCGACCTGCGCGAGCTGCCCGACCCCGAGGCCGAGCACCGCGACGAAACGCCGCGCGGCGTCGGACGCCCCAAGCTCGGCGTGGTCGCGCGTGAAGTCACGCTGCTGCCGCGCCACTGGGACTGGCTCGGCCGCCAGCCCGGCGGCGCCTCGGTCGCGCTGCGCAAGCTGGTCGACGAAGCCCGCCGCGTGCACGCCGACCGCGACGTGGTGCGCGCCGCGCGCGAAACCACCTACCGCGTCATGACCGCCATCGCGGGCAACCTGCCCGGCTTCGAGGAAGCCACGCGCGCGCTGTTCGCCGGCGAAGAGCAACGCTTCGGCAACCTGATCGAACCCTGGCCCGCCGACCTGCGCGCCCATCTCCAAGAACTGTCCGCCCCCGGCTGGAGCCATGCATGAGAGCACCCCCTGAAGCACCCGGCACCACGGGCCCCAGCGGCATGAAGGGCGTGCCTGTCGCGCCCGTCGGCGCCGCGCGTCCGCTGTGGAAGGTCTTCCTCCTGTTCCTTGCGCCGATGCTGCTCAGCAACATCCTGCAATCGCTCTCAGGCACGCTCAACAACATCTACGTCGGGCAGATGCTGGGCGTGGGCGCGCTGGCGGCGGTGTCGAGCTTCTTTCCGGTGATGTTCTTCTTCATCGCCTTCATCATCGGCCTGGGTGCCGGCGCCTCGGTGCTCATAGGCCAGGCCTGGGGCGCGCGCGATGCCGCCAAGGCCAAGGCCGTGGCAGGCACCACGCTCACCGTGGGCGTGCTCACGGGCCTCGTCATCGCGGTGTTCGGCGGCGCGTTCACCACGCCGATGCTGGCTTCGCTCGGCACGCCGCCCGATGTGCTGGCCGACTCCACGCGCTACGCCCGCATCATGCTGATCGCGATGCCGGGTCTCTTCGTGTTCCTGCTGGCCACCGCCATGCTGCGCGGCGTGGGCGACACCGTCACGCCGCTGCTCACGCTGATGATCTCCACGCTGATCGGGCTGGTGGTCACGCCCGCGCTCATCCGCGGCTGGGGCGGCCTGCCGCAGCTGGGCGTGGCGAGCGGCGCCTGGGCCTCGGTGCTGTCGTTCACGGTGGCGACCATCTGGCTGGGCTTCCGGCTGCGCCAGCGCAAGAGCCCGCTCGCGCCCGACGCGGAGTTCATGCGCAACCTGCGCATCCAGCCGCAACTGCTCAAGGCGGTGCTCAAGATCGGCGTGCCCACGGGCGTGCAGATGATCGTGGTCGCGCTGGCCGAAGTGGTGCTGCTGTCGATGGTCAACAGCTACGGCTCCAGCGCCACGGCCGCGTACGGCGCGGTGAACCAGGTGGTGGCGTACGTGCAGTTCCCGGCCATCTCGATCGCCATCACCGCGTCGATCCTCGGCGCGCAGGCCATCGGCGCCGGCCGAGCCAACCGGCTGGGCGCCATCGCCAAGACCGCGCTGCTCATGAACGTGGTGCTGACCGGCGGCCTGGTGGTGCTGGGCTACCTGTTCTCGCGCCATCTCATGGCGTTCTTCATCACGAGCGAGCCGGTGCTCGAGATCGCACAGACGCTGCTGCACATCATGCTGTGGAGCCTGGTGATCTTCGGCATGGCTTCGGCGCTGTCGGGGATCATGCGGGCCAGCGGCTCGGTGCTGGTGCCGACGCTGATCTCCATCGTCTGCATCCTGGGCGTGGAAGTGCCGGTGGCGTATGCCATGAGCCATCGCCTCGGGCTGGACGGCATCTGGATCGCCTACCCGGTGACATTCGGCGCGATGCTGCTGCTGCAGACCGCGTACTACCAGCTGGTGTGGCGCAAGAAGGCGATCCACCGGCTGGTGTAGCCCACGTCAGGGCCACGGCGGCGGCGGATTGTCACGCCCCGTCGTAGGCCTTGCGCACTTCGGCGATGTCGAGCTTGACCATCTTCATCATCGCCTGCATCGCACGCGCGGCCTTGGCCGGGTCCTTGTCCTGGAACATCTGGATCAGGCCGTCGGGCACGATCTGCCACGACACGCCGTAGCGGTCGGTGATCCAGCCGCACTGCACCGGCTCGCCGCCGCCTTCGAGCAGCTTGTTCCAGTAGTTGTCGACCTCGGCCTGCGTCTTGCACTTCAGGTACATCGAAATGGCCGGCGTGAACTTGTACTGCGGGCCGCCGTTGATCAACATGAACTCCTGACCTTCGAGTTCGAAGGTCGCGGTGAGCAGCGATCCTTTCAGCTCTGGGTTGGTGTCGCCCCAGAGCAGTTTGTCGGTCACGCGCGAGTTCGGAAAAATGGCCGTGTAGAACTTCAGCGCGTCTTCGCCGTTGCGGTCGAACCATAGGCAGGGAACGATCTTTTGCACAGGAGGCTCCTTTGCTTCGATGATGAACCAGAGAGTTCAGTATCGAAGCGCCGCGCGCCCTTTGTCAACCGGGCCTGCGCCTGTCAGAGGGAAGTTCGCATGCAGCGAGGCGGTCCACAATGGGTCATGACCGCTCCGACCTCCCGCCGCTTCAAACGCCGCGCCGCGATGCTCGCGTGCGTCATCGCCACGCTGCAGCAGGCCCATGCGGCCGACACAACGTCGTTCCCCGATGCCGCCGCGAGCGACCCCGCCAGGCTCGGCTGGATGACCGGCTCCCCGCCGCCCGCCGACCGCACGCTGCGCTTCGAGGACGGCAGCTACTTCCAGTTTCCGGCCATGCGCTGGAGCGTGTCGAACTTCCGCCAGCTGATGCCGACCATGAACGTCTCGCGCGGACTGGGCGCGCCCGGCAAGCTGGCCTATGCGCTGCGCAGCGACATCGACGCGCTGACCTTCACGCCGCTCGGCGCAACGGCACCGATGAGCTGGGAACAATCGCTGGCCGCCACCTACACCGACGGCATCGTGGTGCTGCATCGCGGCCGCGTGGTCTACGAGCGCTACTTCGGCGTGCTGAAGGACGACGGGCAGCATGGCGCCATGTCGGTCACCAAATCGGTGGTGGGTACGCTCGGCGCCATGCTCGTGGCCGAGGGCACGCTCGATGCGGGCAAGCAGGTGGCCGACTACGTGCCCGAACTTTCCAGATCGGCCTTCGGCAACGCCACCGTGCGCCAGGTGCTCGACATGACCACCGGCCTGAAATTCAGCGAGGACTACGCCGACCCCAACGCCGAGGTCTGGGCCCATGCGCAGGCCGGCAACCCGCTGCCGAAGCCCAAGGACTACACCGGCCCGCGCAGCTACTACGAGTTCCTGCAGACCGTGCAACCCGAAGGCCGGCACGGCGAAGCCTTCGGCTACAAGACCGTCAACTCCGACGTGCTGGGCTGGGTCATCGCGCGCGCCGCGGGGCGCAACGTGGCGCAGCTGCTGTCGGAACGCATCTGGCGGCGCATCGGCGCAGAACAGGACGCCTACTTCAGCGTCGACTCCATCGGCACGCCGTTTGCCGGCGGCGGCCTCAACACCGGCCTGCGAGACCTGGCGCGCTTCGGCGAAATGCTGCGCAACGACGGCCGCTTCAACGGCCAGCAGATCGTGCCCAAGGCAGCCGTCGACGACATCCGCAACGGCGGCGACAAGGCCGCGTTCGCCAAGGCCGACTACCCGTTGCTCAAGGGCTGGAGCTACCGCGACATGTGGTGGGTCACGCACAACGACCACGGCGCCTTCATGGCGCGCGGCGTGCACGGCCAGCGCATCTATGTCGATCCGAAGGCGCAGATGGTCATCGCGCGCTTCGCCTCGCACCCGGTGGCAAGCAATTCGGCCAACGACCCGGTCACGCTGCCGGCCTTCGAGGCGTTGGGCCGGCATCTGCTGGGCCGCGGCAAGTAGCCTTCGTGGGGTGGCGCAAAGGGTAGGCGTTTCGCCTGCCGGGATAGGAAGCGCAATGGCTACCCTTCCCCCGGCTGCGACTGCTGGTCGGTCGCTCCAGCGCCTAGAAGCCGTAAAGCGCCGCAGGGTTGTCCACGAGGATGCGACGCCGCGCATCCTCGCTGGTCGCCCACGAAAACAGCAGGTCGTACAGCGGCGCGCTTTCGGGCCTCGGGTCGCGCCCGGGATGCGGCCAGTTGCTGGCCCAGAGGCAGCGCTCCGGAAACTGCTCGGCCAGCGTGCGCGCCAGAAGGCTCACGTCGTCGTAGCCGGGTGCGCCGGTCTTCGAGGTTTCGTAGGGTGCCGAGAGCTTGATCCACACGCGCCCCGAATCGAGCACGCGCAGCAGCGACTGGAACGACGGATGGCTCGGCGCCACCGGCTCCAGGAACTTGCCGTTGTGGTCGAGCACCAGCCGGCACGGCAGGCGCTTGAGCACCGCTTCATGCTCGGGCATGGTGCGGCCGTCGAGCTGCAGGTTCACCATCCAGTCGACGTTGGCGAGCCGCGCGGCCATCGGCTCGAGCGACGCCCAACCCAGCACGCCGCCGATCATCATGTAGCGCACGCCGCGCATGCCGCCCGCGTGCAGGCGCTCGATCTCCGCGTCGGCCACGTCGGGCGCGACCAACGCGATGCCGCGCGCCGCATTGCCGAACTGCGCCAGCGCGTCGAGGGTGCAGCTGTTGTCGAAACCGTAGCCGGTCGGTTGCACCACCACCGCGCGGTCGATGCCCAGCGGCTGCTGCACCTGTTCGCGATATGCCGACACAGGCGAATGCGGCGGCACCCACGCGACGTTGGGGATCAGCGGAAAGCGGTCTTCGTATATGTGGACATGGCAGTCGCAGGCGCCCGCATAGCGGGTGTTCCGGGTGGGTTCCATGGAGTGTTCTCTTGGTGTGGTCTTATCGAACGGGACGATTCAGGCCTCGGCGACGAAGGCCCGCTGCCAGCGGTAGGCTTCGGCCGCGTTCACCGCTCCCTTGGGCGCCCTGCCCTGGAAGATCTCGGCCAGTTGCGACACGGTTTCCATCGCCTGGTGCTCCACCGCCGGCGGCGTGAGCCCGCCGATGTGCGGCGTCGCGATCACGCGCGGATGCGCCGCCACGCGCGGCGACGGCATCTGGTCGGGCGCACGGCCCACGTCGAGCGCGCAGCCGGCGATGGTGCCGGCATCGAGCGCCGCAAGCAGCGCGTCTTCATCGACGAGGTTGCCGCGCGACGCGTTGATGAAAAACGCACCGGGCCGCATCCGCGCGAAGGCCGCGGCATTCATCAGGTTCTCGGTCGCCTCGGTGGCCGCGGCCAGGCAGACGACGAAGTCCGATTGCGCGAGCAAGTCATCGAAGCCCACCTGCACGAACTCCGCGCGCTCCGTGGCCGTGTGCGGATCGTGCACCACGATGCGCATGCCCAGCGCCAGTGCCACGTCGCACAGGTAGCGGCCGATCTGACCGTAGCCGATCACGCCCAGCGTGCTGCCGCGCAGCTCGCGCCCCATCACCGGCGGCGCGGCCTGCCCCGCGTGGTACAGCGCGCTCGACGCGCTGATGTGGCGGCCCAGGTCGATCATCACGCCCACGATCCACTCCGACACCGAAGGGATGAACCCCGCGCTCGCCTGCGTCACCAGCACGCCGTGCCGGCTGGCCGAGGCCACGTCGATGTTGCGGATGTCGATGGCGCAGCGCACGAAGGCCTTGAGTTGCGGCAGCGCCGCGAACAGCGCCTCGTCGCCCGCCGTCTGGCGGTAGGAAATGATGGCGTCGCAGTCTTGCGCCAGCTCCGCGAGCCGGGCGGACGACAGGTCGGTGTCGGTGGGGTTGAAGCGCACCTGCGCGATGGCCCGCAGGGCCGCGGCCGCGCGGTCGCCGAAATAGTGGGCAAGTTTGCTCTGCGGATGGCTGACGAAAACCGTGGTCATGAAGAAGAGAAAAGAGCTTTGATCAGAAGAGAAATCAGCCGCGCGGCGGCGCCACCGAATCGCGCGCCACCAGCGTCGGCGCGAAGATGAATTCCTGGGTCGGCATCGACGGGTCCGACAGCCGGCTCATCACCCGCTCGACCATCACCTGCGCCATCTCGGGCACCGGCACGCGCACCGAGGTCATGGCCGGGTGCATGAGCGTGGAAAGGAACACGTTGTCGATGCCGACCACCGACACGTCCTGCGGCACCGACAGCCCCGCATCGCGGAAACCGGCCATCAGGCCGAAGGCCAGGAGGTCGTTCACGCCGATCACGCCGGTCGGTCGCATGGCGGACGCAGCCAGCTGGCCGGCCTGCATGCGGCCCAGTTCGCTCATCATCGAATCGCCGTACTCGTCGACCGGCAGTCCTTCGACGACCTGCGCGCTGCCCTCCAGGCCCGCGCCCCGCGCAGCGGCCAGGAAGCCGGCGATCTTTTCGCTGCGGCTCATGGTGCGGCCCGACGGCGTGACGAAGGCCAGCCGCCTGTGCCCCTGCTCGATCAGGTGCTGCGTCGCGATGCGCGACGACTCGAAGCTGTCGACCGTCACGTGGTCGATCACCGAGGCCCCGCCCGATGCGTCGGGCGTGGCGCGCCGGTCGTAGCTCACCACCACCAGCCCACGGCTGGCCGCGGCCTCCACGTGCTGCTCGTCGACCAGCGACGAGATGATGATGACCCCGCGCACGCCGTGCGCCATCAGGTCTTCGAAGAAGTGGGCTTCCTTGTCGGCATCGCGGTAGGTGTTGCCGATCATGATGCGAAAGCCGTAGCGCTCCTGTGCCAGCGTCTCGACCTCGCGGGCGATGAAGCCGTACATCGGGTTGGCCATCGACGGCACCAGGAGGCCGATGAGCGGCGTGTACCCGGTCTTGAGCTGCCGCGCCGAGGTGTTGGGCCGGTACTTGAGTTCGCGGATCGCCGCCTCGACGCGTGCGAGCGTCTCCTTGGCCATGCGGTCGCTGCGCCCGTTCAGCACATTCGACACGGTGCTGGTCGAAACGCCCGCCCGCTGGGCCACATCGCTGATTCTGCTCACGGAGTCTCCGGTCTTTGTCTGTTCTGCTTCACTGGAATTCGCTCACATCCCCATGCGCATCGGCAGCCACGTGGAGAAGGCCGGCACCAACACCAGCACCACGAGGGTAACGAACAACACGGCCAGGTATTTGAGCATCGGCCGGGCGACGTCCTTCACCTGCGTGCCGGTGATGGCGCAGGTGGCGAACAGGCCCAGCCCGACCGGCGGCGCGAACAGGCCGAAGCCCATGGCGATCACCATCACCGTGCCGAAGTGCAGCGGGTTCACCCCCAGCTGCGAGGCGATGGGCGTGAGCAGCGGCCCGAAGATGATGAGCGCCGGCGCGCCTTCGAGGATGGCGCCGAACACGATCATGATGAGCACCGACAGCATCACGAACATCGTGCTGCCGTACGAATGCGCAAAGCCGATCATGAACTCCGACAGGTACTGCGGAATCTGCTGGATCGTGAGCGCGAACGACAGGCTCGACGCCGCCGCCACGATGAACAGAATGCCGCCCGCCATCGACGCGGAACGCACGAAGAGCCGCGCCACCGACTTCACCGTCAGCTCGCGAAAGGCCAGCCAGCCCACCACCAGCGCATAGATCACCGCGAACGAAGACACCTCGGTCGAGGTGGCGACGCCCGAGGTCACGCCCTTGCCGATCATCGCCACCATCACCAGCGCCACCAGTGCGCCGCCGAGCAGGCGAAACATGGGCGTGCGCACGTCGAAGGCTTCGTCGGGGTTGATCTTGGTGCCCACGTAGATGGTCACCGCCGCCAGCGACACCGCCAGCACCACGGCCGGCACCAGCCCCGCCATGAACAAGCCGGCAATCGAGATGTTGGCCACGAAGCCCATGATGATCATGTTGATGCAGGGCGGAATGGTCTCGGCCATCACCGCGGTGCAGGCCAGCAGGCCGGCCGTCTCGTTCGGGTCCTGCTTGGTCTTGCGCACCGCCGGCATGATGATGCCGCCCACCGCAGCGATGTCGGCCAGCTTGGAGCCCGATACGCCCGAGAAGAACGCGGTGGCCGTGATGGTGATGAGCCCCAGCCCGCCGCGCAGCCGCCCGAACATGCGCAGCAGCAGCTCGATGAGCCGCGACGACATGCCGTTGGCCTCCATCAGCAGCCCGGCCAGCACGAAGAACGGAATCGCCAGCAGCACATAGTGGTCGGTGCCCGCCATCACCTGCTGCGAATACACCAGCATCGGCAGCGACGGGTCGGCCATGAAGAACACCAGCGACGAAAGCGCGAGCACGAAGGCAATCGGCATGCCCAGCGCCATTCCGCCGAAGAAGCCGGCCGCGAGCAGCGCCCAGGGCGCAATGGCGTGCGCGCTCATCAGCGTGTTCCAGGCGACCACCGCCGCCGTCAGCGCGATGCCGATGCCCAGCGTGGACCACACCATGCGCGACGGCCCGTTCACCGCGTTGGCCAGCCCGAACAGCGTCATGAACAGGCTGCCGATAGCCACCGGATACACGTAGATCCACTGCGGCAGGCCGATGGAGGTGGTCATGTTGTACGAGTCCAGCAGCAGCTCGCACGAAGAGGCGAAGAGGCTGGCCGACACGCCGACCACGATCCAGTTGCCGAACTGGATCAGCGCCGGCTGCCAGCGCGCCGGCAGCATGCCGCGGAACAGGTCGACGCCCACGTGCTGGCTGCGCGCCAGCACCGTGGCCGCGCCGAAGAACACCTGGATCACCATCAGCGCGCGCGCCACCTCCTCCGCCCAGTCGAAGGGGTCGTGCAGGAAATAGCGGAACACGACCGAGACGAACACCACCACCACGTCGACCGCCAGCACCGCGCCGGCCACGTATTCGGTCATGCGCATCAGCCAGGCCAGCCAGCGGCCGGCGGCGTGGGTGGCGTCGAAGCCCAGGGCGGGCTGCACGGGGTGCACGGGTTGCATCGGCAACGAAATGCTCGACATGACCGCTCAGGCCCGCGTGGCGTTGATGGACGCGAACAGCGGCCCGGTCTCCGGGTACTGTTTGGCAAAGCCGGCCCAGAGCTTCGTCTCCATTTCCTTGCGGACCTGGTCGCGCTCGCTCTTCGCCATCGGCGTGAAAGTGATGCCGGTCTTCTTCAGGTCGTCGATGGCCTGCTGGCTGCGCTCGTTGCCGATCTGCCGCTGCTGCAGCGTGGAGTCGGCCGCGGCCTTGAGGAAGGCCGGGCGCAGCGCGGCGGGCACGCGGTCCATCGCGCGCTTGCCGGCCACGCAGACCATCGGGCTGAACAGGTGCTCGGTCATCCAGCAGTGCTTGACCACCTCGTTGAGCTTGTTGGCCAGCACCGTGCCCGCGTCGTGCTCGAAGCCGTCGACCACGCCTGTCTGCGCCGCCATGTAGAGCTCGCCGAAGGAAATGGGCGTGGGGATCGCGCCCATGATCTTGAAAGTCTCGATGAACGCCGGCGTGGGCAGCACCCGCAGCTTGACGTTCCTGATGTCCGCCAGCGACTTGACTGGCTGCTTGGTGTACACGTTGCGCGCGCCGTAGTGCGCACCCCAGGTGATGATCTGGCAACCGGTGCTCCTGGCGAGCATGTCGTTGAGCTTGGCGCCCACGCCCGCGTCGATGGCGCGCGCCACGTGGTCGTAGCTGTCGAACAGGTAGCCCAGGTCGAGCATGCCGAGCTGCGGCGTCACGGTGGCCCAGATCGACGAGCCGGTGAGCATCATGTCGATGGAGCCCACCTTCACCTGTTGCACCCGAGTTCGACACCAAACCGCCGTTTTCCGATGTTTTCGCGGACCGGTGCCATATGAATCAAGCACTTAGCTGAGGCGTTTTGATTTTTATGTAGTGGCAATGTTTTATTGCTGATGTGTTGGCAATTGCCCGTATTTTTTTGCTACACTTCTTCTATGTTCATCAAGCTCACCCGCTCAGGCGGCCACACCTACGCCCAGTTGGTGGAGTCCTTCCGAGACGAACACGGCAAACCCCGCCAGCGCACGCTGGCCACCATCGGGCGGGTGGACGAAACAGATGGACAAGTCGACTCACTGCTGGGCGGTCTGCTTCGCGCCAAGGGTCGCTCACTGAGTGAGACATCCGTTCCCCAGGTGCGTTTTGAATCCGCACTGGCCCTGGGCGATGTCTGGGCGCTGGATCAACTCTGGCACGAGTTGGGTTTCGATGGCTTGGCTGCTGTCTTTCGCCGCGCACGCTTTACCAACCCCATCGAGCATGCCCTGCGGGTGATGGTCTTTAACCGGCTGTGCGACCCCGACTCCAAGCTCGGGGTGCTGCGCTGGCTGCAAACCGTCAGCATGCCGGGTATCGATGCAGAGGCACTCACCCACCAGCAACTGCTGCGCAGCATGGATGCGCTCATGGACCACCAGGACGCGGTGGATGAATGCGTGGCGGGCCTTTTGCGCCCGCTGATTGATGAGGATCTGTCGGTGGTGTTCTACGACCTGACCACCATCCGCGCCCAAGGACTGAGCCAGCAAGAGGGTGACGTGCGCCGCTATGGGATGTCCAAGGAAGGCATGGTGGTGCGCCAATTCATGCTCGGCGTGGTGCAAACAGCCGACGGCATGCCTATCTATCACGAGGTGTTTGCGGGCAACACAGCCGAGGCACCGACGTTGGAGCCGACCTTGAAGAAGGTGATGGCGCGTTACCCGCACATCCGCCGCCTGGTGGTGGTGGCTGACCGTGGGCTGCTTTCGCTGGACAACATAGAGGCCTTGTCCGAGTTGCGCTTGTCGGGTGGGGCCAGCGGATCAACCGATCAAGCGCTGGAGTTCATCCTGGCAGTGCCGGGGCGGCGCTATGGCGAGTTCGCAGACATACTGGAGCCGATCAACGCCCGAGCCCGAGCCCGCGCATCAGAGCAAGAAACGACAGAAGAGACTATCGATGAGGCGCAATGGCAGGGTCTTCGTCTGGTGGCGGCCCATAACCCGCAGCAGGCGGCCGAGCAGACTGCCAGTCGTCAGGCGCGCATTGACCAATTGCGCCAGCGCGCCGACCAGCTGGTGGGCAAGCTCGATTCGCAAGATGCAGGCAAGGCACACCGGGGTAGAAAGCTGTCTGATGCGGGTGTGACGGCACGCTTCTTCCATGAGGTGAGCGAGGCGCACCTCAAGCGCATCATCAAGGTCGATTTGCATGCCGATCTGTTCACGTATGACATCGACCAGGCAGCTCTGGCCCGCGCCCAGGCGATGGATGGCAAGCTGCTGCTGGTGACCAACGTGGCGGACTTGACACCCAAAGAGGTGGTGCAGCGCTACAAGGCACTGGCAGACATCGAACGGGGATTTCGGGTGCTGAAGTCGGAGATCGAGATTGCGCCGGTGTTCCACCGCCTGCCCGAGCGCATCAAGGCGCATGCGAGCATTTGCATGCTGGCCCTGATCCTGTACCGCGTGATGCGCCAGCGCCTGAAGATGAGTGGCAGCGATTTGTCACCGGAGGCTGCCCTGGCGGACTTGCGGCGAATTCAGCGCCACCGTGTGAGCATCAACAATGCCGCGCCCATTGCGGGCGTCTCTTCCATCGTCCAACGCCAGACCGATGTGCTGGCCGCACTGAAGATCAAAAAACCCCAGCAAGACACCCAATTGAGCCTGCTGTAGTGGCAGCCGAGAGTCTTGGCCCATACAAATCAAGCACTTAGCGCGGTTGGTGTCGAACTCGGGGTTGCACCACGTCGCTTTCCTTGCCGAGCTGGTTGTTCGGAAAGTAGTCGATGCGGATCTGCTCGCCCACCGCCTTCTTCAGGTTGGCCTGCATCAGCTGCGACCACGCGAAGTGCGAGGAATTGAGGTCCGCCACGTGCGAGGACGACAGGCGCAGCGCCACCGTCTTTTCCTGTGCGAAGGCGTACGGCGAGAACCCGCCCGTCGTCGCTGCCGCGAGCGACAGGGCGGACGATGACTGGACGAAGCGGCGGCGTGAAATCGAGGTCATTTTCTTGTCTCCTGGATGGGGTCGGGTCGTGTGCCCGTCTTTTGGTGGAACGATTTACTGTATCGATACACAAGAACGCCGGCAATGCCGTTCCGATAGGTGTTTTCCTTCGTAAACGAGGTAAAGAGCGCCGGCCCGGCCGCAAGGGCAGAATGGAAAAACCAAAGGACGCCGCATGACCACCACCCACTCGCCGACACCCGAAGCCGCCCGCGCCTATGCCGTCGAGATGCACGGCGACCAGAAATACGGCGTGCATCCGTACGTGCACCACCTCGACGCCGTCGCCACCCTGCTGCGGCCGTACGGAGAGCAGGCACGGGTCGTCGGCTTCCTGCACGACGTGGTGGAAGACACCGAGGCCACGGTGGCCGACGTGCGTTCGCGCTTCGGCGACCTCGTCGCCCGCTGCGTGGCGCTACTGACCGATGCGCCCGGCGCCAACCGCAAGGAGCGCAAGGCCAAGACCTACGCGGCGCTGGCGCAGGTAACGGGCGATGAAGAACTGGCCCTGGTGGTGAAGGCCGCCGACCGGCTGGCCAACGTGCGCGCCTGCGTGGCTGACGGCCATCGCACGCTGTGGGACACCTATCACGGCGAGCACCCGACCTTCAGGGCGGCTGCGTTCAGGAAGGGGCAATGCGATCCGTTGTGGGTGGAACTGGACGCCCTGCTCTCGCCGGCCTCCGCTCCGGCCGGGTGACACTCAGGGCAGTTGCGCCAGTTCGAAGTGCATGCCATCCGGAGTGCCACTGAAATGGCCGCCCCAGAAGAAGCCCAACCCGTTGGCAATCTGCACGAGTTCGCGAACCGATCCGCGCGCACCCACACCAGGCGGGACATGTCCGCGCGGGTTCTCCGTGGCATTCAGGTCGATCGCGGTACCCCACGCATGATTTGACAGATTCGCCGGGATCGGGTCGGACAGTCCCCGGCGCAGCCGCGCGTTGAACGCGCCTGCGCACGTCAATACCCTGTCCATCAAGCCTGCGTCTTCCCATCGGGAGAACAGGGCCAGGAAGGCAGCCGCGGCCTTGCGGTGGCAACGGATGGTGCCGACCTCGCGCCGGACGTAGTGACTGCTTGCCGCGAAGAGCCCTTTGTCCAGCTGTGGAACATGGAGCTGGACGATGTTCTCCTTCACCCAATCTCCAAGGATCTCGATGTCTTCCGGGCTCCTTGCCGTGGGCGCGTGCCGAAACTCGAACTCACCGAAGAGACGGGTCGTCAGCGCCGCGCTCGGTTGTGGCGGAAGTTCCGCGCGTGGAGGCCACCGCGTCCCCTGCTCCGCGCCCGCGATGATCGGCCCCAGCAGCACCAGCCCCTTGTGCGCCAAGGCGTCGAACGTATCGGCATCAACAAAACCGGTAGGGCCAAGACCCAGGTTCGACTGGAACTTGAGAAGCGCTGTACGGGTATTGGGACCGAAGAGCCCGTCCGGAGAAAGCTCCGCGCCTTGCAGCGACACGAGAAACTCCTGAAGACGCCGAACATCGGCACCTTCGTCGCGGTAATGAAGTTCGTAGTTCATGGTATCTCCCGCATCTCAATCGACCGACTCAAGGAACGCTGCGTGCACAGCCCCGTCCGCCACGCCGTTTCCGTTGATGTCCACGATGGCCCACTCGCCCACGCGCGAAAGAACTTCGACAATGGTTCCCACGGCCAGCAGGCGTTGCACGTCGAAGTCGGTTCCCGGACCACCGCGCAGACGAAGCCCGGAAGTCGCATTCACTCGGAAGCGATTGCCAACGCTGGTCGCAATGCCACCGACGGCCAGCGCAGGCCGAACGGTGTCCAGGTCGTCGAATTGGCCGATGTCATGTGCGTTCCCCTGAACGTCGTCGATATCCACGCCGATCCCGCACAACATGCTGGGCAGTTGCTGGAATAGCGTCCACTTGTTGGTGGCCTTGAAAGCCTTGCTTTCATGGTGGCCCGTGGATTGCGACAGCCACGTGCGTTGGCAAAGATGCTCCGTCAGCAATCCGTCGAGCACAAGGCCGTTGCCATAGGCACCGATGCTGAATTTCTTGGTGAACGTGCCACTCTCGTTCACTTCCTGAATGCCTCTGAAGTGGGGCACGATACGGTCCTTGAATTGCCGCGCGTCGCAATCGAAGTCGACCGCGAAGTAGATGCTCGAACCTGCGGGCTGGCCGATCGTCTCGATGGCATATCTGAAGGCATAGGCCGCATCCTGTCTTCCCTGTGCCGCCGAGAACGAATCGACGCTGGCGCCGCCCGCCTGATGGACGACGGCAATGGATGCACCGGCAGCGATGATGGCTTCGGCCTCTGCCCGGGTCAGGCGTTTCTCGGGCTGCCCGGTTGTTCGAGCGTAGTAGCGAATGATTGTGTTGACGCCGTTTTCTCGGAGACAACCAAGTGCCCTGTTGGTCCTTCGATTCGTGTCGATGATCATTGAAGTCCTTCGGTGGTGAGGTGAATGAATTGCAGACGGGTACTCATGTGGGGCAACGATTGCCCGGTACCGTCATGCTTCCCGGGATCGGATGAATTCCGTGCTTTTCGATCAATGGCTCGACGACCTCGCGCCGAAACGATTCAAGGGCCGCGGCCGAATCCGCCCCAGTCCGCGAAATCTCGATCACGCTCTGCCCGCTCCGCAAGTGCCACTCTTCGGCCCGGAGCTTTCCGGGTTCCGCTTTGCGTTTGAGGCTGAGTCTTGTGGTGATGCTTTCGCAACGCCTGAACTTGGCGCGAAGCGCGGGAGGAACGGTCGGCGGTGCTGGCGACGGATGGCCATCGCACTGAAAGCATCCGACGGTGCTGCGACCTCCGCGGCATAACTGATCTTGAGCCACCCTTGGTGGGATTCCAACGAATCGAGTTTTGGGCGCCCTCGTCATCCGCGACTGCCACCGCGGCGGCCGAGTTGAGCACACTCGTTCCGCAAGCCAGCGTGATGATCCATCTGGTTCGTTGCTTCAAGTCGGCCTCCGTCCTTGGTGCGAGCCATTCTAGGAAGCACTTTTTTCTTCCGCATCCCTCGGACGACGTATTGCGAACCGGCCCGGATTGGCGCAGTAGTTGTGCGAAAGCCGCTAGGTTCCGCGAGACTTCTCGAACATCATCACCCCGTCATCCACCCTGCCGAAGCGCAGGCTCATCAGGTCGCGCGCGTAGTTCTGGTACAGCCGCCACGGTGCGCGCGAGCCCTGCTTCGGAAACTTGCCGATCGAGCGCTGCACGTAGCCTGAAGAAAAATCGAGCCATGGTTCGGCCGCCAGCGCGGGATCGGTATTGCGCGGCATGCACTGGCGCCAGCCGTGCTTGTCCATGTGGTTGAGCAGCCGGCAGACGTACTCGCAGGTCAAGTCGCACTTCAAGGTCCACGAGGCATTCGTGTAGCCGAACGACGACGCGAGGTTGGGCACCTCGCTGTACATCATTCCCTTGTAGTTGAAGGCTGCGGCCAGGTCGACGGGGACGCCGTCGACATCGAGCGCGATGCCGCCGAGCACCTGCAGGTCGAGCCCGGTGGCGGTGACGACGATGTCGGCCTCCAGCTCCTTGCCGGACTCCAGCCGGATGCCGCCCGGCGTGAAACGGTCGATGCGGTCCGTGACCATCGACGCGCGGCCCGCATTGAGGGCAGCGAACAGGTCGCCATCGGGCACGAGGCATATCCGCTGGTCCCAGGGGTTGTAGCGCGGCGTGAAGTGCGTGGCGATGTCGTAGCGCGGCCCCAGCGCCTGGCGCACGCCGCCCAGGATCATCTTCTTGACGCGCTCGGGCTTTCGCCGCGCGAGGCGGAAGAAAAACATGCTCAGCAGCACGTTCTTCCATCGCGTGATGCCGTAGGCCAGCCGATCCGGCAAATGGCGCCGCAACCGGTTGGCAATGAGGTCTTCGGCCGGGCGCGAGACAACGTAGGTGGGCGAGCGCTGCAGCAGCGTGACATGCGCGGCGGTCTTTGCCAGCGCGGGCACCAGCGTCATCGCGGTGGCGCCGCTGCCGATCACGATCACGCGCTTGCCCGCCCAATCCAGGTCGTCGGGCCAGTGCTGCGGATGGACGATGCGGCCGGTGTAGTCGGCCGTGCCCGCGAACTCGGGCGTGTAGCCGGCCGCGTAGTTGTAGTAGCCGCTGCACATGAAGAGGAAGTTGCAGCTCATGCGAAGCGGCTCGCGCCCGGGGCCGTGCTCGATGTCCACCTGCCAGCATGCATCGGGCGTCGACCACGAGGCGTGCACCACGCGATGCCCGAAGCGGATCTTCTTGTCGATGCCATGCGCCTGCGCGGTCTCGCGCACGTACTTCAGGATCGACGGGCCATCGGCAATCGCCTTGGCCTGGGTCCACGGCCGGAACGAATAGCCCAGCGTGTACATGTCGGAGTCCGAGCGGATGCCCGGGTAGCGAAACAGGTCCCAGGTGCCGCCGCTGCGCTCGCGCCCTTCGAGGATCGCGTAGCTGCGGCCGGGGCAACTGGCCTGCAGGTGATAGCCGGCGCCGATGCCGGAGAGGCCGGCGCCGACGATCAAGACATCGACGTGTTCTTCTTGCAGCACCGGAATGTCTCCTTGTTCAAGGTTCCGTGCGACGGATCATCACCCAGGCACTCGCCGCGCTCAACAGCGCCAACCCCGAGCCCAGCAGCATCACCCACCGGAACCCCGCCACGAACGACTCCGCCACGGCCCGCTTGAGCGCCGCCGCCGTGGCCGCGTCCACACCCGGCGGCAGCGTCGCGCCCGCCAGCTTGCTGCGTTCTCCTTCGAGGAACGCCGACACCTGCGCCGACGCACCCAGCTCGCGCAACTGGTCCGCCAGCGTCACGTCGAAGACGCTGGCCATGACCGCGCCGAACACCGCTATCGCCAGCACCGCGGCCGCGCGCGACACCGCGTTGTTCACGCCCGAAGCCACCC
Source organism: Variovorax paradoxus (assembly GCF_022009635.1). Taxonomy (NCBI): domain Bacteria; kingdom Pseudomonadati; phylum Pseudomonadota; class Betaproteobacteria; order Burkholderiales; family Comamonadaceae; genus Variovorax; species Variovorax paradoxus. The sequence goes on from NZ_CP091716.1 coordinate 4,110,331, forward strand.
CGGCCATCTCCGGCCCGACCGCGTTCATGACGGTGGTGGTGAGTGGCGCGACGGTTACCGCCATGCCAAGGCCCAGCACCACCACGGCGGGCAGGAAGCCGCTCCAATAGCTCGCGCCGACGCCCGGCACCGCGAACAGCGCGAAGCCAACCGCGGCGATGGAAGGCCCGGCGACCAGCGGAATGCGCGACCCGAAGCGGTCGACCAGCTGCCCCGCCCAGCCCGAGAGCGCGAACATGATGAAGATGAACGGCAGCAGCGCCGCGCCCGCCACCGTGGCCGAGTAGCCTTGCACCTGGATCAGGTTGAGCGGAAAGAAATACAGCCCGCCGCCCAGCGCCGCGTAAAGCAGCAACGTGAGCAGGTTGGCGCCGCTGAAGTTGCCGATGCGCAGCAGCCCGAGCGGCAGCATCGGCGAGCGCACCCGACGCTCGGCGACGAAGAAGCCCGCGCTGCCCAGCACGCCGATGGCCAGCGCGGCCAGCACCGCCGGTGCGCGCCAGCCCTGCGTCGGCGCCTCGATGAAGGCATAGACGATGCCGCCCAGCCCGGCGGTGGCCAGCAACGCGCCCCACACGTCGAGCCCGCCGGCGGCCGAGGCGCCACGGCTTTCCGGCACGTGACGCCACACGATCCACAGCACCAGCAGCGCCATCGGCAGGTTGATGAGAAAGGCCCAGGTCCACGAGAAGTGATCGACCAGGAAGCCGCCGAGCACAGGCCCTACCGCCGCCGTGATGCCGCTGAAGCCCGACCAGGTGCCGATGGCCTTGCCGCGTTCCTTTTCAGGAAAGGCGGCGCTGATGAGCGCGAGGCTGCCCGGCACCAGCAGCGCGCCACCGATGCCCTGCACCGCCCGCGCCGCGATGAGCTGCTGCACGCTGCCCGCGAGCGCACAGGCCACGGAAGACAGGGCGAAGAGCCCGACACCGATCGCGAAGATACGGCGCCGGCCGTAAAGGTCGCCCAGAGCGCCGCCCACCAAAAGCAGCGCGGCCAGCAGCAAGGCATAGGACTCGACCACCCACTGTGCCTGGAAGGCGGTGGCATGCAGGTCGGACTGGATGGCCGGCAGCGCGACATTGACCACGGTGCCGTCGATGAACGCCATGCTGGAGCCGACGATGGCGGCGGCCAGCACCCAGGGCTTGGAGGCTTCGGGGCAGGCGCTTTCCTGCGCTCCGGCGCCGTGCAGGATCAGCGTGTCGTCGCAGGGCGCCTTGCCGATCTGTGCCATGGGGTCTCCTTTCTTGCTCCCTCCCCCGCTGGGGGAAGGTTGGGATGGGGCTGCTCCGGCACGATACGCCATGTTGTTCCGGCGCCGTCGTGCCCCCACCCCTGCCCTCCCCCAGAGGGGGAGGGAGAAAGGCATCGTCAGGTCGCGCAGGTGGTGGCTGACGGATTCGCGCGCGCCGCGTCCACGCTGCGCGCCATGGCCGCGGCGGCGGCTGCGGTCACGCGCTGCGCACCGCGCGCCACCGCGTCCATGCCGCTGCCCACGGCCTCGCCGAGGTTCAGCTGGCACACCAGCGTGCGCGCCTCGTCCGAGCGCCGCAGGGTCCAGCTGAAGCCGGCGTCCACACGCCCGCCGTCGACGGCGTCGAACTGCTGCAGCTGCACCGCGATGCGCCACACCGGCTGCGATGTCTGCCGGCCGCCCTTGGTCACGTCGAGCGCGCCGAGCCGCCCGGCGATGCCGCTGGCCAGCGCGTCGCGCAGCTCGTTCTCGAAGGACGAGGCCCAGCGGTGCTGCTCCAGCACCTCGACCTGCACGCTGCCGTTGGGCTGGCGCACCACCATCTGCGGGCGCGCGAAGCGCTCGGGCACGGCCACCGGCGCCAGCTCGATGTACAGCGGCGCGGCGCCGCCCAGCGTCGAGGGCGCGGCATCGGCGGCGGCCACCGGGCTTGCCAGCGTGTAGTAGTTGTCGGGCTTGCTGGCACAGCCTGCAAGCAGGGCCGCCAGTGCGGGCGCCAACGCGATGAATGCAAGTTTCAGCTTCATTTCTTGTCGTCCGGTTTGCCGCGCAGCAGCGATTCTGGGTGGCGCTCGAGGTAGTCGGTCAGCACGCGCACCGAGCCGGCCGCGCGCGTCAGTTCGCGCAGCGTCTGGCGCATGTCCTGCTGCAGCGGCGAGTCGTCGGCCAGCGTGCGCTCGGCCGTGTTGACGGTCTTGCGCACGTCCTTCATGGCCGCCGCCAGCTCGGGCGTGACGTCGCTGTTGATGCGGTTCACGGTCTGCTCCGTGGCGGTGAGCGTCTTGTTGAGCGTGGCGAGCGTGGTGCGCAGGTCGCCCGCGATCTGCTCGTAGGGCACCTTGTTGAGCTTGGTCGCGATTTCCTGCACCTGCGACTGGATCTCGTCGAGGCTGTTGGCCACCGTGGGCAGCTCGATCGGGTTCTTCGTCACATCGATCTTGGCCGCGGGCGCCTTCGGGAAGAAGTCGAGCGCCACGTAGACCTGGCCGGTCAGCAGATTGCCGTTGCGCAACTGGGCGCGCAGCCCCTTTTCCGCCAGGAAGCGCAAGCGCTCCTGCTGGGTGGAGCGCGACTCTGTGGCCTCGGCACTGCCGCTGCGGCGGCGCAGACGGTCGGGGTAGACCTGCACCAGCACCGGCATGCGGAACTCGCGCTCGGCGCGGTCGAATTCGACGCCGATCGACTTGACCTCGCCGATCACCACGCCGCGGAAGTCGACCGGCGCGCCCGGCGTCAGGCCGCGCAGCGACTGATTGAAGTACATCAGCAGCGTCTGCGAGGGGCCGTCGGGCTCCTTCATGGCCGTGGCCTCGTCCTGCGCCAGCGTGAACGAGGCGTTGGCCTTGGCCAGCGGGCCCATCGCGTCCTCGGGCGCCTGGAAGGCGATGCCGCCCAGCAGGATGGTCGCGAGCGACTGCGTGCGCAGCGTGAAGCCGCTGGCGCTGAGCTGCGCGTCGATGCCGCTGGCCTGCCAGAAGCGCGTGTTCATGCCGACGAACTTGTCGTACGGCGCATTGACGAACACGCGGATCGTCACGCCGCGCCCGTCGCCGTCGAGCTCGTAGGCCGCCACCTGCCCGACCTTGACGCGCCGGAAGTACACGGGCGAGCCCACGTCGAGCGAGCCCACGTCGTTGGCGCGCAGAAGAAACTGCTGGCCCGAGTCGTCGCGCGTGACGATGGGCGGCGTTTCGAGCCCGGTGAATTCACCCGAGGTTTCTTTCGACACGCCCGCGTCGGCGCCGATGTACGCGCCCGACAGCAAGGTGTTCAGCCCCGAGATGCCCGAGGTGTCCAGGCGCGGGCGCACCACCCAGAAGCGCGAGTCCGAAGCGGTGAAGCTCTCGGCGTCCTTGTTGAACTGCACCAGCACCCGTACGTGCGAGCGGTCGCGCGCCAGCCGCAGGTGCGTGACGAGGCCGATCTGCACGTCCTTGTACTTGACGGCGGTCTTGCCGGCCTCCAGGCCCTCGGCGGTCTTGAAGGTCAGCACCACTTCGGGGCCGCGCTCCATCAGGATGCGCGCCACCAGCGTGATGCCGACCAGCGCCGCGACGATCGGAATCAGCCAGATCAGCGACGGCAGCCACTCGCGCCGCCGCACCACGCGCGGCCTGGGAAGCGCCGGTGACGGCGCCGGTTTGTCTTGCGGTTGCTCTGGTTCACTCATGCTGGTTTCTCGTCCCTGTTGCCATGTGGTTCCTGCGGAACTTCCCGGCCCTCGGCGAGGGCCTGTTCTTCCTTGCTGTCCCAGGTGAGCTTCGGATCGAAGCTCAGCGAGGCCAGCATCGTGAGCACCACCACCGAGCCGAAGGCCGCGATGCCCACGCCCGCGGTGATGACCGCGAAGCCCTGGATCTGCACCAGCCCGGTCAGCAGCGACACCACGAACACGTCGAGCATCGACCAGCGGCCGATGACCTCGATGATGTGATAAAGCCTTGCCCGCTCGCGCCGGCGCCATGTGCTGCCGCGCTGCGCCGCCACCACCAGCACGAAAAGCACCGCCAGCTTGAACAGCGGCACCAGGAAGCTGGCAATGAAGACGATGGCCGCGAGCCCGTAGGCGCCCGACACCCAGAAATAGATCACCCCGCTCAGGATGGTGTCGTACTGCGCGCCGAACAGCGTGCGCGTGATCATCACCGGCAGCAGGTTGGCCGGTATGTACATCATGCAGGCCGCGATCAGGAAGGCCCAGGTGCGGGTCAGGCTCTGCGGCTTGCGCGTATGCAGCCGGGTGCCGCAGCGGCCGCAGGCCTCGCCCTCCTCCGCGCCCTTCCAGACCGCGCCGCAATGCCGGCAGGCCAGCAGGCCGAGCGAGGCGGCGGTGGCGACCGGCGCACCTTCGTCGTCGTGGTCGTCATGGGCGTGCTCGTCGCGAGGGGCCCTGCGCACAGGAAACAGCTTCATGCGGACGCCCCGCCCTCGTCCGTGTCCGCATCGGCCGCCTTCGGCTGGAAGGTCATTTCCCAGAACGCGCCAGGGTTGAACGACAGCACCGCCGTCAGCATGACCGTGAGCGCCACGAAGGCCCAGAGCGCCGGCCCCGGCACCACCGTCGCCATGCTCGAGAGCTTGACGATGGCCACCAGCACGCCCAGCAGGAACACTTCGATCATTCCCCAGGGCCGCAGCGACTGCATCGCCCGCACCAGCAGCGCGAAGCCCACGGGCCGATGCTCGCGGCTCAGCGGCACCAGCAGGTAGGCCAGGATGCACAGCTGCAGGAAGGGAAAAAGAATGGTCGTGGCCAGCACCAGCAGCGCCACCACCGACATGCCCTCGGCGCTCAGCGCCACCACCGCGCCGGCCAGCGTGGTCTGGCTGCGCAGGCCCTGCAGCTCGATCTCGACGATGGGAAACAGGTTGGCAATGGCGAACATGATCAGGCAGGCCACCGTCAGTGGAAGGATGCGGGCCTGCTGCTGGCCCGGGTGCCGGGCCAGTTCGGTGCCGCAGCGCGGGCAATGCGCCACGTCGCGGGGGTGCAGCGGCGCGCGGCTGTAGATCGCGTCGCAGCCGGGGCAGACCACCGTGTCAGGTACTTCCTTCATAGGTCAGCACCCTAACTCATTCAGCCGCCCGGTTTTGTCGTCTTGAGGCGCAAGCTGCTGAAGACCGCCGCCACCGCCGCGCAGCAGGCCGCCAGCACCAGCGCCACCACCGGGCCGTGGCCGCCGTGCGGGCTCCAGAGGCTGAAGACCGCCGCCAGCACCACGGCGCCCAGCGTCTGCCCGGTCAGCCGGGCGGTGCCCAGCATGCCGCTGGCCGCACCGCTGCGGTGCGCCGGCGGCGAAGTCACGATGGTGTGGTTGTTGGGCGACTGGAACAGCCCGAAGCCCAGCCCGCACAGCGCCATGCGCCAGGCGATGTCGGCATTGCCCGGGTGCGCCGGCAGCGCCGCCAGCAGTGCCAGCCCGCTGGCCAGCAGGGCCAGGCCGATGCCGCCCAGCAGCCCGTCGGGATAGCGGCCGATCAGCCGCCCGGCAATGGGCGCCATGACCACGATGCCCAGCGGCCACGCCGTGATGAGCAGGCCGGCCTCGATGTGGCTGCGGCCATAGGCGTCGAGCAGCAGGAACGGCAGCGCGATGTAGGCCAGCATCTGCGCGCAGAAGGCGGCCACGGAAGTGCCCATCGACAGCGCGAACACCGGAATGCGCAGCAGGTCGATCGGGAAAAGCGGCACCGCCTGCTTGCGTTGCCGCCGCAGGTAGACGAAGCCCACCGCCAGCCCGGCCAGCAGGATGCCCCAGGCCGAGGCCTGCGAGCCGCCGGCGCCCTGCACCGGGCCTTCGCGCACGCCCAGCCGGTCCACGCCCAGGAAGACCAGCGAGAACATCAGCACGTTGAGCCCCACGTCCACCGGCGAGAAGCGCAGCCCGGCGGCCGGTGCCACCCGGTTGAACGGCAGCGCCCGCATGCCCAGCGCGAAGGTGACGATGCCCAGCGGCACGTTGATGGCGAAGAGCCACGGCCACGAAGCCACCGAAAGAATGGCCGCCGCCACCGAAGGCCCCGCCACCGACGACGTGGCGACCACCAGCGAATTCAGCGCCATGCCCTTGCCCAGTTGCGACGAGGGATACGTCAGCCGCACCAGCGCCGCGTTCACGCTCATGATGCCGGCCGCGCCCAGCCCCTGGAAGGCACGCGCCGCCGTCAGCGTGGCCAGCGAATTGGCGAAGGTGGCGGCCAGCGACGACAGCGTGAACACCGCCAGCCCCACGAGGTACACCCGCCGGTAGCCGACCAGGTCGCCCAGCGAAGCCAGCGGCAGCAGCATGACCAGCGTGGCGATCTGGTACGCATTGACCACCCAGATCGCCTGCGACGGGCTGGCCTGCAGCTCGCGCGCGATGCCCGGCAGCGCCAGGTTGACGATGGTGCCGTCGAGCACCGAAACGATCAGCCCGAGGATGATGACCAGCATCGCCCAGCGCCGCTCGCGCGGAGCCAGACCGTCGATGGGCACAGGCCCCGGTATGCCTTCGCCTGCCGGAAGCGCAGTGCCTGCGCGCACGGTGTTCATCGCTCAGGCCTGTTGCGCCCGCGCGGCGGGCTCGGAGCGCACGCCGCCCAGCGTGAGCCAGGTCAGCACGAGCGCGATCAGCGCGCCGGCGGCCATGCCGGCCACCATCGGCAGCGGACGGCCGTCGGTAAAGAGGCCCACCACCGCCATGGCCAGCGCGCCCGTCAGCATCTGCAGCGTGCCGAGCAGCGCCGAGGCGGTACCCGCGATGGCGCCGTGCATCTCGAGCGCCAGCACGCCGGTGGTCGGAATCACCAGCCCCATGAAGCCCGAGGCGATGAAGTAGAGAACGATGAGCACCCAGATGTTGTCGCCGCCCGTCGCGAAGTAAATGAACATCGCGACCATCGCCACGCCGCAGCAGACCACGCCGAACTTCACCAGGTTGACCAGCCCGTAGCGCTCGCCCAGCGAGCCGGTGAACTGCGACGCCGCGATGAAGGCCGCGGCGTTCACGCCGAAGGCCACGCTGTACATGGCGGGCGACAGGCCGTAGTGGTCGATCATCACGAAGGACGAATTGGCCAGGTAGGTGAAGAAGCCCGCCATCGCGAAGCTGCCGATGAACACGAGGCCGAGGTAGTGACGGTCGCGCAGCAGCAGCCAGTAGGCCGCGAGCGCGCTGCCCAGGCTGCTTTCCACGCGCTCGGAGGCCGGGCGCGTCTCGTCGAGCAGCTTGACCATCATGGCCAGCCCCGCCACCGCGGCGATGGTCACGGCCCAGAACACGCCGCGCCAGCCGGCGAATGCGATGACCGCGCTGCCCGCCAGCGGCGCAAGGATCGGCGACACGCTGAACACCAGCATCAGCAGCGACATCAGCCGCGCTGCGTCGGTGCCGGTGTGCAGGTCGCGCACCACGGCGCGCGGAATCGCCATGCCGGCGGCGGCGCCCAGGCCCTGCACGAAGCGCAGCACGATCAGCGTCTGGATGTCGGTGGCAACGGCGCAGCCCACGCTCGCCAGCGCAAACAGCACCAGCCCGGCATACAGCGGCGGCTTGCGCCCGACCATGTCGGAGATCGGGCCGTACAGAAGCTGGCCCGCGCCCAGCGAGAGGAAGAACGCCGTGAGGCTCATCTGCACCGCGCCGATGTCGGCATGCAGGCTCTGGCCGATGGCCGGCAGCGCCGGCAGGTACATGTCGATGGCGAAAGGCCCGATGGCCGAGAGCAGGCCCAGCAGCAGGGCCATCTTGAAGAAAGGAGAAGAACGCATTGACCCGATTGTCGCCAAGCCCGCCAATCGCTGCCGGCGTGGGGTCTGCGCTCAGGCGGTGCTAATTCTGGGCAAAGAATCGGTTCGCCGGGCGCGGCAGGCCGAGGTTCTCGCGCAAGGTACGACCTTCGTACTCACGCCGGAAGATGCCGCGGCGCTGCAGCTCGGGCACCACCTTGTCGACGAAGGCATCGAGCCCGCCGGGCAGCCACGGGAACATGACGTTGAAGCCGTCGCTGCCTTCGGCGTCGAGCCATTCCTGCATTTCGTCGGCAATGCTCTCCGGCGTGCCGACGAAGGCCAGCCCGCCGTAGCCGCCCAGGCGCTGGGCCAGCTGACGCACCGTGAGGTTCTCGCGCCGCGCCAGGTCGATCACGCGCTCGCGCCCGCTCTGGCTGGCGTTGGTCTCGGGCACATCGGGCAGGGGCGCGTCGGGGTCGAACTTCGAGGCATCGTGGCCGAGCGCGATGGACAGCGATGCGATGGCGCTGTCGTAGTGCACCAGGCTGTCGAGCCTGGCGCGGATGGCCCGGGCCTCTTCCACCGTGTCGCCGACCACCACGAAGGCGCCGGGCAGGATCTTCAGATGGTCGCGGTCGCGGCCGATCTTCCGCATGCGGCCCTTCACGTCCGCGTAGAAGCGTTTGGCGTTGTCCAGCGTGCCGGGCGCCGAGAACACCACCTCGGCGGTCTCCGCCGCGAGCTGCCTGCCCGGCTCCGACGCGCCGGCCTGCACGATCACCGGCCAGCCCTGCACCGGACGCGCGATATGCAGCGGGCCGCGCACGGACAGGTGCTTGCCCTTGTGGTTCAGCACGTGCAGCCGCTCGGGGTCGAAGAAACGGCCGCTCTCCGCATTGCGCTCGAAAGCGTCGTCGGCCCAGCTGTCCCACAGGCCCGTAACCACGTCGTAGAACTCGCGGGCGCGGGCATAGCGCTCGTCGTGCGCCATGTGGTCGTCGCGGCCGAAGTTCAGCGCGGCGTCGGGGTTGGAAGTGGTGACGATGTTCCAGCCCGCGCGCCCTTCGCTCAGGTGGTCGAGCGAGGCGAAACGGCGCGCGATGTGAAAAGGCTCGTCGAAGGTGGTCGAGGCCGTGGCCACCAGCCCGATGTGCTGCGTATGCTGCGCCAGCGCCGACAGCAGCGTGAACGGCTCGAACGACGTCACGGTGTGGCTGCGCTGCAGCGCCTCGATCGGCATGTTCAGCACGGCCAGGTGGTCGGCCATGAAGAAGGCGTCGAAGCGGCCGCGCTCCAGCGTCTGTGCCAGCTGCTTGATGCGCGCGAAGTTGAAGTTGGCGTCGGGCCACGCGCCCGGGTAGCGCCAGGCGCCCGTGTGGATGCTCACCGGGCGCATGAAGGCGCCCAGCCGCAGTTGCTTGCCGGTGCTCATCGACTACTTGCCGGCGGGCCAGAACACGAGCGCGCGCAGCTCGATGCTGCGGCGCGGCGGCGCCTCGGGCGCGCCGGTCGGGTCTTCGAAGGCGGTGTGCGCGGTGTAGCGCGCGGTGCCGTCCTCGCGCGAGTCGTAGATCTTCAGCAGCAGCGCCTCGTCGGGCCGCAGCCGGGGGAACCAGTACCAGCGGTGCTCGGGGTTGTAGGTGAAGGAATAGGTCTCGCCGACCTTGTCGGGGTAGACCAGATCGCTCGGCACCATGTCTTGCGGCGAGATGGAGCGCGCATCGCACAGCGCGAGCGGCAGCCGCTCCACCGTGGCCAGCGGGCGCCAGAGGTTGATGATTGCGAAGCGGTGCTTCAGGCGCTCGGCCGCTTCGTCGGGCGGCAGGTGGTCGCGCACGCGGCGCGGCGCGGACACGAAGGTCTGGTCGTTGTGCACCCGGCGCACCGGCTCGCGCAGCTCGGCCGTTCGGCGCGAGCCCTGGGCGCTGTCGCGCACGGTGTGATCGAACACCACGATCTTCTCGGCACCCGTGATGTCGCGCAGCAGCGCCTCGGACTCGCGGTAGTAGATGTCGCGGATGGTGGCGTCATGCGAGAAGTCGGCCACCGCGCTGCGGTGCGAGATCTGCGTGAAGCCGCTGCGGTCCAGCGACAGTTCATTCAGCGCCACCAGCGGGCGGCCGTCGCGGATGGCCACGCGGCGCGGCTCCAGCGTGCCCGTGACCCATGGCGTGCCGGGCGGCGGCTCGAAGGTGTAGCTGACGGGGCGGCCCTCGCCCGCCTTGAGGTAATTGAGTTCGGCCTCCACCGACGGAAGCGTGGCGGCCAGCAACTGGCTGTTCGATCCGACGCTCATTCGGCCCGGCTCCCGTTGTTTGTTGCCTTGATCAAAACGGCTCCTTGAAGGGGCGCAGGTCGAGTTCCTGCGTCCATGCGCTGCGGTGCTGCACATGCAGCTGCCAGTAACTTTCGGCGATGGCCTCGAGCTGCAGCAGCCCGTCGCCGCCGGCCTGCGCCACGCGCTGCGGCGCGCCGGTGCGCAGCCGCTCGCCGTCGATGCCGCCGTCGATCACCACATGCGCCACGTGCACGCCCTGCGGGCCGAACTCGCGCGCCAGGCTCTGGCTCAGCGAACGCAAGGCGGCCTTGGCCGCGGCAAAGGCCGCGAACGGCGGCTTGCCGCGCAGCGCTGCCGTGGCGCCGGTGAACAGCAGCGTGCCGCGCCCGCGCGAGCCATCGGCCTCGAAGCTGTTGGCCAGCAGGCCGCGCAGGGCCTCGTGCCCGAAGATGAAACCGCCCAGCGCGCTGGTGCGCCAGGCCTGCGTGAACTGCTCGACCGACAGCTCCAGCGTCGGCGCGCGCACCGCGCTCGCCGCATTGAAGATGGCCACGGTGAGCGGCCCCAGCGCCCTCGCCTTCTGCGCGATGCCGTGGATCTCGGCCTCGCTTGCCACGTCGCCCGCGAACGCATGCGCGCGCCCGCCCGACGCCGCGATTTCCGCGGCCACCGCATCGAGCTGGGACTGGGTGCGCCCGGTCAGCGCGACGATGAAGCCTTCAGCCGCGAAGCGCCGCGCCAATGCGGCACCCAGGCCGGCGCTGGCGCCGACACCGGCGATCCAGGCAACCGGCGGCGGATCGGTTCGCGACGAAGAAACGGAGGGAGTGACGGAGGTGACAGCCATGAGCGAGCACGAAGGCTATACCTGCGCCCCGGGGCGTGGAAGTATTCAAAAGCGATAACCTTATTCGGTAGCTGGTCGGTGGCGCGGGCCGCTTGACGCATGCGGCGCTTCACTCCATGCGCCGCGCCCGCTACCCTATCGGCTTCCCGGACCGCTTCATAACGAAACACAGCAATCGCTTTCCAGGAGAAGTTACCGATGGCTCTTGCCCGCACGATCCGCACCGATCTCTTGCGCGTGTTCGCCCTGACGCTGGTGTCGCTCTTCGCCATTCCGGCCGCGACGCTGGTCTTCACCGAATATGCCCTGCGCTCGCAGGACAGCACCTTCCTGCAGTCGATAGAAAAGCGCATCGCCGGCGACGCCCGGCTCTCGCCCGAGGACAAGGCCGAGGCCACCGCCTTCTACCGCTCGCATCCGCTCTCCAAGGCCTGCGACGCCACCGCCCCCGAAGACAGGAACTTCCACGACAAGGTCTGCAGCCCCTATTCGATGCAGTGGCAGTTCCACTGGGCCGACCGCGCGGCAGCGTGGACCATCGCGCTCGGCGCGGCGCTGCTGGCCGCGGCGCTGGTGCTGGGCGCGCTGGCCTTCGCGAATCGAGGCCTGCGCTATGCCAGCTTCGTCGCGGGCTGGCGGCTGATGACGGTGTCCAGCGCCATCGAAGTCGTGCTGCAGGGCGCGATGCTCGTGTGGCTGTCGTTCTGGCTCACCGCCTACTTCTGGCACAGCTACTACATCAAGCTGATCGCCATCGCAGGCATCGCCGCGGCTGCAGCAGTGTTCTATGCCGTCTACACGCTGTTCAAGAAGCTGCCCTCGGACAACGAGATCGAAGGCGAGCTGATCGCCGAAGCCGACGCGCCGCGCCTGTGGGAGCGCATCCGTCAGCTGGCCGGCCGCGTACAGACCGCACCGCCCGACCAGATCATCGCGGGCATCGACACCAACTTCTTCGTGACCGAGGCGCCCTGCGAAGTGCGCGGGCAAACACTGCACGGCCGCACGCTGTTCGTGAGCATTCCGCTGCTGCGCGTGCTCGACCAGAGGCCGACGCGGTGCTCGCGCACGAGCTGGCCCACCTGGGCGGCGGCGACACCCGCAGCAGCGCGGCGCTCGGCCCCAAGCTGCTGCAGTTCGACCAGTACACTTGGAAGATGCGCGGCGCCGGCCTGACCATCGTGGCGCACTACCTGCTGCGCCTGTACCGCATGATCTTCGCGTTTGCCCTCGCACGCGACAGCCGCGAACGCGAGCACAAGGCCGACCGCGTGGCCGCGGGCCTCACGGCGCCGAGCGCCATCGTGCAGTCGCTGATCAAGATTTCCGCCTACGCCAGCTACCGCAACGACGTCGAGCGCGAACTCTTTGCCCAGAACCGCCAGCACGACGGCGCACTGGGCATCGCAGGCTTCGTGGCGGCCGGGCTGCCGCCGTACGCAGGCTCGGACGCCTTCATCGAGGCCATGAAGACGGCCGGCGTTCCGCATCCTTACGACAGCCATCCGCCGCTGCTGGAGCGCATGCGCAACGTGGGCCACCATGTGCCCGAGAGCGCCTACGGCGCCATCGTCGCTACGGCCCCGCAAGCCTCATGGGCCGACTTCATCGAGACCGCCACCGCCATCGAGCAGCGCATGTGGAGCGAGTACGAGCAGCGCTTCGTGCAGAACCACGAACTCAGCCTCGCCTACCGCTACGAGCCGGCCACCGAAGAAGAGCGCGAGGTGGTGCTGCGCCACTTTCCACCGATCGGCTTCGCGCTGAAGAACGGCAACCGCATCGACGTCAGCTACGCCGGCCTGCATCCGAGCGCCGAGGGTGCCGCGCCGATTCCGTGGGACGAGGTCAAGGGCCTGACCTACAAGGACAGCAGCTTCGGCGACACCCTGATCGTCACCCACCACGACAAGCGCACACTCGGCGGCGCGCGCACCACCAAGGTCAAGCTGGGCGGGCTGGGCAAGCAGAAAGAACACTTCAAGGCCGCGGCCGGCCACTACTGGCAACGGCACCAGGTCATGAGAGCGCAACAGCAACAACAACAGCAGCAACCGCAGCAGGAGCAATCAACACAGCCATAACACCGAAGCGGCAGCCTCCACAAAACCAATCCACACAACACCGGAGACAACCATGAACCCCGTCGAACAGAGAACCATCTCGAAGATCAGCTGGCGGCTCTTGCCGCTGCTGATGATCAGCTACTTCATCGCCTACCTCGACCGCGTGAACCTCGGCTTTGCCGGCGCCGCCATGTCGAAGGACCTGGGCTTCACCGCGGCCGTGTTCGGCAGCGCGGCCGGCATCTTCTTCCTGGCGTACTTCCTGTTCGAGGTGCCCAGCAACATGGCGCTCGAACGCTTCGGCGCGCGTCGCTGGATCGCTCGCATCATGTTCAGCTGGGGCATCCTGTCGGCGGCGCAGGCCTGGGTGGGCGGCGCGACCAGCTTCAACATCGTGCGCTTCCTGCTGGGCATTGCCGAGGCCGGGTTCTTCCCGGGCGTGATCTTCTACATCACGCTGTGGTTTCCGGCGGCGTACCGCGCGCGCATCGTGGGTTGGTTCATGTTCGCGATTCCGATCTCGACCGTGATCGGCTCGCCCATCTCGGGCTACATCCTGAACATGGACGGCGTCGGCGGCATGCACGGCTGGCAGTGGCTGTTCATCCTGGAGGCGCTGCCCTCGCTGGTGCTGACCTTCTTCGTGCTGATGTACCTGCCCGACGGCCCCAAGGACGCCAAGTGGCTCACCGACGAAGAGCGCACCTGGCTGCAGCGCACGCTGGACGCCGAGCGCCAGAACCGCGAGTCGATCAACAAGATCTCGTGGAAGCAGTCGCTGCTGAACCCGCGCGTGATCGGGCTGGGCTTCGTCTACATGGGCATCACCGTGCCGCTGTACGGCCTGAGCTTCTTCCTGCCGCAGATCATCAAGGGCTTCGGCGGGCTGAGCAACGTGCAGATCGGCTTCATCAATGCGTTCCCGTACCTGGTCGGCGCCGTCGCCATGCTGTTCTGGACGCGCGCCTCCGATGCGCGCAAGGAGCGCAAGTGGTTCCTGCTGATTCCGCTGGCCTGCATCTTCGTGGGCCTGGTGCTGGCGGCGCAGACCAGCTCGCCGGTGCCCAAGATGGCCGCCGTGACGCTGGCCGCCTTCGGCATCTTCAGCGCGCTGCCCACCTTCTGGACCCTGCCCACCGCCATCCTGAGCGGCACCGCCGCCGCGGCCGGCATTGCGTGGATCAATTCCATCGGCAACCTCGGCGGCTACATCGGCCCGACGATCTTCGGCGCGCTGAAGGACAGGATGGGCAACGACATCTACGCGGTGATCTTCCTCGCGCTGTTGTCGGTGGTGGCCTTCGTGCTGGTGCTGATCATCGGCCACGATGCGCGCACCGAGCAGGCGGTGGCGCCGGGCCGGGCCTGAGCGCGGAAGCGCAAGGGCACAATCCTCGCCCGTGACTTCCACCACACGGCCGCTCCACACCATCCTCCTGTACGCCCGCGACATGCGGGCGACGGCCGGGTTCTATTGCACGCACTTCGGGTTCGAGTCGACGCTCGAAGTCGTGGAGGGTCTGATCGAACTCCGGTCGACGAGCGGCGGTGCGAACCTGTTGATCCACCAGGCGGCAAAGAGCGTGAAGCTCGGGCAGGTCGGCGTGAAGCTGATGTTCGATGTCGAAGACATCGAAGCCTTCAAGCAGAAAAGCACGGCAAGCGGGCTGGCCTTCGGCCCCACGCATACGGCCAACGGCTACGCGTTCGCCAACGCGAAAGACCCGGACGGCAATCCGGTGGCCATTTCGAGCCGGGCGTTTCGCGCCGCGAGCTGATCCGGCCGGGCCCGGGAGCCCGGCCCGTTCTTCAGTAGAGCGTGGCCTTCTGCCTTGCGGGCAGTTCCCTGTCGTAGGTCTCGCCGTCGAATTGCGCTTCGGTCAGTGCCGACAGAATGGCACCCGGCGTCGGCACGCTGCGCTTCGCATCCGCCTGTACCGGCTCCCAGAGCTTCGAGCGCTGGATCGCACGCGCGCATTGAAAGAACACCGTCTCCACCCGAACCTCGATCACGCATTGCGGTGGCTTGCCTTCCATCGCGAGGCTGGCCAACAACTTCGGCTCGACCGTGATGCGCGCCCTGCCGTTCACCCGCAGCGTCTCGCCCACGCCGGGAATCAGGAACAGCAGCCCGACGCGCGGGTCGGCCACGATGTTGCGCAGGCTGTCGATGCGGTTGTTGCCGCGCCGCTCGGGCATCAACAGCGTCTTGTCGTCCCGCACCACGACGAAGCCCGGCGGGTCGCCGCGCGGCGAGGCGTCCAGGCCTCCTGGACCGACCGTGGAAAGCACTGCGAAGGGAGACGCCTCGATCAACGCCCGGTAGGCCGGGTGCAGGTACGGCACCTCTTTCTTCAGCGAGGCTTCGCCAGGCTGGCCGAACAGGGCTTCGAGCTGCGCCACGGTTTCGATGGCGTGCGGCGACGTTGTCATTGCAATGGCTCCAGGAGATGGAAAAAAAGAATGCAGGATTGTTGTTCAGCCCGCCGTGCGCGTCGCATCCGCGGCCATGGGCGATGAGTTCCAGCCGCAGGCCAGCGCGGCCAGCGCCAGCAGCAGTGCGGCGATGCCGTAGATCCATGGCGGCGAAGCCACCGGCAGCAGCAGCCCCGCGATCAGCGGCCCGGTGCCGGCGCCGATGTCGCGCCAGACAGAGCGCGCGGCCAGCGCCTGCACACGCTCCGGCCCGGGTGTGCGCCGGGCCACGATGGGCGGCAGCAGCGGCAGTTGCAAGGCGCGCAGCACCACGATCAGCGCCGCGCAGCTCCACAGCCAGCCGAGGCCGAAGCCCACCAGCGCGATCGCGGTGAGGAGCGACAGGCTCACCAGCAGCCGCTCAGCGCCCCAGCGCTCCGCCATGTGGCCGCCGACCGGGCTCAGCAGAATCTCCGCCAGGTAGCGCAGCGCCATCAGCACGCCGGCCACGATCACCGCGCCGCCCGGCATCAGGTCCTTGCCGAGGTAGGACAGGCCGACGATGAAGAGCCCGTCCAGCGTCAGCCCCTCCATGAACGACCAGCTGTCGAGGCTGTTGGGCCGCTTGAAGCGCCGCGTGGGCTTGCCCACCGGATGCGGCGCCGAAGGCAACCGCCGCGTGACCAGGCAGGCGAGCAAAGAGAACACTGCGAGGATGCCGAAGATCGCGCGCGGGCCCACCCAGTGCGCGAGCAAAGCGCCCAGCGGCAGCGCCAGCACCGGCCCCATTGCGATGAAGGCACGCGAACGCCCGTTGCGCCGCGCCGCGCCGACCGGGTCGGCCGTGGCCAGCGCCTGCGTCGACAGGTTGAGCGCCGCGAAGCACAGGCCCCACATCAGCCGCAGCGGCAGCAGCGCCCAGAAACCAGAAAGCGTGGTGTAGCCGAGGGCACAGACCGCGGCCGCCACGACGGCCAGCGTGCAGGTGGGCCGGTCGCCGTTGCGCGCGTAGAAGCGGGCGACGAAGCCGTAGCCCGCGATGCGCACCAGCCGGTTGGCGGCGAGCAGCATGCCGGCCTCGGCCAGCGTCACGCCGAACTGGTCGGCATACATCGGCAGCAGCAGGTAGAGCACCACGTCGGCCGGCAGCGAAAGGCCGAGCGCCATCGCCGCATGGCGGGAATTCAGGTCGGTGGAAGTGGGGGCGGAAGCGGGTTGAGTGCTGGACATCGAGCGCCGATGGTGCGCCGCACCACGCATGCCTGACAAACGACATAAACGACCGCCATGCGTGAGAAAATCGCACGCATGCCGTCTCGCGAGCCTCCCCTCAACGCCGTGCGCGCCTTTGCCGCGGCCGCCCGCCACCTGAGCTTCACGCGCGCGGCGCTCGAACTGCACGTCACGCACAGCGCGGTGAGCCGGCAGATCAAGAGCCTGGAGGAGTTCCTGGGCGTCGAGCTGTTCGAGCGGCGCATCCGCCAGGTGGCGCTGACGGCCGAGGGGCAGCAGTTCTTCGCCGAGGTCGAGCCGGCGCTGGCGCAGATCGGCGCCGCGGCGCGGGCGCTGCAGGCACAGGGCACGGCGCGCGCGGTGCGCATCAACGTGCGCCCTTCCTTCGCGGTGCGCTGGCTCATTCCGCGCCTGCCCTCCTTCGTCGAGCAATACCCCGACATCGAGCCTCAGGTGGTCACCAGCACGGTGATGCCCGAGCAGGCGGTTGACAGCTTCGACATCGCGGTGCGCCGCGGGCGCGAAGGCTGGCCGCCGTCCATCAAGGTGCGGCCCTTCCTGAAGGACGAAGTGCTGGTGGTCGGTGCGCCGTCTCTCTTCAAGACCCATCCGCTGCCCGACTTGCGCTCGCTGGCGGCGCACGTGCTGCTGTCGGCCAAGACACGCAAGGACGACTGGGATGCCTGGAAGAAGCAGTTCGGCGCGCCGCGCGCAAGGCCCGCGGGCCGGCTGCAGTTCGACCACCTGCACTTCGTGCTGCAGGCGGCGGTCGACGGCCTGGGCATCGCGCTGGCGCCGACCTCGCTGGTGTCGCACGACCTGGCCTCGGGCCGGCTGCAATCGCCACTGCCGGCGCTGCGCATGACGCTGGATCGCTACTACTACGGCCTGTCGCCAGACGCCGCGCCGGAAGCGGCGTACGTGGCGGAATGGTTCGAGCGGATGCAGGCCGGAGCGGCGAAAGCGACTTGAGAGGCAGCGCACGGCGCTGATGCTCGTGTCCGGAAGCGGCCAGCGCCATTGGTTCGCCGATCGCACGATGGGGGCATGACCTCCACGACAACACCAACACCGACGACACCGCTTCCCCGCGCCTTCCTGAATCTCGCGTGGTCCAACCTGGCCGCGCAGTCCGCCGAGCAACTGAGCCTTGCGGCCGTGCCGCTGGTCGCCGTGCTCGCGCTCCAGGCCGGTCCTGGAGAAATCGGCTTTCTCGCCGCGATCCAGACCCTGCCCTTCCTGCTGGTCTCCATGCCGCTGGGCCTGCTGGCCGATCGCATGTCGCGGCGGCGCCTGATGGTGTGGGCCGAGGGGCTGCGGGCGGTATCGCTGCTGATGCTGCTCGCGCTGGTGTTCTGGTCCAAGCTCGGCATCGCGTGGCTCGCGGTGCTCGGCTTTCTCGGCGCCGTGGGCACTGTCGGTTTCAGCGTCGCGGCGCCTGCGCTGGTGCCGGCCCTCGTGCCGCGCGATGCGCTGGCCGTGGCCAACGAGCGGCTGGAGCTTGCGCGCAGTGCTGCGTTCACGGGAGGGCCCGCGCTCGCTGGCGCGCTTGTCGCGTGGGCGGGCGCATCGGCGGCCTTCGTGCTCGCTGCCGTGCTTTCGGTCTCGGCCGTCGGCCTGCTGCTGAGCCTGCGCGAGGCGCCGCTCGCGCACGTCGCATCGCGGCGCAATCCGCTGCTCGACGTGAGGGACGGCGCGCGCTTCGTCTGGCGGCATGAACTGCTGCGACCGATGCTGATGACCGGCGCGGTATTCAACATCTCGTGGTTCGTGCTGCAGGCGGCCTATGTGCCCTATGCGGTGCGCGTGCTCGGGCTCGGCGCGCAGGCGGTCGGCTTCACGTTGGCGATGTACGGCGCGGGCATGGTGTTCGGCGCGTTGCTGACGGCGCGGGTGGTGGCGCGCATGCCGTTCGGGCGCGCCATCCAGATCGGCCCGGCGGCGGCGGTCGTTGCCGGCGCGCTGATGGCCGGGACGCTTGTCGTGCCCAGCGCGGCACTGGCTTCGCTGTCGTTCTTTCTCTTCGGCGCGGGTCCGATGGTCTGGGTCATCACCTCGGCCACGCTGCGCCAGAGCGTTGCGCCGCCGGCCATGCTGGGCCGCGTATCGGCGGTGTTCCTGACGATCAACACCGGCGCGCGGCCGATCGGCGCGGCGCTCGGAGGGCTGGTCGGTGCAACGCAGGGCGAGTCGGCTTGCCTGCTGCTGGCGCTCGCGGGCTTCGCGCTGCAGGCGGGGATCATCTTCGCCTCGCGCATCGCGACCTTGCGACGGCTGCCGGCGCTTGCCGCCACCTGAGCCTGAGCGCTAGAACAAGGACGCCAACCCGTTGGGCCGCGCATCCTCGATGGCGAGCATGCGCAGCTTGGTCAGCGCGCCGCCGCCGGCCGAGAAGCCGCCGGGCTTGTTGCCGGCCGCCAGCACACGGTGGCAGGGCACCACCGGCGCGAAGGGGTTGAGGCCCATGGCCTGCCCCACCGCGCGCGAGAGGCTCTTGTCGCCGAGTTCTTCCGCGATCTCGCCGTAGGTGCGCGTCTGCCCGGGTGGAATGCGCCGCGCGATGGCGTAGATGCGCTGGTGAAATTCCGACACGCCGCGCATGTCGAGTTCGATGTGGCCCAGGTCGTCATGCACGCCTTGCAGCAGGCCCTGGATGGCCGAGATGGCGCGTTGTGCCGCCTCGTCGGGCTGCTCTTCATGAAGATCGGGAAAGCGCCGCTTCATGCGTGCTCGCGTGGCGGGCTCGCCGTCGTCCGCGGGCAGTTGCACGCCGACCAGCCCTTGCGGTCCCCAGGCCAGGGCGCACATGCCGATGGAGGTCTCGAACAGGGCAAAGCCGCTCATCGTCAAGCCTCCTGCAGCGAATGCTGGCGCGACGCCAGCACGGCCGCCGCCCACAGCGTGATCGCCGAAGCAACGAGGCCGCGCGCCAGGCCGCCAGGGCCGTCCGAGATCCACCCCGTCACGGTCGGCCCGACGATCTGCCCCGCCGCGAAGACGATGGTGAACATGCTGATGCCCTGCGCCCAGCACGCGGGCGGCAGGTTGTGGCGCACCAGCGCGGTGGTCGACGCCACCACCGACAGGAACACACCGCCGAACAGCACACCCGACACCAGCGCCACCGGCGCCGAGGGGCTCAGCACCGGCAGCAGCGTGGCCACGCCGAGCAGCCCGTTCAGCAATGCCTGCGGCTGGCCGCCACGATAGCGATCGAGCAGCCCGGCCCACAGCCGCGAGGAAGCCACGCAAGCGACACCCAGCAGGGCATAGAACAAGGTGATGAAGCCGGCGCTGGCGCCCTGCTCCCGCAGCAGCGCGATCACGAAAGTCATGTAGCCGATGTAGCCCATGCCGAACAGCGCGTAGCCCGCCAGCGCCCAGCCGAAGCGGTGCAGCGCGACCGGCGGTGCGCTGGTAGTTGTTGCGGTTGGCGATGCAGCGTGCGCCGCGGGTCTGTCCGGCATCGCGCGGCCGGCCCAGGCCAGCAGGCAGGTGGCGGCCGCGCTCGCGATGGCCAATGCCCACCACGCCCAGGCCCAGCCGTGCGGCACGTCGGCAGCAGCGCGCAGCACCTGCGGCACCAGCAGCGCCGACAACGCAATACCGAACCCGGTGCCGCCGTAGTAGATGCCGAGCAGCAGGCCGCCACGCGAAGACCCGGCCTCGCCGAGCCGCGCGGCCAGCAGGCCGCCCGCCACGAACACCCAGGCACTGGCGATGCCCGCCAGCAGGCGTTGCAACAACAGCGCCGGCGCCGCGGTCACGAAACCGCTGCCCGCCATGAAGACGCTCGCCAGCACCGCACCGACCAGCAGCAGCCGCGTCACGCCGAAGCGGCGCATCAACACCGGCGTGATCAGCGCGCCGATCAGGTAACCCACCGCGTTGGCCGTGTTCATGCCGCCGGCCAGCGCGTAGCTCCAGCCGAGGTCGGCGCGCATCGGCGGCAGCAGCAGCCCGTAGGAAAAACGCGTGATGCCGAGCGACACGGCCGCGCCCATCGAGAGCGCGAATGCGAGCCGGAGCGCGGGTTGTGCCGGAACGGCGGTGGAAGTGAGCGAAGTCGACATCGGAAGCGAGGGGGTGCCGCGCATTTTGCGGCACCCTGCCCGATCCTGCTGCTGGGGGCTCCCCTCAGGCCGTGCCGGCGACAGGGTCGCCGTGCGGCAGGTGGCGCTCCAGCAATACGGCCACATGCACCGCCTCGCGACGGGCGCCGTCTTCTATCTGGTGGCGGCAGCTGGTGCCGTCGGCCACGACGATCGCATCAGGCCTGGCGCGAATGGCGGGCAACAGGCTCGCCTCGGCCATCTGCATCGAGACCTCGAAGTGGCTGGCCTCGTAGCCGAAGCTGCCGGCCATGCCGCAGCAGGAGCTTTCGATCAGCTCCGGTTGCGCGCCGGGAATCAGCTTCAGCACCTCCATCACCGGGCTCACCGCGCCGAAGGCTTTCTGGTGGCAATGGCCGTGCAGCAGGATGGGCGCTTCGGCCGGGCGCAGCGCCAGTTCGAAGCGGCCGAGCTTCACTTCACGCGCAATGAATTCCTCGAACAGCAGCGCGTGCTTCGCCACCAACTCGGCCTTCTCGCCGAAGCCCATCACCAGCGTTTCGTCGCGCAGGGTGAGCAGGCACGAAGGCTCCAGGCCGACGATGGGCACGCCGGCTCGCGCCAGCGGCACGAGCGTATCGATCAGCGCCTCGGCCTTTGCCTTGGCCTCTTCGACCATGCCGCTGGCCAGGAAGGTGCGGCCGCAGCAGTGGTGCCCGCCGCGCTTTTCGACGGTGTGCAGCAGGTAGCCCGCGGCCTGCAGCACGCGCGCCGCGGCGAAGGCATTCTCGCTCTCGAAGGTGCCGTTGAAGGTGTCGACGAACAGCACCGCCGCCTTGCCGCCGCGCCGCGCGACGGCCAGCACCGCGTCGCGGTCGGCGAACAGGCCGGGCTCGTTGTCCTTGGCGCGCCAGAAGGTGTCGCTGCGCCATGCGGGCAGCGAGCGCTTCGCGGAAAAGCCCAGCAGCTTTTCGCCGATCCATGCGGCGCCGGGCACGCTGTTGCGCAGGTTCAGCAGCCACGGCAGGCGGCTGGCCCTGTGGGCGTAGTCGGGCAGCCTGGCCACGAGCTTGTCTTTCAATGTGTGGCCGTGGCGCTTCTTGTAGTGGTCGAGGAACTCGACCTTCATCTTCGCCATGTCCACGCCCGTGGGGCAGTCGCGCTTGCAACCCTTGCAGCCGACGCACAGGTCCATGGTCTCGTGCATGGCCTCGCTGGTGAAGGCGTCGGGGCCGAGCTGGCCCGAGAGCGCCAGGCGCAGCGTGTTGGCGCGGCCGCGCGTCAAGTGCTGCTCGTCGCGCGTCGCGCGGTAGCTGGGGCACATGGTGCCGGCGTCGAACTTGCGGCAGTGCCCGTTGTTGTTGCACATCTCCACGGCCTTGGCGAGGCCGCCGGTGCTGTCGCCGCCGGTGCCGGGTGCGCTCGTCACCTCGGTCACGGGGTCGGCGTTGACGTTCCATGCGGACCAGTCGAGCACCGGCTTGAGCTCGATGCGGCGGTACGGCTTCGGCGCGGTGGGCGGCGCGAAGCGGAACAGCGAGCCGTCGTCCATGCGCGGCGTGTCGATGATCTTGCCGGGGTTGAACAGGTCCAGCGGGTCGAGCTTGCGCTTGATGGCGCGAAAGGCCTCGTTGATGGCCGGGCCGAACTGCCATTCGATCCATTCGCCGCGGCACAGGCCGTCGCCGTGTTCGCCGCTGAAGGCGCCCTTGTACTTGCGCACCAGCGCGCTCGCCTCTTCGGCAATGGCGCGCATCTTGGCGGCGCCGTCCGCGCGCATGTCGAGAATCGGACGCACATGCAGCGTGCCGACCGAGGCATGGGCGTACCAGGTGCCCCTGCTGCCGTACTTCGCGAACACTTCGGTCAGCGCGTCGGTGTATTCGGCCAGGTGCTCGAGCGGCACGGCGCAGTCCTCGATGAAGCTCACCGGCTTGCCGTCGCCCTTGAGGCTCATCATGATGTTCAGGCCGGCCTTGCGCACCTCCCACAGGTTTTTCTGGCGCGCGTCGTCAGGCATCTCGACCACGCTGCCCGGCAGGCCGAGATCGCCCATCAGCTCGACCAGTTGCTTGAGTCGCGGCAGCAACGCGGCCTTGTCGGCCCCCGAGAACTCCACCAGCAGGATGGCGGCCGGCTTGCCGATGAGCGCCGTTTCCACCGTGGGCCTGAAGGCCGGGTTCGCGAGGCTCAGCTCGATCATGGTGCGGTCGACCAGCTCCACCGCCGTCGGCCCGAGCTTCACGATGTGCTGCGCCGCATCCATTGCCGCGTGGAAGGTCGGGAAGTTGACGATGCCCAGCACCTTGGCGCGCGGCAGCGGCGCGAGCTTGAGTTTCAGGCTGCGGGTGTAGGCCAGCGTGCCTTCGGAGCCGATCAGCAGATGCGCCAGGTTCACGCTGCCGTCCGCCGTGTACGGCCGCTCGCTCTGGTTGTCGAAGATGTCGAGGTTGTAGCCCGCCACGCGGCGCATCACCTTGGGCCAGTGCTCGGCCATCTGCTCGCGCTGCTGCCTGGCCAGCCCGCGCACGAACTGCGCGATGCCCGCCGCACGCACGCCCAGCGACCCCACCGGACCGAAGTCGACCAGCTCGCCGTTCGACAGCCATGCGCTTGCACCCAGCACGTTGTGCACCATGTTGCCGTAGGCAATGGAACGCGAGCCGCAGGAGTTGTTGCCCGCCATGCCGCCCAGCGTGGCCTGCGCGCTGGTCGACACGTCCACCGGATACCACAGGCCGTGCGGCTTGAGCTGCGCGTTCAGGTGGTCGAGCACGAGGCCGGGCTGGACCGTGGCCGTGCCCTCTTCCACGTTCAGGTCGAGCACGCGCCTGAAGTGCTTGCTGTTGTCGATGACCAGCGCCGCGCCCGTGGTCTGCCCGCACTGGCTGGTGCCGCCGCCGCGCGCGAGCACCGGCACCTTCAGGTCGCGCGCGATGTCGATGGCGGTGGCGATGTCGCGCTCGCTCCTGGGCACGAAGGCTCCCACGGGCGTGATCTGGTAGATCGACGCGTCTGTGGCGTAGCGCCCGCGCGAACCGTCGTCGAACAGCACCTCGCCCTGCGTGTCGGCGCGCAGCCGGCGCGCGAGCAGCTCGCAGGTGTCGTTGGGCGGAAGAACGGTTCCGGCTGGCTGCATGTGGCTGGCGGGATCGATGCGCATGGTGTTTTTTTCCGGTCAGCGTGACTTGGCCGAGGGATAGATTTCGCCGGCGCGCAGCAGCTCGAGCACGGTGTCGCGCTTGCGCAGCACGTGCGCCACGAGCACCTTGCGCATGGCGGCGGCGTCGCGCGCGGCCAGCGCGTCGATCATCTGCTCGTGCTCCTCCACGGCATGCTTCCACTTCGCCTCGTTCTGGTTGGTGCGAAAGCGCAGCGACTGCACGCGTGCATTGATGGAGCGGTAGGTGTTCGACAGCACCGGGTTGGCGGCCGCGTCGTTGATGGCGGTGTGGATGCGCGCGTTCAGGCGGTAGTAGCCCGACAGGTCGCGGCGCGCGAAGCAGGCCATCATTTCGTAGTGCAGCGCGCGCACCTCGGCCAGTTCTTCGTCGGTGATGCGCTTGGCCGCCAGCTCGCCGGACATGCCTTCGAGCATGGCCAGCACCTCGAAGGTGTCGAGCACGTCGGCCTCGGTGAGCTTCACCGCCACCGCGCCGCGGTTGGGCAGCAGGTCGACCAGCCCTTCGGCAGCGAGCAGCTTGATGGCCTCGCGCAGCGGCGTGCGCGACACGTTCAGCTGCAGGCACAGCTCGCGTTCGTTGAGCTTGGCGCCGGGCGCGATGTGCCCCTCCACCAGCATGGTCCGCAGCCGCGAGGCCACTTGGTCATGCAGCGCGAGGCGCGAGATTTCGATGATTTCCGCAGTCATGGTTTTTCCCTTTGATTGCATTTTGAATGCAAAAAATCGGCACCACAACCTGGATAGATCAGGGTAAACCATCAAGCAAAAATGCATTTTGAATGCAAAACTGAAAAGCGAAAGGACAGTCCATGCTGCAACTCGACATCCATCCCACCGGCCGCCACTTCCTCCAGATTCCCGGCCCGAGCCCCGTGCCCGACCGCATCCTGCGGGCCATGAGCCTGCCCACCATCGACCACCGCGGGCCCGAGTTCGGCACGCTGGGGCTGAAGGTGCTGGGCGGCATCAAGCAGATCTTCAAGACGAAGCACCCGGTCGCCATCTACCCCGCATCGGGCACTGGCGCGTGGGAAGCCGCGCTCGCCAACACGCTGAGCTCCGGCGACCACGTGCTGATGTACGAAACCGGCCACTTCGCCTCGCTGTGGCAGAAGATGGCCACGCGCCTGGGCCTGTCGACCGAGTTCCTCGCGTGGTCGGGCACCGACGCGCAACTGCCGAACGCACCGAGCTGGCGCCGCGGCGTGCAGGCCGAGCTGATCGAAGCGCGCCTGCGCAAGGACACCGAAAAGAAGATCAAGGCCGTGTGCGTGGTGCACAACGAGACCTCCACCGGCGTCACTTCCGACATCGCCTCGGTGCGCAAGGCCATCGACGCGGCGGGCCACCCGGCCCTGCTGATGGTCGACAGCATCTCCGGCCTTGCCAGCGCCGACTACCGCCATGACGAATGGGGCGTGGACGTGTGCGTCAGCGGCTCGCAGAAGGGCCTGATGCTGCCGCCGGGCATCAGCTTCAACGCGCTGTCGCCGCGTGCGCTCGAGGTCTCGAAGACCGCGAAGCTGCCCAAGGCCTTCTGGGCCTGGGACGAGATCGTCGAGATGAACAAGGACGGCTACTGGCCCTACACGCCCAACACCAACCTGCTCTACGGCCTGTCGGAGTCGCTGGACATGATCCTCGGCGAAGGGCTGGACAACGTGTTCGCGCGCCACCAGCGCTGGGCCGCCGGCGTGCGCGCCGCGGTCCATGCCTGGGGCCTGCCGATCCAGTGCGCCGACCCGGCCGTCTACTCGCCGGTGCTCACCGGCGTGATCACGCCCGAAGGCGTGGACGCCGACGCGTTGCGCCGGCTGATCCACCAGCGCTTCGACCTTTCGCTGGGCACGGGCCTGGGCAAGCTCAAGGGCCGCATGTTCCGCATGGGCCACCTGGGCGACAGCAACGACCTGACGCTGGTGGCCATGGTCGCCGGCGTCGAGATGGGCATGAAGCTCGCGGGCATCAAGCTGGCCGGCAGCGGCGTGCACGCGGCCATGGACCACTTCGCGAACCACACGGCACCGGCCGCGCTGCAGAAAGCCGCATAGGCACGCAGCACTGCCGGTGCCGCACCGGCAGCAACAGGCGCCCCCGGCGCGCATCGGATTCCTACCTACGACGGAGACAAAGAAGATGCAAAGACGTTCCCTCATCCAGGCCGCCGGCGCGGCCGCCGCCACGCTGGGCGTGCCCCGGCTCTTCGCGCAGGAGTGGCCTTCGGGCCCGGTGCGCATCGTGGTCGGTTTTCCGCCGGGCGGCGGCACCGACGCCCTGGCCCGCGTGGTCGCGCAGAAGCTCACCATCATGTGGGGCCAGCAGGTCATCGTGGAGAACAAGGGCGGCGTGGCGGGCGTGCTCGCGGCCGACTACGTGGCGCAGCAGCCGGCCGACGGCAGCACGCTTCTCATGGCGCACATCAACAGCCACGCGCTGGCGCCCAGCCTGCAGCCCAAGCTGCGCTACAACGTCGAGCGCGACTTCGTGCCGATCGTGCTCGTGGGCGTCACGCCCAACCTGCTGATCGCCAACCCGGGGCAGAAGGCACTGAGCGTGAAGGACATCGTGGCCACCTGCAAGGCGGCGCCCGGCACCATCAGCTTCGGCTCCGCAGGCGCGGGCTCGGCGCAGCACCTGGCGCTGGAGATGTTCAAGCTGCAGGGCGGCGTCGATGCGCTGCATGTGCCGTACAAGGGCAGCGGCCCGCTGCTGGCGGATCTGATGGGCGGGCAGATCCAGTACAGCTTCGAGACCATGACCGCCGCCACGCCGCATGTAAAGAACGGCCGCGTCATCGCGGTCGCGCAGACGCGCACCAAGCGCGCCAAGGGGCACCCGAGCGTGCCGACGATGCAGGAGCAAGGCTTCCAGGGCTTCGAGGCGACCACCTGGTACGGGCTCGCGGGGCCGGGCAAGCTGCCGGCTTCCATCGCGCAGAAGGTCAATCGCGATGTGAACACCGTCTTGGCGATGCCCGATGTGCAGGAACGGCTCGACACCTACGGCGCCGAAGACGGCGGCGGCTCGCAGGACAAGTTCAAGCAGTTCATCAGCACCGAGATCGCGAAGTGGGCCAAGGTGGTGAAGGACGGCAACGTCCACGTCGAAAGCTGAAGAACCGATCTCGCCCCCAGGCTTCGCGCACTTCGTGTCGCTGCGCCAACCCCCTCCCGGGGGCAACACCTGAGGCCCGGCAAAGCCGGCTCCTCGGTGTTCCACGAAAGGTCGGCATCCCCGGCCACGTTTTGCTGAGAAGATCCGGAAGATGAACCCATCCCAGACCGCTCTTACCGATGCCCTCGTCGCCGCGCGCCGCGGCAATCGCACCCTCGACGCCACGCCCTGGCTCGACGCGCTCGAAACCGCCGACCAGGCCTATGAAGTGCAGGACGCCGTGGCCGCGGCGCTCGGCTGGTTCGGCTCGGCGGCCGTGCCCGGCACCTGGAAGTCGGGCGGCGGCTCGCGCAACGCGACGCTCACGCATGCACCGCTGCCTCCCGCCGGCGTGCGCCCCAGCCCGGCGGACTTCAGCGACCTCGTGTTCCACACGCCCGGCATCGAGGCGGAAATCGCGCTGCGCCTCGGCCAGGACGTCACGCCCGCACAAGCGGCGAAGCTCGACCACGGCAACGCCGCGTCGGTCGTCGATGCCATGGCCGTGTCGGTCGAGATCGTCGACGCCCGCTGGCAGGACCTGCCCTCCACGCCCGCCCTGCTGCGCCTGGCCGACTCGCAGGTACACGGCGCGCTGGTGGTCGGCGAATGGAAGCCGTATGCGGCGCTCGATTGGTCTTTGCAGCGCTGCGAGACCAAGGTCGGCGATGCGGACCTGGTGGTGCGCACGGGCACGCATCCGCTGGCCGACCCCACGTGGCTGCTGCCGATCTGGCTGCGCCACCTCACACGGAACGGCCACACGGTGCCGGCCGGCACGGTCGTCACTACCGGCTCGTGGGTCGGCGTGCTGCCCTGCCGGCGCGGCGATCAGGTAATGGCCGAGTTCCCCGGCGTCGGCGCAGTCCGCTTGAGCGTGTAGCGCCCGCCGCCCACGCCGGAGCACGCGACCAGGAAGTCCAGCACAGCGCGCACTCGGGCCGGCAGCGTGCCGGCCTTGCCGATGTACACCGCGTGGATCGGCTCCACCTCGCAGGGGTTGAACTCCTGCAGCAGCGGCACCAGCCGGCCGGCGTCGATGTCATGCTGTATGTGATACAGCGACAGGCGCGCCACGCCCGCCCCTGCGATGGCCAGTTGCCGCAAGGTCTCGCCATCGCCGGCACGCACCGGGCCGGCAACCGGTAGCCACTGCGTTCGACCATCGACGCGCAGCGGCCAGTCGGGAGAATTGCGGCGGTAGCTCCAGCCCAGCCGGTTGTGCGCTTCCAGTTCCTGCGGCGTGCGCGGCGTGCCGTATTTCGCGAGGTAGGACGGCGCGGCCACGATCGACTGGCTGGTCTCGCCGAGCCGCCGGGCCACCAGGTCGGACGACGGCAGTTGGCCCCACCGGATGGCGATGTCGGCGCGCTCGTCCATCAGGTCGACGATGCGGTCGGTCAGCGCGATGTCCAGCGTGATCTGCGGATGCATCTCCAGCAGGCGCGGCACCAGCGGCACCAGCTTGTGCTGCCCGAAAGACACGCTCGCGTTGATGCTCACCCGCCCGCGCGGTGCGGCGCCGGCAGCGGCGCAGCGCTCGGCCTCGTCCATGTCGGCGAGAACGCGCAGGCTGCGCTCGTAGAACTCCGTGCCCTCGGGCGTGAGCTGCAGCTTGCGGGTGGAGCGGTGCACCAGCTGGATGCCCAGGCGCAGTTCCATGCGGGAGATGAGCTTGCTCACGGCCGAAGGGGTCATGCCCAGCAGCCGCGCAGCCGCCGAGAAACCACCCGACTCCACCACCTGGACGAAGGCTTCCATCTCGCCGGAACGGTTGACTTCGATGCGCGGCATGGCGGGCTCCTATTTCTGTGATTTCAACTCACAAATCCTTGTACCGGCGGCATTCTAGTCATCGAGACTGTTTGTCTCCACAGTACAGGGCATCATGCCAATCGCTCTACTTGCCCTCACCGCCGGTGCCTTCGGAATAGGCACCACCGAGTTCGTCATCATGGGCCTGCTGCTGCAGGTCTCGACGGACCTGAATGTTTCCATCACGGCCGCCGGCCTGCTGATCTCGGGCTATGCGCTCGGGGTCGCGGTCGGCGCTCCCGTGCTCACCATCGCCACGCGCAAGCTGCCCCGCAAGACGGTGCTGCTGGCGCTGATGGCGATCTTCACGCTCGGCAACCTGGCCTGCGCGGTCGCGCCCAACTACGAAATGCTGATGGCGGCGCGGGTGATCACCTCGCTGGCACACGGCACCTTCTTCGGCGTCGGCTCGGTGGTGGCCACCGGCCTGGTGGCGCCCGAGCGCCGCGCCTCGGCCATCGCGATCATGTTCACCGGCCTGACCGCCGCCACGCTGCTGGGCGTGCCGGCCGGCGCATGGCTGGGCCTGCACCTGGGCTGGCGCGCCGCGTTCTGGGCGGTGGCCGTGCTGGGCGTGCTGGCCTTCGCGGTGCTCGCCGTGTTCGTGCCGCGCAGCCGCACCGACGCACCTCTTGCTCCTTTGCGCGAAGAGCTCGCGGTTCTCGTGCGCCCGCAGGTGCTGCTGGGACTTGCCATGACGGTGCTGGGCTTTGCCGGCGTGCTGGCCGTCTTCACCTACATCCAGCCGCTGCTGACGCAGGTCACGGGGCTGTCGGAATCGGCCGTGTCGCCGGTGCTGCTGGTGTTCGGCGGCGGGCTGGCCGTCGGCAACATCCTGGGCGGCAAGCTGGCCGACCGCGCGACCATGCCGGCCGTGCTGGGCACACTGGCCGTTCTGGCGGTGGTGTTGGGCGTCATGCATTGGGTCATCGGCACGCCGTGGATGGCGGTGGCCTTCGTCGGCCTGCTGGGCGTGGCCTCGTTCGCCACGGTCGCGCCGATGCAGCTGCGGGTGCTCGAGAAGGCCTCGGGCGCGGGCCAGAACCTGGCGTCGAGCCTCAACATCGCGGCCTTCAACCTGGGCAATGCGCTAGGCGCCTGGGTCGGCGGCGTGGTGATCGCACAGGGGCCGGGGCTGCGCGCACTGGGTTGGGTGGCCGCGCTGCTCACGCTGGTGGGGCTGGCTATCGCGCTGTGGAGCCGAGCGCTGGACCGGCGCGAACCGCGCCTCCCGCTGGGCGATTGCGCTTCACAAACAGCCTGATCTTTCTTTCTCTTCGCAGGATTTACGGGAAGGCAGAATCCAGGGAAGCCAACGCCCCGTATCTCCTGCGCAATGCCCCTTTCCCTCCAAGTCCGCCCCGCCGTTGCGACCGACGCACACGCGCTGGCGGCCTTGGCCATCCAGGTCTGGCTGGACACCTACGCCACCGATGGCGTGAATGACCTGCTGGGGCGGCATGTGCTCGACGCGTTCACGCCGTCGGGCTTTGCCGCTTTGGCGCAGGACCAGGCGGCCGCGCTGCTCGTCGCGCAGAACGGTGCGCACCTCGTGGGTTATGCGCTGCTGCGCTTCGATGCCGCGCAGCCGCTCGCGCCGGCCCCGGCCAGCCATACGAAACTGTGTACGCTCTACGTGCAGGAACGCTTCACCCGGGCCGGCGTCGGCACGGCGCTGCTGGCGCAGGCACGCGCCACGGTCAGGGAGCGCACCGGCGCCGATGCGGTGTGGCTCGCCGTCAACACCCGTAACGGACGCGCCTGCCGCTTTTACGAAAAACACGGCTTCAGTATCAAGGGACAGACCTGGTTCGTCCTGGGCGAAGACCGCCACGAGAACCACGTACTCGCCCTGCCCTGAACACAGGCGACCCCAAACGCACACATCGATGTCCCCAGCCCACTCCGCGAACGACGACAACCACGAACCGCCCTCACCGGCGCGCCGCAAAGGCTGGCTTCGCAGTTTTCGCACGCAGGTGGCACTGGGATTCGGCGGGCTCGCCGCAGTGTTGGCCGTCACGCTCTCGCTGGTGCTGGGATCGATGTTCGCGCGCAAGAGCGAGGCCGACGAATCGGCTGTGCTGCGCACCATTGCCCGGAATGCATCCAAGGCGCTAGCGGACGGCCTCACGTCGCGCACGCGCGAGATCGAATTGCTCGCAGCCTCCACCACGCTCTGGAAAGACGGCCTCGGTGCCGAGCGCGTGATCCAGACCATCTCGCGCACCCAGGCGCTCACGCCGTACAGCGCGTGGATCGGCGTGGTCTCGCCCGACGGCGTGGTGCAGGCATCCACCGGCAAGCTGCTGCTCGGCGCCAACGTCGCCGAACGGCCGTGGTTCCAGGAAGGCCTGCGCGGCACGCACGTCGGCGACGTGCATGCCGCAAAGCTGCTCGCGGCGCTGCTGCCCAAGGGAAGCGACGGCGGTCCGCAGCGTTTTGTCGATTTCGCGGCGCCCATCAAGCGCGAAGGGCAGTTGATCGGCGTGCTGGGCATGCACGGCAGTTGGGAATGGACACGCAGCGTGGTCGAGTCGCTCTTTCCGGACGACGCCGTGGCGCGCCGCCTCGAGGTGTTCGTGCTGGACGCGAAGGATCAGGTGATCTACGCGTCGGACGCCAGCTTCGACCGCTCGGCCGACCTAGGCGTGCAGCCGGCCGCCACGGGTGGCTCCGGCGTCAAGTTCGCGCGCGAATCGACGGGCGGCGAGTTCCTGATGGCCACCGCCTCGGTCGGGGCGACCGACGGCAAGATCGACCTCGGCTGGACAGTGGTGGCACGCGAGCCCGCCGACGTGGCACGTGCCGCGGCACGCGACGGCGTCAAGAGGTCGCTGATGCTGGGCGTGCTCGGCGCCGCGTTGGCCTTCGTGCTCGGCTGGTTGCTGGCGCAGCGGCTCACGCGGCCGTTGCGGCAGATCGCGTCGGTGGCGCGGGACATCGGCGCCGGCCGGCTCGACACCAGCATCCCGACCACGGCCGGCAGCTCGGAGGTCAAGCAGCTGTCGCTGGCGCTCGCGGGCATGACAGCCAAGCTGGTCAGCGCCAACGCCGAACTCGAGCAGCGCGTGAAAGAGCGCACCGCCGCCCTGGAAACCGCCAACGCCGAGCTCGACCGGCAGGCGCGCTTCGACGCCCTGACCGGCCTGCTCAACCGCCACGGCATGGAAGAGCGGCTACAGCAGGCGCTGGCCGTGTCAAACCCCGACACCGCGCCGCTCGGCATCGTGATGATCGACATCGACCACTTCAAGTCGGTCAACGACCGCTTCGGTCATGCCACCGGCGATTTGGTGCTGAAGGCGGTGGCCGGGCTCATGAAGAGCCGGCTGCGCAAGTCGGACATTGCCGCGCGGCTGGGCGGCGAGGAGTTCGTGCTGATGCTGCCCGGCGCCAATGCCGCCGAGGCGATGCAGACGGCCACGGATCTGGTGCGGCTCGTGGGCGAGGCCTTCATCGATCCGGTGGGCCACATCACCATCAGCTGCGGCGTGTCGCAGATGCTGCGCGAGGACGACAGCGTGGCCAGCGCGTTGCGCCGCGCGGACAAGGCGCTCTACGCGGCTAAGTCGCTAGGCAGGAACCGCGCGATGGCGCCGCCACTGTCCTGACGACCACGGATTTCTTCTTCAGTGCGCCTCGGCCTCGGTGCCGGGCAAGAGCTTCAAGCCCACGAAGAACTCGAACCGATTGCGCCCCGCCGCCTTCGCGCTGTACAGAGCGGCATCGGCGCGCGCCAGCAATTCCTCCGCCGTCACGAATGAATCGGCGGCCCGGTGGAATGCGATGCCGATGCTGGTCGTGACTTCGATCTGCCGGCCATCGACCTCAAAGGGCGGCTTGTTGATGCGCTCCGTGATCTTGGCCGCGACGATGGCCACCGCGTCCTGACTGCCGAGGTTCTCGAGCACCAGCACGAACTCGTCGCCCGCAAGCCGGGCCACCATGTCGGTACCGCGCACGCTGCCCTGCAGCCGCCGCGCGTATTCGACCAGCACGGCGTCGCCCACCGCGTGGCCGAGGGTGTCGTTGATGCCCTTGAAGTGGTCGATGTCCAGGAACATCAGCGCGAGCGAATTGCCGGTGAAGCGCCCGCGCAGCACCGCGTCGGGCAGGTATTCGTTGAAGGCCAGCCGGTTCGGCAGGTTGGTGAGCGTGTCGAGCCGCGCCAGCTCGATGAGCTTGTGCTCCACCACCTTCAGCGCGGTGATGTCCAGCGCCAGCGAGAAGATGCCGTGCGTCAGCCCGTCGGCCCGCACGTCGGGCACGTAGATCACCTGGGTGATGCGCTCGAAGCCCTTGCGCTGGGTGCGCGCCTCGAACTCCACCCTCTCGCCCGCCAGTGCGCGGGCGATCATCGGCTGGCGCGAGAGGTACACCTCGCGGCCGGCCACGTCCTGCACATGGCGCCCCAGCACCTGCGTCGGATCGAGGCCGAGCCATTCGCGGCTGGTGGCGTTGGCGAAGGTGATCTTTTCCTCGCGGTCGATGTAGGTGATCAGCGCCGGCATGCTGTCGGTGATGGCGCGCAGCCGCAGCTCGCTTTCTGCCTGGCGCAGTTCGGCTTCCTTGAGCGCCGTGATGTTGAAGCTCATGAGGTAGAAGCCCACCACCTCGCCGCGCGGGTTCTTGTCGGGAATGAGGTTGACCTGGAAGAAGCCTTCCTTGCCGTGCATCGGCGCGCGCACCGAGAAACGCACCTTCTTGCCCGAGAACATCACCGGCAGGTAAGGCTTGTGCTGCGCGTACATGCCTTCGCCGATGGCCGAGCGCAAGGTCGTCCCCACCAGCGAGCCGTCGCCCACGCCCGCCATCTGCCGCGCCCGGATGTTGCCGAACAGGCAGTTCTGGTTGCGGTCGAAATAGCCGACCAGCGCGGGGATGCTGTCGGTCACGTCGCGCAGGCGCTTCTCTTGTTCGGTCAGCGCCTTGTGGATGGTCACTTCCTCCGTGATGTCGAAGGTCATGGAGAACACACCGCGCACCACGCCATTGGCATCGATGTCTGGAATGTAGTGGGCCTTGAAGGTGCGGTTGCCGATGCCCAGCGCGGCGTCGCCGGCCTTCTCGACAATGACGGCCTCGCCGGCCAGCGCGCGCGAGATGTGCGACTCCACCAGCGCGAAATCGCGCGGGCCGCGCACCTCGGGCATCGATCGGCCGACCAGCGGCGCGTTGTTGTGCAGCGCGCGGACGTGCGCGTTGACGAAGGTGTAGCGCATCGACGCATCGATGTGCGAGACCATCGCGGGAATGTTGTCGGCAATGGTGCGCACCTGCGCTTCGCTGTGCGCCAGGCTCTGCTCGCTTTCGCGGCGCTGCTTCATCAGCTCGTCGAAGGTGCGGGCCAGGTCGCCGATTTCGTCGTGCGCGTACTGCATCGGCGCCTCGAGCTCGTCGGGCGACTGCTGCGCCACCTCCATGTGGCGGTGAAGCTCGGCCAGCGGCCGCAGCTGCCGGCGCACCACGCCGAGCGCCAGCGCGCCGGCGGTCAGCGCGAGCAGCAAGGCGCCGATCCATGCGGCCCGCTCGATGGTGTCGACGCGGGCGAAGGCCTCCGCGCTCGGGTACATGGAGCCGACGATCCAGTTCGTCTGCTCGGTGCGGTCGAAAGCGTAGAGGCCGGGCACGCCGCCCTCATCGACGCCCTCGCTCGTGCCCTCGAAACCCGCGATGGCGCGCAACACCTGCGGGCTGGCCCCGCCGTCGGCCTGCACGTGATTCAGGATTCGCGAAGTGCGCGGATGGTCGATCACGATGCCGTCGGTGGTCGTGATGAACAGGTAGCCCGTCTTGCCGATCTTGACCTCGGCCAGCGCGCCCAGGATGTTGCGGTCCTTGAGGTTGATGGCGCCGGAAATGACATACCGCACCTGCCCGGCGCTGTCGAGCACCGGCTCTGTGATCGCCACCTGCGCCAGCCCGTTCAGGCGGTTGCGGTAGGGCTGCGAAATGATGCCGGTCTTCGACGCCACCGTCTGACGGAAGTAGGAGCGGTCCTTGATGTTCACGCTGCCGAGCGGCACCGCGCCACTCTGGTTGGCCACCAGGTTGCCTTCCATGTCGATGAACGCGACGTTGTCGAAGGCTTGCTTGAGCGCGGCATGCTTCTCCAGGAAGCCCTGAAGCAGTTCGGCGTCCTTGAAGTCCTGCGCCACCACGCTGTCGCCGAAGGTCTGCAGCAGGATGCGGCGGCTGCTCAGCTTCTGGTCGATGGCGTCCGCGACGGCGGACACCCGCGCAAGCTGCTCGCCGGCAATGGAGGCGCGCAGGCTGGTCTTGACGAAGTGCAGCGCGCAGGTCGCGATCGTGAAGGTAGCGGTGAGAACCACCGCCGCAACGCCGAGGCTGAGGCGTGTATGCAAACCGAAGCGCAATTTCGAAGGGCCCGAGGAATTCATTATTGGTCTTGTGCAAGCTGCCGAAGCGCGGGCAGCGGGTGTCTCCGGTGACAGTATCGGGGCGTTCCGCGTGCGGCGATAGAGCTTGCGCGCCACACCTGTTCACCCCGCATGGTTCCGGGGCCTCAGGCTTTCGGCACGGGGGTCGTGCGGCGGTCGGCCAGTGCGCGGCTCTCTTTCTTCAGTGCCTTGGAAACCGGGCAGACCGACTGCACGAACCCCGTCAGCGTGTTGGCCAGGCTTTCGCGCTGCAGGCTGTAGAAAACGAACTGCCCGCGCTTCTCGGCCCTGACCAGCCCTGCCCCCTCGAGGATCTTCAGGTGCTTGGACAGCGACGGCTTGGACATCTCGAAGCGCGCGGCGATGTCGCCGGCCGAAAGCTCCGCTTCCGACAGGTACGCCAGGATCTTGCGCCGGGGCGTAGACGCAAGCGCTCCGAATACTTTTTCCATCGACCGATTTTACGCGCCGGGCAGTCGGTTCTCTAATTAGTTATTTAGGCATTTAGCTAAATGAGTGACACAATCCAGCCATTCAGGAGCCGACATGTCCGAACACACAGAAGCCGCCATCCCCACGGTCGTCTACTACAACAGCGCGTGCCCGGTCTGCGATGCCGGTGTATGCGCCATGCGCGAGCGCACGCCCGCCGCGGCGGTGAAATGGGTCGACGTGCACGCCCACCCGGAAGTGCTCCAGCCGCTGGGCCTGCAGCTGGAAGACGTGCGGGAGCGCCTGCATCTCGTCGATGGGTCCGGTGCGACACGCATCGGCGCCGACGCCATCGCGGGCGTGCTGGCGCTGTCGCCGCGATGGCGCTGGCTTGCTCGCCCGCTGCAGTGGCCCGGGCTGCAAACGCTTGGCGCCTGGATCTACGACCGCTTCGCGCACCGGCTCTATCGCTGGAACCGTGCGCGCGGCCACTGGTAACCGAGGAGAAACCCATGCGCACCGCAAACTTCGACCCCGCCGAACTGGCCAAATTCCAGGCCCTGGCCGACCGCTGGTGGGACCCGCGATCGGAATTCCGGCCGTTGCACGAGATCAACCCCCTGCGCCTCGAATGGATCGACCGGCTGGCGGGCCTTCAGGGCCGCAAGGCGCTCGACGTCGGATGCGGCGGCGGCATCCTCGCTGAAGCGATGGCCGGCCGCGGCGCCGATGTGCTGGGCATCGACCTGGCGGACAAGCCGCTCAAGGTGGCGGCGATCCACGCGCAGAAGAGCGCCGCCACGGTGGCCTATCGCGCCATCTCCGCCGAGGACCTGGCCGACGAATGCGAAGGCGCGTTCGACGTCGTCACCTGCATGGAAATGCTCGAGCACGTGCCCTCGCCGAATGCCGTGATCGACGCCTGCGCGCGCATGGCGAAACCGGGCGGCTGGGTGTTTTTCTCGACCATCAACCGCACGCCCTGGGCATGGCTGATTGCCATCTTCGGCGCGGAGCAGGTGCTGCGGATCCTGCCGCGCGGCACGCATGACTATGCAAAGCTCATTCGTCCGGACGAGCTCAAGCGCGCGGCGGCCAAGGCGGGGTTGGCGCTGCAGGACCAGCGTGGGCTTGGGTACAACCCTCTCACACGCAGCTTCAGGCTGCATGGATCGCTGCGCGTGGGTTACCTGCTGGCGATGCGAAAGGCCGGCTGAACCGCAACGGCGCTTCATGCCGGGGGGTGCGAGCGCAGCAACGCGTCGACCAGCGCATCCACACGCGCCTGCGCCAGTCGCAGCGACTGCTCGAGCTGCTCGCCGCCGAACTCGTCCGACTCCACGGCCGCTTCGCGCACATCGGTGATGCCGATGTATTCGAAGGCCGAACGCACGCTGTTCTCCGTGTGGTTGTGGTGCGCCACGCGGCCGCCCGCGTCGTAGCCGTGATCGCCGCGCGCGCCTAGCAACACCGCGCGCTTGCCCGCCTCCGCCAGCATCGGCCAATAAGGCACCGCGCCACGCGAACGGTCGAAGCCGAAGGTGCGGCCCACGCGCACGATGTTGTCGATCCATGCCTTGAACTGCGACGGCACGCTGAAGTTGTACATCGGCAGGCCCACCACGATGAGGTCGGCGGCAAGCAGTTGGTCGACCAGCCGATCGCTCTCGGCGAGCACGCCGGCCATCCACGGCTCGCGCGCGGCCGGTGGCGTGAAGGCGGCATGGATCCACCGGCTGTCGACATGCGCCGGCGGCTGCCGTCCGACATCGAGATAGTCGATGTGGTCATCGGGCCGCGACCGGCGCCAACGTTCCACGAAACGTGCGGAAAGACGCCGCGTGTGCGAGCCGTGGGCGTCGATGTCGGAGCGGCCCGGACGCGCGCTGGCGTCGATATGAAGAAGATTCAGTGACATGGATGGATGAACGGATGTATCTTGTGGAGCGCGGTCGGAATGACTGCGCAGGCCTCCAATCTAGGTTTGGAAGGCCTCCATCACAAACGATCGTTTCTCTTCGAATGAACGAGATTGGCTCATCCATCCGCACCGCCCGCCGGCTGCCGCCACTGCTGTCGCTTCGCGCCTTCGAGGCCGCGGCGGCGCACCTGAGCTTCCAGCGCGCGGCACTCGAGCTCTCGGTCACACCCTCGGCCATCAGCCATCAGGTGCGCGCGCTCGAAGACACGCTGGGCCAACCCTTGTTCCGCCGCCTCACACGGCAACTCGCGCTGACACCCGCGGGCCAGCGGCTCTTCGACGACCTTCGCATGGGCTTCGACGTGCTCGAGGCCGGCATCGACAAGCTGCGTCGCCCCGCCGCGTCGCAACAGGTCACGCTGACCACCAACACCGCCTTTGCAGCGCGCTGGGTGTTGCCACGCATGGCCGCGTTCCGCAAGGCCTGCCCCGGCATCGAATTGCGGCTGCACGCGAGCGATACGCTGGTCGACCTCGCACGCGGCGACGCCGACATCGCGGTGCGCTCCGGCAGCGGCAATTGGCCGGGACTCACGGCGCACGAACTGATGCCGGAGCGCTATGCGCCGATGTGCAGCCCGATGCTGAGGCTCGAGCGCGTGGCGGATCTGCCGAAGCAGCAGTTGATTCATTGCAGCTGGCAGCCACATGCGCTGGCGCCAGCCCTGTGGCCGCGCTGGTTCAAGGAAGCAGGCGTCGCGCCCCGGCATGGACGCTCGACGAAGGCACCGTCGGGCCTGTCGTTCTCCGACGAAACGCATGCAATGCTCGCAGCGCTCGGCGGACACGGTGTCGCGCTGCTGAGCCTGACGCTCTCCGCGGAAGAACTGCGCAACGGCGCGCTGGTGCGGCCGTTCGGGCCAGCGCTCGACACGGGGAGCTACTTTCTTGCGACCGCAAACGGAAGGGAGCACGAACCGGCGGTTCGCGCGGTGTGGGAGTGGATCGTGTCGCAGGCCCAAGGCCCGAATGCACCTGGCCCGAACATTGAAACAGGAGACGCCAAACGCGAAAAAGCCTCCCGAAGAAGGCCTTGACTGACGACTTGGCCGGCGCGCGGCGACGTCAGCGCTCGGTCTTGCTCAAGAGCGTTGGTACGACATATCCGTCGCGATAGACGCCTTCGATGATTCCCTCCACATGATCGGTCGAATGCGCCGCCACGAACTTCTCTTCCGCCTGCCTATACACGACGATGGTGCAGGCCGAGCGCTTGCTGAGAATGCGGGCAACGCCGGTGGCTTGGCGAAGAGTCGGGTACGTCTCCATGGAGATCCTTGTCTGTCTTATTCCTTGGATAGTAGTCTTTAGGTACTCAAGATCTACTCGGAGCTTCTCCCGAGCCGTGCAGACAAGCGATTTGAATTAGCCTGGATTCGTGATTTATTTGCATTTTCATGCAAACCTCTGGCGGATGCCAGTACCCGGCATCACATCGGCTTCAGGCCAGCCCGTTCAGATGCTCGTAGAGGATGAAGAACCCGATCCCGATCAGCAGCACCCCGCCGACGATCTCCGCGCGCTTGCCGACAACAGCGCCCAGCACGCGCCCCACCATCACGCCGAGCGTCACCATCGTCAGCGTGGCCAGCCCGATGGCCAGCGCGGTCCAGGCGATGTTGACGTTGATGAAGGCGAGGCCCACGCCCACCGCCATCGCGTCGATGCTCGTCGCGAAACCGGTGATGGCCAGTGTCCAGAAGGAGTTGCGGTTCGGCTTGTCTTCCACCGCGTCGGGTGTGCCGCAACCCTCCCAGATCATGCGCAGGCCCAGCACGCTGAGCAGCGTGACCGCGATCCAGTGATCCCATCGTTCGACGTAGCTCGCGGCGGCCAGGCCGGCGGCCCAGCCGATGACGGGCGTTATCGCCTCGATGACACCGAAGATGACGCCTGTGCGCAGGGCTTCGCGCCAGGAAGGTTTGCGCAGCGCAGCGCCTTTGCCGACAGCAGCGGCGAAAGCATCCGTCGACATGGCGAATGCAAGAATGATCGTGGAGGCAATGTTCATTTTGGAAGTAGCAAGCAAGGCCGGTTCAAGACGCCGCGGCGCACGAACCCGCCGGCCAAAGCCGCGTCCGTACACCGCTGGTCTCGCCAACCTTTCGGCTGCTCACGCCACGTTCCGCAGGGTGCGAATCGAGTATGTTGACGTGAGCGCTTCCGAAGTCCGGAAGCAGGCTACTCCCCAAGGGAGCCGTGATTCTAGATGCCTGCCTGCAAGGCCCCCGTGACAGCGCCTGCGCTGGGTGTAGGGCTTTGCGGCTTACCCATGCCACGCGTTTCTGGTAGCCCGTGAATGCCGCGCTTAAGCGCCACATAAGTTTCGGCCGACACAATCACCCGCGGTAGCCCACTCTTTCCTCCCTCCCTCCTCCAGGGCTACCCTTCAACCCGCTCAGGCGGGTTTTTCTTTGGCCGGACGCGACGCGAGGACCATAATTCCTCCAGCCATCTGGGGTGCATTCTTCCAAGGTGTGTGCGCCATGTGGTCAGACGGCCGGAATGCGCATGCATCCTGGCCGTCGCCTTTTTGCGCGTCATGGCGCGGCTCCATCTGGCCGCGGCAGTCCCCTCACCCACTCGAACACCGCCGCCACTGCCGGCTCCGACCGCCGCGCCTCGGGGCAGACAAGATAGAACGGCAACCCGGGCAGCTCCGGGCCGAAGGGTTTCACCAGGTTGCCCGCGCGCAGTTCGTCCGCGATCAGCGCGAGGCTCATCAGCGCCACGCCTTGCCCCTGCAGCGCAGCCGACACGGTGTGCGTCTCGTCCGAGAACACCGGCCCCGCTGACACGTCAAGGCCAGCCACCTGCGCCGCCTGCTGCCATTCCATCCACGTGCCCGGCTGGTTCCTGCTGCCGGGCACCGTGAAATGCAGCAGCGTGTGCCGCGCCAGGTCGCCCCGCTTTTTCAGCTTGAGCGCGGGACTGCATGCCGGCGCGAAGACGTTGTCGAACAGCTTCTCGGCCACCATGCCGGGCCACCGTCCGTGCCCGTAGCGGATGGCGACGTCGGCCGTCACGCCGTCCAGCGCCACCGCCTCGTGCGATGCATGAATGCGCAGATCCAGCTTCGGATGCAACGCCCGCAAGGCACCGACCCCCGGCAGCAGCCAGCGCGCGGCAACGGCCGGCATGGCCGACAGCGTGATCGCCTGCCGCTGCGGCGGCGCCCGCAGCCGCGCCACCGCATTCGCCATTGCATTGAACGACTCGCCCAGCACCGCCTGCAGCTCTCGGCCCTGCGGCGTGAGCACCAGTTGCCTGGGCTGGCGGATGAAGAGCGCGACCCCGAGCGAGTCTTCCAGCTGCCGCACCTGATGGCTGATGGCGGTAGGCGTGACCGACAGCTCATGGGCCGCGAGCTTGGCGCTGCAATGCCGCGCGGCCGCTTCGAAGGCGCGCAGCGATGCCAGTGGCGGGAGTTGGCGAAGGTTGGTCATGGATGAATTAATTTTTCAGCAGTGCAAAAAACTCATCGTTTGTCTCAGCTAGTGCGCCTGAATAGATTCAGAACCGTGCCACACAAAAGCTGAATCTACTTCATCCATTCCACACTTCAACCCATAGAGAACCGCATCATGACCACACTGCTCCACCTCGACGCCAGCGCCCGCTCCGGCCTTTCGGGCACGCATGTTCACGGCTCGCACTCGCGCCGCCTGAGCCGGCATTTCGTGTCTGCCTGGCACGCAACACGGCCGGACGATGAAGTGATCTACCGCGACATCGGCGCAACGCCGCCGGGCCATGTCACCGGTGAATGGATCGCGGCAGGCTACACCCCTGCGGCCGAGCGCGAGCCGTGGATGCATGCGGCGCTCGCGGAGAGCGACACGTTGATCGCAGAAATCCGCCGCGCCGACCTGCTGGTGATCGGCGTGCCCATGTACAACTTCGGAATGCCGGCACCGCTGAAGTCATGGATCGACAACATCGTGCGCATCGGCGCGACCTTCGACTTCGACCGCAGCCGCGAGAACCCATACGTGCCCTTGCTGGCCGAGCGCCTTCGCCGCACGGTACTGCTCACCTCATGCGGCAGCAGCGGCTACGGGCCCGACGGCTTCCAGGCGGGATTGGACTTTCTGACGCCCGGCATCACCGCCCCGCTGGCACTGCTGGGGCTTACCGAAACGCACAGCGTCGGCATCGAGCACGCCGAAGACCACGGCGACCTGCTCGACCGGTCGATCGCCGCCGCGCTCGCCCGCGTCGAAACGCTGGTGGACGAACTGCAGGCGGCGGCCTGAAGAGGCTTGAAGAATCAGGCCGAGCGCAGTTGCTCGCGCAGCTTCTGCCCGATCTCCGGGCGCTCGAGGAACGGGTCGGCCGGATTCGTGACCGACACGATGTTCTCCATGCGGCTGCGCACGTTGCCCAGCGCCTTCGGGTGGCTGAACACGTAGAACTGGTTGTCGCTGATGGCTTCGAACACCTTGGCCGCAACTTCAGCCGCCGTGATCTTGCCGCTGCTCACCGCCTTGTTGCTCATGGCCTGGCCGATGAGCTGGCTCTTGGTGAGCTCGCTGTCCTTCGGCGCATTAGGGCGGTTGCGCTCGCTGCTCGTGATGCCGGTGGGCACGAAGTACGGGCACAGCAGGCTCGCGCCGATCTGGTCGGTGACGAGGTTCAGGTCCTGGTACATCGTCTCCGTCAGGCTCACGACGGCCGCCTTGGCTGCGTTGTAGATGCCCATGTTGGGCGGCGTGAGCAAGCCGGCCATGCTGGCGGTGTTGGTGATGTGACCGCGGTAGCTCGGGTCTTTCGCCGCGGCTTCCAGCATCATCGGCGTGAACAGGCGCACGCCGTGGATCACGCCCCAGAGGTCGACACCCAGCACCCATTCCCAGTCGGCCACGGTGTTCTCCCACACCAGGCCTCCGGCGCCCACGCCCGCGTTGTTGAACACGAAGTGCGGCGCGCCGAAGCGTTCCTTCACGGCGGCGGCCAGCGCTTCCATTTGCGCCGCATCGGACACGTCGACCTTGCGCGCCAGCACCTGCACACCGGCGGCTTCCATCTCGGCCTTCGCCTTGTCCAGGGCATCCTGCTGCACGTCGACCAGCACGAGGTTCATGCCGCGCGCAGCGCCGATGCGTGCGCATTCCAGTCCGAAGCCCGAACCCGCGCCGGTGAGAACGGCGGTCTTGCCCTTGAAGTCCTGAATCATTTGCCGGTGTCCTTCTTTTGTTGAATGTCTCTGACGTTGAAGGCGCTATTGAAATACGGAAAACGCGCGGGCGCAGTCACGAAGGTGCCCGCCCGCCACCTCGGGTTCGGTCAGGCGTCCACCTTCTTCAGCACATAGCCGATGCGCGGAAAGTGCACATGCACCGTTCCCACGCGCTCGCCGGTTCGCTCCAGCGTGTAGTGCGTGCGCGTGGCCGCGACCAGCGTGCCGGGCGTCTCTTCGAGGCCGAAGCTCTCGGCGCGGATGGTGACGGCGCTGCCCAACGGAATGCCGTGGTCGTCCTGGAAGGTGCTGTCGGTCAGCAGGGTGTGCGGCGTGGCGGCCTTGGCCGCGGCGATGGCTTCGTCGCTGGTGAACTTCTCGGGCGCGCCGTGACCGATGGCGGCCATGCGGTCCATCCAGTCGACCACCGCGGGCGTGAGGTCGAGGATGGTTCGCACCGACTCGATGCGGCGCGTGTACCAGAGCGGGTGGTAGGCGGAGAAGTCGGCGATGCTGGGCACCTCGCCCAGCAAGAACGGCTTGTCGTCCAGCATGTCCGACAGGCGGCGCAGGTACGACTTGTAGGCGCTGGTGGCGTCGGCCGGGCGCAGGCGGGTCATGTTGCCGGCGCTCATCTTGCCGCGGTCTTCGCCGAAGGCCTTGGCGGCTTCGGGCGGTGCCTTGGCGAACACTTCGGCCGCGCCCCTGGGCTGCAGGTTCCAGGCCATCGCGGCCCAGAACAGCGTGGTGTCGGCCCACTGCGCGAGGATGCGCGACAGGCCCTTCTCGGGCTCGGGGTAGAGCGTGGGTTCGGGCTGCAGGTGCTCCAGTACGTCGGCGATGAGCGCGCTGTCGCAGTACATGTCGGC
Source organism: Variovorax paradoxus (assembly GCF_022009635.1). Taxonomy (NCBI): domain Bacteria; kingdom Pseudomonadati; phylum Pseudomonadota; class Betaproteobacteria; order Burkholderiales; family Comamonadaceae; genus Variovorax; species Variovorax paradoxus. The sequence continues at coordinate 4,153,930 of NZ_CP091716.1, forward strand.
GCCGATCTGCAGGAACGGGGTCTTGCGGTAGCCGCCAGTGAGCGTTTCCACGTCGGGCTTGGGCATGATCGGCGGAATGAAGACCGACTTCCACGGCAGCTTCTTCGCACCGAGGATCAGCCGCACCTTCTCCGAGAACGGCGAGGTGGTGTAGTGATGAAGGATCAGGTCGGCCATGGGTTGTTTCCTGTGGGTTGCTTGTCGTTGTCGTGGGTCCGGCGCGCTCAACGGGGCTGCGCGCGCTGGATGATCGAATCGAAATCGGTGCCGGCGCCCAGCGTGCCGAAGGCGTTGCCCCAGTCGCCGCCCAGGCGCGATGCGCAGAAGGCGCCGACCACCGCCGCGGGTGCCGTCTGCGCGAGCAGCGATGCTTGCACGGCCAGCGCCACGTCCTGTGCCAGACGGCGCGCCTCGAGCTCGGAAGCCATCGCCTCGATGCGCGCGGGCAGCGCATCGGCAAGACGGTCGAGCGCGGCATGCTGGCCACGCGCGGGTGCCAGTTCCTTTTCCAGCGCGGCGACCGCATCGCCCTTGCGCAGGCCGCGCAGCAGGTCGAGCGCCATGATGTTGCCCGCGCCCTCCCAGATGGAGTTGAGCGGCATCTCGCGGTAGATGCGGGCCATGATGCCTTCGCCGCCCTCTTCCACGTAGCCGTTGCCGCCGAGGCACTCCATGGCTTCCTGCGCGAAATGGCTGCCGCGCTTGCAGATCCAGAACTTGGCGACCGGCGTGAGCAAGCGGGCCATCAGGCGTTCGTGCTCGTCCTCCTGATGGTCGAAGGCCCTGGCGAGGCGAATGGCCAGCGCCGTGGCGGCTTCGCTTTCGAGCGCGAGATCGGCCAGAACGTTCTTCATGAGCGGCTGCTCGATCAAGGGCTTGCCGAAAGCATTGCGCTGCGCCGCATGGTTGAGCGCGATGCCCAACGACTGGCGCATCAGCCCGCTGGTACCCAGCGCGCAGTCGAGCCGGGTCATCGTTCCCATCTCCAGGATCTGCGGAATGCCGCGCCCCTCCTCACCCACGAGCCACGCACTGGCACCCTGGAACTCGACCTCGGAACTGGCGTTGGCCTTGTTGCCGAGCTTGTCCTTCAGACGCTGGATCTGGATGGCGTTGCGCGAGCCATCAGGCAGCACGCGCGGCAGGAAGAAGCAACTGAGCCCGGCCGGCGCTTGCGCCAGCACCAGGAAGGCATCGCACATCGGCGCGGAGAAAAACCATTTGTGGCCGGTGATCGCGTAGCGTTCGCCCCAGGCGTCGCTGCCGTCGCGCACGGCGCGCGTGGTGTTGGCTCGCACGTCGGAGCCGCCCTGCTTCTCGGTCATGCCCATGCCCATGGTCACGCCGGGTTTGTCGCCAAGGCACTTGAGGGCCGGGTCGTACCAGAGGCTGCCGAGCTTCGGGCCCCAGTCGGCATACACGCCGGCATTGCCACGCAGCGCGGGCGTGACCGCGTAGGTCATCGAGATGGGGCAAAGGATCGACGGCTCCAGCTCGGTGAAGAGCATGAAGCCCGCCGCGCGCAGCACGTGCGGCGAGGCCGAGGTGCCGGTCCATGGCGTGCCGTGCAGGCCCGCGCCCACGGCGGCGGTCATGAGCGCGTGGTAGCTCGGATGGAACTCCACCTCGTCGATGCGCCGCCCGAAGCGGTCGTGCGTGTGCAGCTCGGGCGTGTGGATGTTGGCCAGCCGCGCATGCGCCTGCATGCCGGCCGAGCCGAGGGTTGCGCCCAGCTCATGCAGCTGCGTGGTCTGCAGCGGAGGCGCATTGAACTTCAGCGCATCGCGCAGGGGCCGGTTGGTGTCGAAGAGGTTGTAGTCCACCAGCGGCGTGGGCTGGTTGAAGACCTCGTGCGTCGAGTTCATTCGAATACCTCCGTGCTTCGCACTGCGGTGCGCGCTTGCTTGGGGCGGCCCGGCGCGGCGCGCATGACCGGCCTCCTTGCCGTGCGTGTTCAGCTCATTCAGATCAGCTTGACGAGTTGCTTGCCGAAGTTCTTGCCCTTGAGCAGGCCCAAAAAGGCTTCAGGAGCGGATTCGATACCTTGCGCGATCGACTCGCGCGGCTTGAGCTTGCCGGTGCCCACCAGCGTGCCCAGTTCGGTGAGCGCCTCTGGCCACACTTCCATGTGCTCGCTGACGATGAAGCCTTCGATCTTCATGCGGTTGATGAGGATCAGCGCAGGGTTTGCCAGCGGCAGCGGCTGGCCGTCGTAGCCCGCGATCATGCCGCACAGCGCCACGCGGGCGAAGGCGTTGGCGCGCAGCAGCACCGCGTCGAAGATGTAGCCGCCGACGTTCTCGAAGTAGCCGTCGATGCCGTTCGGGCAGGCTTCCTTGAGCGCGGCGCTCATCGACTTGACGTCGGGGTGCTGGCGGTAGTCGATGCAGGCGTCGAAGCCCAGTTCTTCGGTCACGTACTTGCACTTCTCGGCGCCGCCGGCAATGCCGACCACGCGGCAGCCGCGCGCCTTGGCCAGCGCGCCGAAGGCGCTGCCCACCGCGCCGCTGGCTGCGGTGATGACCACGGTTTCACCGGCCTTGGGCGCGATGATCTTCACCAGCCCGTACCAGGCCGTGACGCCCGGCATGCCGACCGCGCCCAGGTAGTGCGACAGCGGCACATGCGTGGTGTCGACCTTCTTCAGCGCGCCGGGCTGCGAGGCGTCGACCACGCTGTATTCCTGCCAGCCGCCGAAGCCGACCACCTTGTCGCCGACGGCGTACTTGGGGTGCTTGCTCTCGACCACTTCGCCGACCGTGCCGCCCTGCATCGTCTGGCCCAGCGGCTGCGGCTGCGCGTAGCTCTTGGAGTCGTTCATGCGCCCGCGCATGTACGGGTCCAGGCTCATGTAGTGGTGGCGCACCAGCACCTGGTTGTCCTTGAGCGCCGGGGTCTCGGCGGTCACGAGCTTGAAGTTGCCGGCCACGGCCTCGCCGTCGGGGCGGTTGTCGAGGTGGATCTGCTTGTTGGTGGGCATGGATATCTCCGGTGTTGGGGTCAGTCAGTCTGTCGACGGCGGGCGCATCGCGTTGGCGCTCGCGGGGCCGGTAGGCAGGCGGCGCTTCACGTACTTGAAGGTGCCCGTGGCGTGGGCGCACACGCGCTCTTGCTCGTCGTAGATTTTGGCTTCCGTGAAAGCCAGCGTCGCCGTCCGGTGAATGAGCGTGCCGCGCGCATGCAGCGGCCCCACGGAAGGCTGCATGAAGCTGGTCTTCATCTCGATGGTGACCACGCCGGTCTCGGGCGAAACGCTGCGCGCGGCCGCCGCCATGGTGATGTCGAGCAGCGTCATGCAGGCGCCGCCGTGCGTCACGTCGAAGGTGTTCAGGTGCTCCGGCTTGGCGGTGTAGACGATCTCGGACTCGCCGCCTTCGAACTTCGTGAGCTCGAAGCCCAGGTGGCGCGCAAAGGGAATCTGGCTCGTGTACGAGCGGATGTTGATGTCGTCGGATTCAGGAATTGTCATTTCGGTTTTTCAGGCCGCGCCGAGCACCACGCTCACGCCGCCGTCCACCGCCAGCCACTGGCCGGTGATGTGCTTGCCGGCATCGCTCGCGTACAGCAGCGTCAGGCCCTTCAGGTCTTCGTCGTCGCCCAGGCGGCCCAGCGGGGCCTGCGCGGCCATCTTTTCCTCGCCCAGCGACTTGATCAGGCCGGCGGCCATCTTCGTCATGAAGAAGCCGGGGCAGATCGCGTTCACGTTGATGTTGTACTTGCCCCATTCGGCCGCCAGCGTGCGGGTGAAGCCGATGACCGCGGTCTTCGAGGTGTTGTAGGCCAGCGTCTGCATCTCGGGCGGGTTGCCGTTCAGGCCGGCGATCGACGCGATGTTGATGATGCGCCCCGACTTCTTCGGGATCATGTACCCGTTGGCGATCTGCTGCGACAGGATGAAGTAGCCGCGCACGTTGAGGTTCATCACCTTGTCCCAGGCCTCGACCGGGTGGTTCTCGGCCGGCGAACCCCAGCTCGCGCCGGCGTTGTTGATGAGGATGTCGACCGCGCCCATGCGCTGCAGCGTCTCGTCGGCCAGGCGGCGGGTGTCTTCTTCCTTCGAGCAGTCGGCGGCGATCCAGCGCGCGTCGATGCCTGCGGCCTGCAGCTCGGCCGCGGCCTGCTCCAGGTCGTCGGCCTTGCGCGAACTCAGCATGATCTTCGCCCCGGCCTCGCCCAGCGCGTGGGCCATCTGCAGGCCCAGGCCGCGCGAGCCGCCGGTGATGAGCGCGGTCTTGCCGGTGAGGTCGAAGAGTTTCTGGACGGTGCGGGCGGTCATGGGTTGTCTCCGGGGTTCGGTTTTTGAATCAGATTTCGTAGTCCATGCACTGGCGGGCTTCACGCACGGCGCCGATGAACGGCTTCAGGGCCACATGCTGCGGATGGTCCGCATAGGCCGCGAGCGCGGCGGCGTCGGTGAATTCCGAGTTCAGGATCAGGTCGTAGGTGGCTTCCAGGCCCGGCTGGGCAATGACCACTTCGAAGCGATGGGTGCCGGGCGACAGCTTGGCGCAGGCGTCGAGCAGCGCCTTGGCCTTGCGCAGGTTGGTCGCCTTGTCGGCGCCCTCGGCGTGTTCCTTGAACTTCCACATCACGATGTGCTTGAGCATGGCGGTGTCCTCGGGTTATTTGTTGCTCAGCCGCGAGCGCACGTAGATGAGCACGAAGCCCACCAGCGAAACCAGCCCGCCGGGAACGGCGATCGACCAGCCCAGGGCAGCGTCGGTGCGGCCGGTGGAAATGCCCAGGATGACGAGGAACAGGCCGCCGTAGATCAGGATCCAGATCCACTTCTCCAGGCGCGCATGCGGCTTGGGCGGCTTCGGGGTGTTGGCTGGGGTGTTGGGGGTGGAATTCGGCGGATTGTTGGTGGCCATCAGAAGGCGTCCTCGGGCAAAGCGGTACAGGTCGGGTCGCGGGTTTCGACCACATTGAGCCAGGCACCGATTTTCGGCAGCTCGTAGTGGAAGAAATAGTCCGTGGCGCCGATCTTGCCAGCTGTTACCGCCCTCGCCTTTTCACCATCTTTCTCCAGGGCCCTTCGGGCCACGTCCAGCCAGATCCACGCCAGCACCGTGTGGCCGAAGGCCTGCATGTAGGGCACCGCGTTGGCCAGCGCATCCGCGGGGTCGCCGGTGAACCAGGCGGCCTCGGTGGCGCTGCCGATGCGCTGCAGCGCGGCGCCCAGCGCCTTGGCATGGGCCGCCAGCGCCGGCACCTTGGCGGCGCTGGCGATGGTGGCGGTCATGCGCCCGGCCAGCAACTGCAGGCCGCGGCCCTTTTCCATCAGCACCTTGCGCCCCAGCAGGTCGGCCGCCTGGATGCCGTGGGTGCCCTCGTGGATCATGTTCAGGCGGTTGTCGCGCCAGTACTGCTCCACCGGAAAGTCGCGCGTGTAGCCGTAGCCGCCGTGCACCTGGATGGCGAGCGAATTGGCCTCCAGGCACCATTCGCTGGGCCAGCTCTTGGCGATGGGCGTGAGCACCTCCAGCAGCAGCCGCGCGTCGTCGGCGGCCTGGGCATCGCCGGTCTTCTGCTCGTCGACCAGCCGGGCGCAGTACAGCTCCAGCGCCAGCGCGCCTTCGCAGTAAGCCTTCTGGGCCAGCAGCATGCGGCGCACGTCGGCGTGCTCGATGATGCGCACCTGCGGCGCGGCCGAGTCCTTGGCGACGGCGGTGCCGGCGGCCTGGGGCTTCTTGACCAGGCGGCCCTGCGGCCGGGTCTTCGCGTATTCGAGCGAGGCGTGGTAGCCGGCCATGCCCAGCATGGTGGCGGCGGTGCCGACGCCGATGCGCGCCTCGTTCATCATGTGGAACATGCAGTGCAGGCCCTTGCCGGGCTCGCCGACCAGGTAGCCCACGGCGCCAGCCTTGCCGTCGACCGGGTACTTGCCCTCGCCGAAGTTCAGCAGCGTGTTGGTGGTGCCGCGCCAGCCCAGCTTGTGGTTCAGGCCCGCCAGCGCCACGTCGTTGCGCTGGCCGGTGAGCTTGCCCTTGGTGTCGACCATGCGCTTGGGCACGATGAACAGCGAAATGCCGCGCGTGCCCGGCACCAGCTTGCCGTTCTCGTCGGGGATCTTGGCCAGCACGATGTGCACGATGTTCTCGGTCAGCTCATGGTCGCCGGCCGAGATCCACATCTTGTTGCCCGTGAGGCGGTAGCGCGGCCCCAGCGGGTCATCCTGGAAGCCTTCGCCGTCGGGCACGGCGCGCGTGGCCACGTCGCTCAGCGACGAGCCGGCCTGCGGCTCCGACAGGCACATGGTGCCGGCCCAGCGGCCGGAAAACTCGTTCTTGGCGAACACGTTCTTCTGCATGTCGGTGCCGTGCACCATCAGCAGGTTGGCGTTGCCGCTGGTGAGCATGTTCGAGCCGATGCTCACCGAGGCCATGGCGAAGAAGCTGTTGGCCGCCGCCTGCATCGTGTAGGGCAGCTGCATGCCGCCGATGTCGTAGTCCTGCGCGGCGCTCATCATTCCCGACTCGACGAAGGCCTTGTGCGCATCGTGCGTGGCCTGCGGCAGGATGACCTTCTCGCCGTCGAAGTGCGGCTCCTGCGTGTCCACCGTGCGGTTGAACGGCGCGTACTTCTCGCGCGCGATGCGCTCGCAGATGTCGAGCACCGCGTCGAAGGTCTCGCGCGAGTGGTCGGCAAAGCGATCGCGCTGGTTGAGCGACTCGGCGTCGAGCCAGTCGTAGAGCAGGAAGTCGAGGGTGGAACGCAGGCTCATGGTCGGATTTCGGTGGATGTCATGAGACCGCGGCGTTCCTTCTCAGGAACACCGCGGAACCGGCTTCGCCGGGCCGCCGGTGTTGCCCCCGGAAGGGGGTGGGCGAAGCGACACGAAGTGCGCGAAGCCTGGGGGAGAGTCAGATGATTTCGAACACGCCCGCGGCACCCATGCCGCCGCCGATGCACATCGTGACCACGACCTTCTTGGCGCCGCGGCGCTTGCCTTCGATGAGCGCGTGGCCGGTGAGGCGCTGGCCGCTCACGCCATAGGGGTGGCCCACGGCGATGGCGCCGCCGTCCACGTTCAGGCGGTCGGCCGGAATGCCCAGCTTGTCGCGGCAGTAGATGACCTGCACGGCGAAGGCTTCGTTCAGTTCCCACAGGTCGATGTCGTTCACCGTGAGGCCCAGGCGCTTGAGCACCTTGGGAATCGCGAAGACGGGGCCGATGCCCATTTCGTCGGGCTCGCAGCCGGCCACGGCGAAGCCGAGGAAACGGCCCAGGGGCTTCAGGCCCTTCTGCTCGGCGTACTTCTCGTCGACCACCACGCAGGCACCGCCGCCGTCGGAGAACTGGCTGGCATTGCCGGCCGAGATCAGGCCGCCGGGAATGGCCGAGCGGATGCCGCTGATGCCTTCCTTGGTGGTGCCGGGGCGGATGCCTTCGTCGTTCTCGACGGTGACTTCCTTGGTGCGCAGGCCCATCACGGGGTCAGCCACGCCAGCCAGCACGGTGATGGGGGCGATCTCGTCCTTGAAGCGGCCGGCTTCCAGCGCGGCGGTGGCCTTCTGCTGGCTGGCGGCGCCGTATTCGTCCATGGCGTCGCGGCCGATGTTGTAACGCTTGGCGACCTGCTCGGCCGTCTGCAGCATGTTCCAGTAGATCTCGGGCTTGTGCTTCACGAGCCAGGGGTCGGCCAGCATGTGCTTGTTGGCTTCGTTCTGCACGCACGAGATGCTCTCGACGCCGCCGGCCACGTACACATCGCCTTCGCCCGCGATGATGCGCTGAGCGGCGGTGGCGATGGTCTGCAGGCCCGACGAGCAGAAGCGGTTGATGGTCATGCCCGACGTGGTGATCGGCAGGCCGGCGCGCAGCGCGATCTGACGCGCGATGTTGGAGCCGGTGGCGCCTTCGGGCGTGGCGCAACCCATGATGACGTCGTCCACCGAAGCGGGATCGATGCCGGCGCGCTGCACGGCGTGCTGAACCGCATGGCCGCCCAGGGTGGCGCCGTGCGTCATGTTGAAGGCACCCTTCCAGCTCTTCGCGAGCGGCGTGCGGGCGGTGGAAACGATGACGGCGCTGGTCATGGTGAGGTCCTTTGAAGCAGATGGAAGGGAAAAGAGGTGGTGGTCGTCATTGCGCCGGAGCAGCGTTGGTGTTGCTCAGGAGCTGGTGATAGAAGCCGATCATCTCGCCGTAGTTGGCGATGGCCAGGCGTTCGTTGTTGCCGTGGATGCGCGCCAGGTCTTCGCCCTTCAGCCGGAACGGCGAGAAGCGGAAGACGGCATCGCTCACGAGGCTGAAGTGACGCGAGTCGGTCGCGGCGGTCATGAGGCCGGGGGCCACCACCGCGTCGGGGAAGCTCTGGCGCACCGCCTGCTGAATCGCGCGGTAGCCGGTGCTGTCGGTCGGCGACACGGGCGAAGGCTCGGCGTTGCCGGGGTACTGCTTGATCTTGATGTCGTCGTTGGCCAGTTGCTTGCGCAGGTGCGCCTCGACGCTGGCGAGCGTGTCGCCCGGCAGGATGCGGAAGTTGACGGCGGCCTCGGCACGGCCGGGCAGCACGTTGTCTTTATTGCCGGCGCGAACGATGGTCAGCGCGGTGGTCGTGCGCAGCATGGCGTTGCTGCTCGGGCTCTTCTCGAGAATGCCGCGCACCACGGGCTCGGTGAGCCACAGGTTCGAGAGCATCACGCGGTTCACGCCGCTCATCTCGGGCGCGAGCGTGCCGAACATCTGGCCGGCAATGCCCTTGATGCCGCCGGGCATCGGGTTGGCCTCGAGCCGCGCGAGCGCCGCGCTCATGCTGCCGATGGCGCTGTGCTGCGGCGGCATCGACGAATGGCCGGGCGCCGTGTCGAGCGACAGGAAGAAGGTGCCGTAGCCCTTCTCCGCCAGGCCGATGAGCGCTGCCGGCTTGCTCAGCCCAGGCAGTACGCCGTCGAGCACCAGCAGGCCTTCGTCGAGCACCCAGTCCAGGCGCACGTTGCGCGACTTGAGCAGCTCGGCGATGGGCAGCGCGCCGCGCAGGCCGCTCACTTCCTCGTCGTCGCCCATCACGAGGTAGACGGTCTGCTTCGGCTTGAAGCCTGCGCCGATGAGCAGCTCGATGGCTTCCATCTGCGCGAAAAGATTGCTCTTGTTGTCGAGCGTGCCGCGGCCCCAGACGTAGCCGTCCTTGATCTCGCCGGCGAAGGGGTCGACCGTCCAGGCTTTCTCTGTGCCCGGGGCGATGGGCACCATGTCCTGGTGCGCCATCAGCGCGATGGGCTTGGCCTGCGGATCGGTGCCGGCCCATGTGTAGAGCAGCGCCTTGTTGCCCACCACCTCTTTCTTGAGCGTGGCGTGCACCTTGGGAAACTGCTGCTCCAGGTAGGCATGCAGCTTGTCGAACTCGGCCGCGTTGACGGCCGGGTCGTCCATGCCCGACACCGTGCGGAACGTGATCGCCGTCGACAGCCGTTTGGCTGCCGCCTGCAGATCGATGTCCAGCTTGGGTGCGGGCGCCACCGCCAACTGCTGCGACGGCGTGGTCCAGGTCTTGACCGCCACGGCCGCCACCAGCAGCACGATGGCCAGCAGCAGCCCGAGGAAGATGCGTTTCAACATTGGCGGTCGGTGTCCTGTCTTTGCGTTGCCGTCAGCTGAACTGCTTGCCTTCGGCCACCAGCTTCTGGATCAGCGGCGCGGGCTGCCAGAACTCGGCGTCGTCGCGCGGGTTCTTGGCAAAGCGCTTCATCGTCTCGGCCACGTTGTACAGGCCGACCTGCGACGCGTAGTGCATCGGGCCGCCGCGCCAGATCGGGAAGCCGTAGCCGGTGAGGTACACCATGTCGATGTCGCCCGACTTGGAAGCGATGCCGTCTTCCAGGATGTGCGCGCCTTCGTTCACCAGTGCGTACACCAGGCGCTGCACGATTTCCTCGTCGGAGATCTTGCGCGGCGTGATGCCCAGTTCCTTGCGGTGGTCCTCGATCATCTTGTTGACCAGGTCCGAAGGAATGGCGTCGCGCTTGCCGGCCTGGTAGTCGTACCACCCTGCCCCGGTCTTCTGGCCGAAGCGGCCCAGTTCGCACAGCTTGTCTGCAGTGCGGCTGTACTTCATGTCGGCGCGCTCGACGGCGCGGCGCTTGCGAATGGCCCAGCCGATGTCGTTGCCGGCCAGGTCGCCCATGCGGAACGGGCCCATGGCAAAGCCGAACTTCTCGATGGCTTTGTCGACCTGCTGCGGCGTGGCGCCTTCGTCCAGCAGGAAGCCGGCCTGGCGGCTGTACTGCTCGATCATGCGGTTGCCGATGAAGCCGTCGCACACGCCCGAGACCACTGCCGTTTTCTTGATCTTCTTGCCGATGGCCATGACCGTGGCCAGCACGTCCTTGGCGGTGGCCTTGCCGCGCACCACTTCGAGCAGCTTCATCACGTTGGCGGGGCTGAAGAAGTGCATGCCGACCACGTCCTGCGGACGGTCGGTGAAGGCGGCGATCTTGTCGACGTCGAGCGTCGAGGTGTTCGAGGCCAGGATCGCGCCCTTCTTGGCGACGCGGTCGAGTTCCTTGAACACTTTCTCCTTCACGCCGAGTTCTTCGAACACGGCTTCGATGATCAGGTCGGCGTCCTTCAGGTCGTCGTAGCTCAGCGTGGTGCTCAGGAGCGCCATGCGCTGTTCGTACTTGTCCTGCTTGAGCTTGCCCTTCTTGACCTGGGCTTCGTAGTTCTTCTTGATGGTGGCAACGCCGCGGTCGAGCGCTTCCTGCTTCATCTCGAGGATCTTGACGGGGATGCCCGCGTTCAGGAAGTTCATCGAGATGCCGCCGCCCATGGTGCCGGCGCCGATGACGCCCACGGCCTTGATCTCGCGCTTGGGCGTGTCTTCGGGCACGTCGGGAATCTTGCTCGCGGCGCGCTCGGCCATGAACAGGTGGCGCAGCGCCAGCGATTCGGGCGTGAACATCAGCGCGGTGAAGATGCGGCGTTCTTCGGCCATGCCGGCGTCGAACTTCAGCTTGGTGGCGGCCTGCACGGCGTCCACGCATTGCAGCGGCGCGGGGTAGTTCTTCGACATGCCGCCGACCATGTTCTTGGCGAACTGGAAGTAGGCATCGCCTTGCGGGTGCTTGCACGGCAGGTTGCGCACCAGCGGCAGCGCTTCACCGGTCTTGCCGGCCACGCTCTTGGCGAAGGCAACGGCCTCGTCGAACACGGATTCGGGCGAAGCGGCCAGCTTGTCGAACAGCTTCTGGCCCGGCAGGCTCGCGAGCAGTTCGCTCTTCACTGCCTCGCCGCTGACGATCATGTTCAGCGCGGTCTCGACACCGATCACGCGCGGCAGACGCTGCGTGCCGCCAGCACCGGGGATCAGGCCCAGCTTGACTTCGGGCAGCGCGACGCTGGTGCCGGGAGCGGCCACGCGGTAGTGGCAGCCCAGGGCCAGTTCGAGGCCGCCGCCCATGCACACCGAATGGATGGCAGCGACGACGGGCTTGGCCGAGGCTTCGAGCGCGAGGATCACGCTCAGCAGGTTGGGCTCCTGCAGCGCCTTGGGCGTGCCGAATTCCTTGATGTCCGCGCCGCCCGAGAACGCCTTGCCGGCGCCGGTGATGACGATGGCCTTGACGGCGTCGTCGGCATTGGCCTTGGCCAGGCCATCGGTGATGCCGATGCGGGTCGAGAAACCGAGACCGTTGACCGGAGGGTTGGTCATGGTGATCACGGCGACATCGCCGAGCACTTTGTATTCAGCCGTCATGCTGCGTTCCTTGGTGTGTGAAGAAAAAGAAGAAAAAGCACGAGTGTTCTTTTTCGAGGGGATTCTAGGCGTTTCGCGAGGCCAAACAATGGCACGCAGTCGCTGTAGAGACAAGAGGATCCGGGGCTAGGCCCGGATCCCCTGGGGGTATCAAACTTCCAGCCACTCTTTGCGAGTGGTGGCATCGGCGCGCAGGCTGTCCGGGGTGCCATCGAACACAATGCTGCCGTGGCCCATGACGAGCGCGCGGTCCGAGATCTGCATGGCGATGGTGAGCTTCTGCTCGATCAGCAGCACCGAGATGCCCTTGTCCTTCAGAGTGCGCAGGTACTGCCCCACCAGCTCGACGATCTTGGGCGCGAGGCCTTCGGTCGGCTCGTCGATGATGATCAGGTCAGGGTCGCCCATCAGCGTGCGGCACAGCGTGAGCATCTGCTGCTCGCCGCCCGAGAGCACGCCGGCCTCGGTGTGCTGGCGCTCCTTCAGACGCGGGAACATGGCGTACATGTCCTCGAAGTTCCAGCGGCTGCCCTTGCCCGAGCCCTTTTGCCCCAGCAGCAGGTTCTGGTGCACCGTGAGCTTGGGAAAGATGTCGCGGTTCTCGGGCACGTAGCCGATGCCGAAGTGCGCGATCTCATAAGCCTTGCGGCGCAGGATGTCCTGCCCTTTCCAGTGCAGGCCGCCTTCGGCATGCACCAGGCCCATGATGGCCTTGGCGGTGGTCGAGCGGCCCGAGCCGTTGCGGCCCAGCAGCGCGACGATCTCGCCGGGGTTCACGTCGAAGGAAACGCCATGCAGCACATGGCTCTTGCCGTAGTAGGCGTGGATGTCTTTGAGCTTCAGCATGTCAATGTCCCGCCCCTTGTGCGTCGGCAACGGAAGAGCCCAGGTAGGCCTCCTGCACGCGCGCATTCGCGCGAACGGCGGCCGGCGTGTCGAAGGCGATCACTTCGCCATACACCACCACCGCGATCTTGTCGGCCAGGCCGAAGACCACGCCCATGTCGTGCTCCACCGTCAGCAGCGTCTTGCCGACCGTGACGTGCTTGATGAGCGAGATGAAATGCGAAGTCTCCGTCTTGCTCATGCCGGCCGTGGGTTCGTCCAGCAGGATCACGCTGGCGCCGCCCGCGATGGTCACGCCGATTTCCAGCGCGCGCTGCTCGGCATAGGTGAGGTTCACCGCATGCACGTCGCGCTTCTTCTCCAGCCCGATCTGGCGGATGAGCTCTTCGGTGCGCTCGTTGGCGTCGTCCAGGTTCGACAGAAAGCGCAGGAAGGTGTACTTGTAGCCCAGGCTCCAGAGCACGCCGCAGCGCAGGTTCTCGAACACGCTGAGCTTCGGGAAGATGTTGGTGATCTGGAAGCTGCGCGACAGGCCCATGCGGTTGATCTCGTACGGCTTCATGCCGTCGATGCGCTGGCCGTTGAGCAGCACTTCGCCGCTGGTGGGCGTGAGCCGCCCGCTGATCAGGTTGAACAGCGTGGACTTGCCCGCGCCATTCGGCCCGATGATGGCGATGCGCTCGCCGGCGTTCACCGCCAGGTCGACCCCGCGGATGATGTCGGTCTTGCCGAAGCTCTTGCGCAGGCCCTTGAGTTCGAGTGAATAGGTCATGCCGTCTCCCGCCGCTTGATCTCGGCTTCGATTTCTTCCTGCGCCTGGCCCCAGGCCTTCGCGAATCGCCTGCGGAACACCTCGAAGATGCCCAGGCCCACAGCCAGCAGCGCCACGGCGACGATCCAGCTCGTGGCCGACGAGGTGTCCAGCTGAAGGCCCGCGAACGGCACCAGCGGGCCGAGCGCCGCGTTCAGCTGCATGTGATAGATCATCTCGACGATGGCCGCCGCGCCCGCGAGCATCACGCCCGCGCCGATGAACAGGCCCACGTACAGCAGGTAGAAGCGCTTGATCTTGCCGAACAGCGCCACGCGCACGTTCATCATGATCAGGCTGGCCACGCCGCCGGGCGCGAACATCACCATCAGCAGGAACACCAGGCCCACGTACAGCAACCAGGCCTTGCTCAGCTCCGACAGCAGCACCAGCGCGAACACCAGCAGCGCCGCGCCGATGATCGGCCCGAAGAAGAAGGTGGCGCCGCCCAGGAAGGTGAACAGCAGGTAGCTGCCCGAGCGCAGCCCGTTCAGGCTGTCGGCCGCGTTCACGATCTCGAAGTTGATGGCCGCCAGCCCGCCGCCGATGCCCGCGAAGAAGCCCGCGATGATGAAGGCGAAGTAGCGCACGCGCTGGGTGTTGTAGCCGATGAACTCCACGCGCTCCGGGTTGTCTCGCACCGCGTTCAGCATGCGGCCGAGCGGCGTGCCGGTGAAGGCGAACATCAGCCCGGTGCAGATGAAGCAGTACACGGCGATCAGGTAATACACCTGGTTCTGCGGCCCGAAGTTGATGCCGAAGAACGAGGCGCCGTACACGCGGTTGGTGGTGATGCCGCCCTCGCCGCCGAAGAAGCTCGGGAACATCAGCGCCATCGCGGCCACCAGCTCGCCCAGGCCCAGCGTGATCATCGCGAAGGTGGTGCCCGACTTCTTGGTCGACACGTAGCCGAACACCATGGCGAAGAACATGCCGCCCAAGCCGCCCACGAGCGGAATCAGCACCAGCGGGATCGGCAGCTTGCCGGCGCTGGCGAAGTTCATGGCATGGATGGCGATGAACGAGCCCAGGCCCACGTACACCGCGTGCCCGAAACTGAGCATGCCGCCCTGCCCCAGCAGGATGTTGTAGCTCAGGCAGATGATGATCAGGTAGCCGATCTGCGACAGCATGGTCAGGGCCAGGCTGCTGGTGAAGATCATCGGCGCCACGATCAGCAGCAGCGCGAAGAACGACCAGATGAGAATGCGGCCGATGTTCAGCGGCTTGAACCGGTAGTAGCGCACCGGTGTGGAGGTCGAAGCGGTTGTCGTTGCAGTATTCATGGCGTCAGTCCTCCCGGGTTCCGAGAAGACCCTTGGGCCTGAAGATGAGGATCAGCACCAGGAACAGGTACGGAAGAATGGGCGCGACCTGCGAGATGGTGAGCTTGAGCAGCTCGTAGCCGAAGGTCTGGTCGGTCACCGCCACGCCCAGCGCCTGCAGGCCGGTCGCGAGCGACTGGTCCATGGCCACGGCGAAGGTCTGCACGATGCCGATGATGAGCGAGGCCAGGAACGCGCCCGCCAGCGAGCCCATGCCGCCGACCACCACCACCACGAAGATGATGGAGCCGACCGAGCCCGCCATCGCCGGCTCGGTGACGTAGGTGTTGCCGCCGACCACGCCCGCCAGCCCCGCCAGCGCGGCGCCGCCGCCGAACACCAGCATGAACACGCGCGGCACGTTGTGGCCCAGCGCCTCGACCATGTCGGGGTGCTTCAGCGCCGCCTGGATGACCAGCCCGATGCGGGTGCGCGTGAGCAGCAGCCACACCGATACCAGCATCAGCACCGCCACCAGCATGATGAACGAGCGCGACTTGGGGAACTGCGTGCCGTAGAGCGAGAACAGCGGGCCCTGCAGTGCCGTCGGCAGGCCGTACGGCACCGTCGAGCGGCCCCACACCAGCTGCACGATTTCGAGAATGAGGTACGAAAGGCCGAAGGTCACCAGCAGCTCGGGCACGTGGCCGAACTTGTGGACGCGGCGCAGGCAGTAGCGCTCGAAGGCCGCGCCCAGCGCAAAGACCAGCAGCGGCGCGATGACGAGCGCCGGCCAGAAGCCCAGGATGCCCGAGATCGTGAAGGCGAAGTACGCGCCCAGCATGTAGAAACTGGCGTGCGCGAAATTGAGCACACCCATCATGCTGAAGATCAGCGTGAGGCCGGAGCTCAGCATGAACAACAGCAAGCCGTAGCTCACGCCGTTGAGCAGCGAGATGACGAAGAATTCGACGTTCATCGGTCTTTCGTGTCAGGTGAAAAAAGAAAAAGGCCCGAGTGTTGAAGTCGGGCCTCGACCGCGTTGGCGCGTTCCCGAAATCAGGAGGGACGCTTCATCTGGCAGCTGGTGGGCGTGCTGGCCACGTAGGCGTCGTAGTACTTCACGGGTGCCAACGTGTAGCCGGTGTTCTCCGGGCTGTAGGGGTACTTGGCGCTGGCCTTCTCCCACTTGGCGATGTACAGGCCTTGCTGCAGCTGGTGGTCGGTCTTGCGCAGTTCGACGTCACCGTTGAAGCTCTTGAACTTCATGCCTTCCATGGCGGCCGCCACCTTGACGGGGTCGGTCGACTTGGTCTTCACGAAGGCTTCGGTCAACGCCTGGAACACGGTGTAGACGTCGGTGGTGTAGAGGTCGTCGTTGAACTTCTTCTTGAAGTCCTCGGCGTACTTCTGCATGTCGCCGCCCATGTTGTAGTGGGCGTAGCCGACCTGGTAGACCTTGCCGTCGGACGCCGCGCCCATGGCGGTCGGCGTGCCGGTGGTCACGGCGTAGTAGGTGTAGAACTTGACATTGAGGCCCGAGTCGTTCGCGGCCTTGATGAGCAGCGCGAGGTCGGAGCCCCAGTTGCCGGTGATGACGGTGTCGGCACCCGAAGCCTTGATCTTCGCGATGTACGGCGCGAAGTCGCGCACCTGCGCGAGCGGGTGCAGGTCGTCGCCGACGATCTGGATGTCGGGGCGCTTGTGCTTCAGGTCTTCCTTGGCGTACTTGGAGACCTGCTGGCCGTGCGCGTAGTTCTGGCCGATGATGTAGACCTTCTTGATGTCCGGCTGGTCCTTCATGTAGGTGGTCAGCGCTTCCATCTTCATCGACGTGTCGGCGTCGAAGCGGTACTGCCAGTAGCTGCACTTGGCATTGGTCAGCTCGGGGTCGACCGCGGCGTAGTTCAGGTACAGCGCTTCCTTGCCGGGATTGCGCGCGTTGTTCTTCTCGAGCGCATCGATGATGGCCAGCGCCGGGCCGGAGCCGTTGCCCTGCACGATGTATCGCGCGCCCTGGTCGAGGGCCGAGCGCAGCGCGCTGGTGGTCTCTTGCGGGCTGAGCTTGTTGTCGATGCCGATGATCTCGAACTTCACGCCGGCGGCGTTCTTCTTGTTGAACTCTTCGGCGAAGAACTGGAACGTCTTGAGCTGGTTCGTTCCGACCGCGGCCATGAGGCCCGACAGCGGATCGAGCCATGCGATCTTGACGGTTTCACCCTTCTGGGCGAGGGCACCGGTAGCGGTGGCCGCAATGACGGCTGCGGCAGCGATTTTCAGAGCGAACTTCAATCTATATCTCCTGGTCAAACCGAATCAGAACCGAATCAAAACGCTGTACGAGCGTACAAGCGATTGCAGCCCCTCCCCTCAGGGAATGCCCGTAAGAGGGGGCTGGCAAAGTGCCGTTTCTATCGCGCATGCGACAGCGCGGCATCCCGAATTGCTACCCGCGGGTAGACCGCTGCTACCGGCGGGTAGGAAAAGGCGCGAAGCTTTGCCGCGGCGCCTCAGGGGCGCTTCATCTGGCAAGTGGTGGGCGTGCTCGCCACGTACGACTCGTAGTACTTCACGGGCACGTTCGTGTAGCCGGTGTTCTCGGCGTCGTAGGGGTACTTGGCGCTGGCCTTTTCCCAGCGCGAGATGTACAGGCCCTGCTGCAACTGGTGGTCGGACTTGCGCATCTCGACCTCGCCGTTGAAGCTCTTGATCTTCATGCCTTCCAGGGCGGCGGCCACCTTGACCGGATCGGTCGACTTGGTCTTGGCGAAGGCGGCGTCGAGCAGCGCGAACACGTGGTAGATCGAGGCCTGCGTCAGGTCGTCGTTCATGCGCTTCTTGTAGCCGTTGAGCAGCTGCTGGATCTCGCCGCCCATGTTGTAGTGGGCGTAGGCCACGGTGTAGACCTTGCCGTCCGAAGTGGCCCCCATGGCCGTGGGGGTACCGGCGCCGGGCGCGTAGTAGGTCAGGAACTTGACGTTCAGGCCCGAGTCGTTCGCGGCCTTGATGAGCAGCGACAGGTCGGAGCCCCAATTGCCGGTGATGACCGTGTCGGCACCCGAGGCCTTGATCTTGGCGATGTACGGGGAGAAGTCGCGCACCTGCGCCAGCGGGTGCAGGTCCTCGCCCACGATCTGGATGTCGGGGCGCTTGACCTTCAGGTCTTCCTTGGCGTACTTGGCCACCTGCACGCCGTGCGCGTAGTTCTGGCCGAGCAGGTAGACCTTCTTGATGTCGGCCTGGTCCTTCATCCAGGTGGTCAGCGCCTCCATCTTCATTGAGGTGTCGGCGTCGACCCGGAAGTGCCAGTAGCTGCACTTGCTGTTGGTCAGGTCGGGGTCGACCGCCGCGTAGTTCATGTAGAGCAACTCCTTGCCGGGGTTGCGCGAGTTGTTCTTCTCGATGGCATCGATGATGGCCAGCGCCGGGCCGGAGCCGTTGCCCTGCATGATGTAGCGGGCGCCCTGGTCCTGCGCGGAGCGCAGCGCGGCGGTGGTTTCCTGCGGGCTGAGCTTGTTGTCGATGCCGATGACTTCGAACTTCACACCCGACTGGTTCTTCTTGTTGAACTCCTCGGCAAGGAATTGCGTGGTCTTGAGCTGGTTGGTGCCGACCGCGGCCATGAGGCCGGACAGCGGGTCGAGCCAGGCGATCTTGACGGTCTCGCCCTTTTGCGCGAATGCGGCGGTAAAGCTCACCAACATAGCGCAGGCAGCTACTGACTTGATAGCAAATTGCATGAGGAGTCTCCAGTTTTGATAGGCGGAATCGCAGCGTACAAGCGCCCTTTTTTTCGCCGCACAGGGATTGCCCGGAAGGAAAGCCGCCGGGGCGGCTTTCCTATCGCGTGCGCGACAGTGCGGCAGGGCTTTGCCTGTGGTTTCAGAGTGTCGGAAGCTTGTAGTCCTTGAGCAGTTCGCGAAGACGGGTCTTCAGGATCTTTCCGGTGGCGCCCAGCGGAATGGCCTCGACGAACACCACGTCGTCGGGGATCTGCCACTTGGCGGTCTTGCCTTCGTAGAACTTCAGCAGTTCCTCGCGGGTGACTTCGGCGCCGGGCTTCTTCACCACGGCGATGATCGGGCGCTCGTCCCACTTGGGGTGGAACACGCCGATGCAGGCGGCCATGGCCACCGCCGGGTGCGCGACCGCGATGTTCTCGATGTCGATGGAGCTGATCCACTCGCCGCCGGACTTGATCACGTCCTTGCTGCGGTCGGTGATCTGCAGGTAGCCGTCGGCGTCGATGGTGGCGACGTCGCCGGTCGGGAACCAGCCGCGGCCCTGCGCGTCGGCGATGAGCGGGTCGCCGCCCTCGCCCTTGAAGTATTCCTTCACCACCCACGGGCCCTTGACCAGCAGGTCGCCGTAGGCCTTGCCGTCCCATGGCAGCTCGTTGCCGTCGCCGTCGACGATCTTCATGTCGACGCCGAAGATCGCGCGGCCCTGCTTCATGCGGATCTGCAGTTGCGCATCGGCCGGCAGCGACAGGTGCTTGTTCTTGAGCGTGCAGAGCGTGCCCAGCGGGCTCATCTCGGTCATGCCCCAGGCGTGCAGCACCTCGACGTTGTACTTCTCCTGGAACGCCGTGATCATGGCCGGCGGGCAGGCCGAGCCGCCGATGACGGTGCGGTTCAGCTTGCTGAACTTCAGGCCGTTGGTCTGCATGTGGCCCAGCATCATCTGCCACACGGTGGGCACGCCGGCCGCGAAGGTCACGCCCTCGGATTCGATCAGCTCGTACACCGACTTGCCGTCGAGCGACGGGCCCGGAAACACCAGCTTGCAGCCTACCAGCGCGGCCGAGTACGGAATGCCCCAGGCGTTGACGTGGAACATCGGCACCACCGGCAACACCGAGTCTTGCGCGGAGATGCGCATGACGTCGGGCAATGCGGCGGCGTAGGCATGCAGCATCGTCGAGCGATGGCTGTAGAGCGCGGCCTTCGGGTTGCCCGTGGTGCCGCTCGTGTAGCACATGCTCGAGGCCGAGTTCTCGTCGAAGGTGGGCCAGTCGTAGTCGGTGGATTGCTGGCCCAGCCAGGTTTCATAGCTCACGAGATTGGGCACGCCGCTGTCGGCCGGCAGCTTGTCGGCGTCGCACAGCGCCACCCACTTGCGGATCATCGGGCAGCGCGCATGCACCGCCTGCACCAGCGGCAGGAAGCTCAGGTCGAAGCACAGGATCTGGTCTTCGGCATGGTTGGCGATCCACGCGATCTGGTCGGGGTGCAGGCGCGGGTTGATGGTGTGCAGCACGCGGCCGCTGCCGCTCACGCCGTAGTACAGCTCCAGGTGGCGGTAGCCGTTCCAGGCCAGCGTGGCGACGCGGTCGCTGAACAGCAATTGCTCGCCGTCCAGCGCATTGGCCACCTGCCGGGCACGCGATGCGATACCGCCCCACGTCGTGCGGTGAATATCGCCCTCGACCCGGCGCGAGACGATCTCGCCGTCGCCGTTGTGGCGCTCGGCGAACTCGATCAGCGACGAGATCAAAAGCGGTTGGTCTTGCATCAAACCCAGCATCTACGGACTCCTATGTGAAATGACTTCATGAAAACTTGCGCACGAGAGATTCACGCAAGCTTCGGCCACTTGCACAATGACACAAACCCGCACTGCACGATTGAACGGAGCGGCTCAAGTGGGGTCCTTGGGCGCCGCCGGCCCCACGCCCGCGGGCACCGCGCCGATCGCCGGGCGGCACGGCTGGCGGATCGTCCGGTCGCAGCTGGGCAGATCCTTCGCATGGGCATACGGCGTGTAGCCCAGGACGATGCTCGACGGACGCGTCGCGTCGTGCCAGACCTTGTTGGTCGAGGGCGTCGGGTCGTTGCCGAACAGCCAGAACCCGGTCTGCGAAGGCGTGTCGATGGTCACTCGGATGCTCGAGCCGGCGCGGAACACATGCGCGAACTTCTGGATCTCGACGCGCACCGAATTGGGTTGTCCGGCCAGCAGCGGTGCATCGGTGTCGCGGGCAAAGTCGCCAAAGGGACGCAGCACCGTGGAGCGCGCGCTGTCCAGCGAGCGCTTGGAGGCCCGCAGCCAGCCGCGCTGCACGAACATTTCCTTGCCGTCGGGCCGCACTTCGGACACCGTGACCTGCAGGTCCGTGTTGCCGTTCGCCGCGGTCGCCTCGATGAACAGGTCGGCCGAGCCTTCGCCGTAGAAGCTCAGGTCTTCGGGCAGCGCCGCGGTGGTGAAGGTGAGTTGCCCGTCGGTGTCGGCCACGGCCTGCCAGCCTTCGGCCGCGGGGTTGTTCACCACCGGGCTCTTCACCGGGTAGTCGTAGCTGGACGCCGCGCTGCCCGCTGAAGGCGCCGCGCTGCCCAGCACCCCACCCTGCTGCAGGTAAAGGCGCATCGGCTTGACCTTGACCGGCAGGCGGTCGAACTCGGCCACCGCCATCTGCTTCAGCTTGGCCGCGCCGTTGACGGCCTTCTGGTCGGTCTGCTGCATCTCCTGCAGCAGGCGCACATGCGGTTCCTTCTCGAAGCCGTTGTTCTCGCCCTTCACGAAATGCGCGAGAAAGCGCTTCAGCGTGCCGTCGATGTAGTCGGAGGTCACGTTGGTGTGGTGGTCGCCGTTGGCGCTGATGAGCCACATCTTCTCGGGCGCCATGGTGTCTTCGTAGTAGCCGGAGCGCGGGCCGATCTGCTCGTCCTGCCACGACTGCGTGCCCAGCGCGGGGATGTCGATCTTGGCGGTCTCCAGCGCCGCGCTGCGCTTGACGTACAGGCCGTCGGCGTAGGGGTTCTCGAGCCACTTGGTCAGGTCGAGGTCGGGGCGCTTGATCTTCTCGATGTTGTCGGCCACGGTCTTGGCGCACTCGGTGTCGCCGTCGAGCTTGGCCGCGAGGTCGGCCGCCTTCTTCCAGGTCGTCGGGAAGCCGCCCCACCACTGCGACGGAAAGCCGATGTTCTTGATGCCGCCGGGGTAGCCCACGTCGCGGTACGGGTCGCCCACGTTCTTGCTGGGCGTGATCGCCAGCAGGCCCTTGGGCCGGTGCGCCGCCACCCACAGCTGGTTGTAGCCCGAGTACGAGTAGCCGACCATGCCGATCTTTCCGTTCGACCACGGCTGCTTGCCGGCCCATTCGATCGCGAAGGCCCCGGCCGCGCCGGTGCTGGCGTCGAAGACCTGGTCTTCACCGGTCGAGCAGCCGGTGCCCGGCACGTTCAGGCCCATGACGGCATAGCCCTCGGATAGCCAGAGCTGGCCGATGTTCGGGGCAGAGCCCGAAGAGTAGCCGTCGTACTCCACCAGCAGCGGGAAGCTGCCGGTGGCACTGGGCAGCAGCAGCGAGTAGCGCATCTTGTTGCCGTCGGGCAGCGTGATGTAGCCCCACTTGCGGACCGGGCCGGCATCGGGCGTGCTCGGCGGCGGCGCGGGCGTTTCGGCCGCCTGTGGGAAGAACACGAACCCGCTGCCGGACGAGCCGCCGCCGCATGCGGCAATGCCTGCCGCGGTGGCCAGCAGCGATGCCGCGAGGCGCCATCGGCGGGAAGGTTTCAAAGCGATCATCCTCTTGTCTCCGTTATCGTTTTTGGTTGATTGATTGGCTTGCCGGTCAGGGCGCGGCCGTGATGCTGGTGGCGGTGAGCGTCGCGTCCAGCAGCAGGCTCGACGGCCAGGGCGCCCAGGTCACGCCGAGCTCGGGGGTGTTCGGATCGCCCTTGCGCATGAAGGCGCCCACGCTCGCCATGACGGCGTTCGACAGCGCAAGGCGCCCCTTCTCGTTGGCCTTGCCGCCGATCACGTTCGACAGCACCGACGGGCCGAAATTGCCGAACACGAAAGGCAGGTCGAAGGCGTGCGCCGCGCCATACACGTCACCCCAGGGCGCGGCTTCGCGGGCCCAGTCGAGGCGGTAGTGCCAGATGTTGGACTGGCGCGTCTTCAGCGTGTCGAGCAGGTTGTCGCGGTTGGCCTCGAACATGCCCTTGGTGATGAGCGCGGTGGCCGCGTTGTAGCCCGTGCCCAGCTTGTCTACCGGGAGGTAGAACGGATCGATGATGTCTTCCACCTTGAGCGTGGGTGCCGCATCGGGGTCGAAGTTGAACATCATCGAGAAGCGCTGGGGGTCCTTGACGATCCAGCCCGCCTTCGGGAAGCCGATCGAGCCGAGCTGCGAGGCGAAGAGCTTGCCCTCGTCGCGCGTGTTGCCCGCGAGCATCGGGACCTTCACGTACTTGTCGGCGGCGATGGCGCCGATGGGATCCACCGGGAGCACCGTGCCGTCCGGAATGGGCGCGACGGAGCCCTGCCCCGCCGCGACCGCCGTGGTCAGCATCTTGCCGCCATCCTGCGCGCGCAGGTAGTCGGCAATCTGCGTCGGCGTGCGTGTGGCGATGTAGGCCTTGGCGGCCGTCGTGTCGGCCGCGGTGCCGTCGGCCACCAGCAGCGCCGCCAGGATGGCCTCGCCCTGCGCCAGCGAAGCCGACGCCGGCGACAGCGAAGGCAGCGTGCCGGGCGGCAGGTTGCTCGCGAGCGAGATGCCGCCGCTCATTTCGAAGGCCTTGTGGAACAGGCCCTTGGCCATCGGCGAAGTCATGACCGACAGCAGGTTGGTGGCTCCGGCCGACTCGCCCGACAGCGTGACGTTGCCCGGGTCGCCGCCGAAGTTGCCCACGTTGTCGCGGATGAACCGCAACGCGGCCATGTTGTCGAGCAGCGCGAAGTTGCCCGAGTCGTCACCCGCCGTGCCGCCCGGACGCAACTGCGGCATGTTCAGGAAACCCAGGATGCCCAGGCGATAGCTGGCGGTGATGACCACCGCATTGGCGGTCTTGGCCAGCTTCGCGCCGTCGTACAGCGGGTCGGCCGTGTAACCCGAAATATTGCTGCCGCCATGAATGAACAGCAGCACGGGCAGATTCTTCTCGTCCGTCGCCGGGCGCCAGATGTTCACGAACAGGCAGTCCTCGCTGCCGAGGGGCTGGCCCAGCGTGGTGCCGATGGTGGCGTCATAGGTGTTGTTGGCGCCGGGCCCGAACATGCGGCCGGTCTGCAGGCAGGCGTTGCCGAATTTCTTGGCCGAGCGGATGCCGCTCCAGGCCTCGGGCGCCGCCGGCGCGCGCCAGCGCAGCGCGCCGACCGGCGGCTGGGCGAACGGCACGCCTTTCCAGAACCAGGTGCCGGAATTGGCGCTATCGTCCACGCCCTCGACCTTGCCGGCCGCGGTCAGGCGCACCATCGGGCCGTCGGCCGCGGGGGGAGCCGGCGCCGGTGCGGGAGGCGGCGCGGCGGGCAGCAAGGCGATGCCGGGGCCCGACGATCCGCCGCCGCAGGCCGAGAGGGCCGCGAGCGCCGCCGCCGCGGCAAATGCTGTGACCGCCCTGGTCACCACGGTCCTGTTTCCTGCCGCCAGCCCCTGGTCCTGCGCGGTTGTCTCTGTATTCATGTTTTGTCTCCACACCGGGTTAATCGGAATTCCTCGTGCGATGTCCGGCCCCCATACTTCCGGGCCACCGGGCACAAAAAAATTCTAGAAACCGGTGCCGTTTTCATCGCTATCGCAAGGACGCCAATCGAATGACTTCAGGAGCCGCCATGCCGCTGCGCCAGCGCGGCCTTCAGCGCCGTGCCATTGGCATGGCGAAGCCGGAACTGCGCACCAGTTCCGCCGCATGGCTAGAAGGCGTGCTCTCCATGTTCGAGGCCGAGGGGCTGGACGTGCCCTCGCTGCTGAACGAGGCCGGCTTCGACCCCGATTCGCTGCACAGGCAGAACGCACGCATCCCGGTCGACGAGATCACCGTGCTGTGGCAGTTCGCGGTGGCCCGCGCCGGCCGGCCCACGCTGGGCCTGCACCGCGACCTGGCCTCCACGCACAGCAAGCTGGGCACCGTGGGACATGCCATGGCCTGCAGCCCCGACCTCCAGGGCGCGCTCACGCGGGTGGCGCGCTACATGGCGGTGATCTCGGACGCGACCGCCTTCTCGCTGCAACCCGAAGCGCGCGGCTGCTGGATGGTCATGAAGCACACCGGCGGCAAGCTGCCGATTCCGCGCCAGCGCGTCGAGTACGCACTGCTGACCGTGCTGATGCAGTGCCAGTGGCTCGCGCGGCGCGAGCTGCAGCCGCTGGCCATGGAATTCGTCTACCCCGCGCCGCCCGACGCCCGGCTGCACCGCGAGGCCTTCGGCTGCGAGGTGCGCTTCAACGCCTCCGCCAACCGCCTGCTGCTGTCCGACGCCGACATGACAACGCCGCTGCCCACCTATCACCAGACGCTCGGGGAGATGCAGGAGCACCTGCTGGACGACCAGCTCACCCTGCTGGGCCAGACCACGACCAGCAGCCTGGTGTGCGCCGAAATCGCTCGCCGGCTTCCGCATGGCGAGCCGCGCCGGCAGGACGTGGCCTCGGACCTTGGGCTGGCCGAGCGCACGCTGCAGCGGCGGCTGCAGGAGGAGTCGGTGTCTTTCCAGGCCCTTCTCGACCGCACCCGCCGCGAGCTCGCGCAGGAGTATCTGGCCGAAGACCGCCATACGCTGACCGACGTGGCCGACATGCTGGGCTTCGTGGACACGAGCAACTTCTTCCGCGCCTGCAAGCGCTGGTTCGGCGTGCCGCCGGCGCAGTACCGGGCACGCATCTGGGACGGCCCGGCGGCCCTCGCGGCCTGAACGCCCAACCCCGATGGCCCCCGCGGCAAGGGGTTTCGCGCTCTGCCGGACAATCCGCGCATGAGCTTGCTTGCTGAAGACATCCCGGTCGCCGACCTGGGACTGCGCTGGAAACCCGGCTTTTCGAACCTGGGCCCCGCGTTTCTCACCGAACTGCGGCCGACGCCCCTGCCCGATCCCTACTGGGTGGGGCGCAGCGAGGCAGTCGCGCGCGAACTCGGACTGCCGCCCGCCTGGCATGAATCGGGCGACACGCTGGCCGCGCTGACGGGCAGCATGCCCATTGCCGGCACCCGGCCTTTCGCCACGGTCTACAGCGGCCACC
Source organism: Variovorax paradoxus (assembly GCF_022009635.1). Lineage (NCBI taxonomy): Bacteria > Pseudomonadati > Pseudomonadota > Betaproteobacteria > Burkholderiales > Comamonadaceae > Variovorax > Variovorax paradoxus. Next base: position 4,179,513 of record NZ_CP091716.1, read on the forward strand.
AGTTCGGCGTGTGGGCCGGGCAGCTCGGCGACGGGCGCGCCATCATGATCGGCGAGACCGACGGCGGACTCGAGGTGCAGCTGAAAGGCGCGGGGCGCACGCCCTACTCGCGCGGCGGCGACGGCCGCGCGGTGCTGCGCTCCAGCATCCGCGAATTCCTCTGCAGCGAGGCCATGCACGGTCTGGGCATTCCGACCACGCGCGCCCTCTGCGTGACCGGCTCCGACGCCCGCGTGCGCCGCGAGGAACTCGAAAGCGCGGCGGTGGTGACCCGCGTGGCGCCCAGTTTCGTGCGCTTTGGCCACTTCGAACACTTTGCCGCCAACCAGCGCGAAGACGAACTGCGCGCGCTGGCCGACTACGTCATCGACCGCTGCTACCCGGCCTGCCGCAACACCGACCGCTTCAACGGCAACGCGTACGCCGCGTTCCTCGAAACCGTGAGCGAGCGCACCGCCGCCCTGCTCGCGCAATGGCAGGCCGTGGGCTTCTGCCACGGGGTGATGAACACCGACAACATGAGCATCCTGGGGCTCACCATCGACTACGGGCCGTTCCAGTTCCTCGACGGTTTCGATCCGCGCCACATCTGCAACCACAGCGACACCAGCGGGCGCTACGCGTTCAACCAGCAGCCCAACGTCGCTTACTGGAACCTGTTCTGCCTCGCGCAGGCGCTGCTGCCGCTGATCGGCGACCAGGAAATAGCGGTGGCCGCGCTGGAGTCGTACAAGAGCGTGTTTCCCCGGGAGTTCGAGGGCCGCATGCGCGCCAAACTGGGCCTGGCGGATGCGGCCGAGGGCGACCGCCCCCTCGTCGAAGGCGTGCTCAAGCTGCTGGCCGCGGGCAAGGTCGACTACACGATCTTCTGGCGCCGCCTGTCGAACTACATGGCCGACGGCAATGTCGAGCCGGTGCGCGACCTGTTCCTGGACCGCGCGGGCTTCGACGCCTGGCTGCTATCATTTTCAGAGCGCCATGCGGCGTCCGACCGGGCGCAGGCGGCCGGGCTGATGCTTCGGTCGAATCCCAAGTTCGTGCTGCGGAACCACCTCGGGCAGCAAGCCATCGAAGCAAGTCAGCAAAAAGACAACTCAGGTGTGGCAACCTTGCTGGCTCTGCTCGAGACCCCATTTGAAGAACATCCCGGTGCCGACGCTTATGCCGGCTTCCCGCCCGACTGGGCCTCCACGATCGAAATCAGCTGCTCATCATGACCGCTCCCGTACAGAAAACCGACGCCGAATGGAAAGCCCTGCTCGCTGAAAAAGGCGCCGAACCCGCCGCCTTCGAAGTGACGCGCCACGCCGCCACCGAACGCCCCTTCACCGGCAAGTACGAAGCCCACTGGGACGACGGCACCTACCACTGCGTGTGCTGCGGCGCCAAGCTGTTCGAGTCGTCGACCAAGTTCGACGCCGGCTGCGGCTGGCCCAGCTTCTCCGAGGAAGCGGTGCCCGGCGCCATCAGGAACATCATCGACCGATCGCACGGCATGGTCCGCACCGAGAACGTCTGCGCCAATTGCGGAGCCCACCTGGGCCATGTGTTCCCCGACGGCCCGACAGAGACCGGCCTGCGCTATTGCATGAACTCGGCTTCGCTCGATTTCCAGAAAAAGGCCGACTGAGCCGCTCCGAATGAAACTGATCCTCGACTTCTTCCCGATCCTGCTGTTCTTCGGCGCCTACAAGCTCGGCGACATCTACACGGCCACCGGCGTGCTGATGGCCGCCACCGTGGTGCAGATGGCCATCATCTACGCCATGGAACGCAAACTGCAGGCCATGCAGAAGGCCACGCTGGTGCTGATCCTGCTGTTCGGCACGCTCACCCTGGCGCTGCACGACGACCGCTTCATCAAGTGGAAGCCGACGGTGCTGTACGGCGCGATGGCGCTGGCGCTGGCCGTGGCGCTCTGGGCGCTGAAGAAGAACTTCCTGAAGATGCTGCTGGGCCAGCAGCTCGAGCTGCCCGAGCGCATCTGGGGCCGGCTGAACGTGGCGTGGATCGGCTATTGCCTGTTCATGGCCATCATCAACGGTTACGTGGCGGCGTACTTCACGACCGAGGCCTGGGTCAACTTCAAGCTCTGGGGCTATGTGTTCCCCATCGTCTTCCTGGTGGCGCAGGGCCTGTACATCGCGCCGCACCTGAAGAACGACGACAAGCCGACGGCATGACGAGCACCACTACCGCTACCACTGCCGCACCGCTGCCCACGGCCGCCGCTCTCGAGGCCGCGCTGCGCGAAGCGCTGGCCCCCACGCAGCTCGAAGTGATCGACGAAAGCGCCGCCCACGCCGGCCATGCGGGCGCCAATGCGGAAGGCCGCGGCACCCATTTCCGGGTCCGCATCGCCTCCCCGAAGTTCGAGGGAAAGCCCCGCGTGGCGCGGCATCGGCTTGTGTATGATGCCCTCCAAGTTTTTATCGCACAGGGTCTGCACGCCATCGCCATCGAGGTGCTCTGAGTCGTTCAACGGATAGCGCGCCGCATCTGCTGCGGTTGCAGCGGTTTCCGCATCACCCCCTCTTTCCTTCCCTATCCCTGCTTTCTTTCCCGCGCCTTTTCCTACACGCGCATTTCCTTTCCAGCTCGATATTCATTCCATGAAAAAACAAATCTTGCAGGCCGTCGCGGCCGCAGTGCTGCTCGGTGCCATCCCCATGGCGGCTCTCGCGCAGAACGCAGCCATCGTGAACGGCAAGCCGGTGCCCAAGGCCCGCATGGACGTTCTGGCACAACAGCTGGCAGCCGCCGGCCGCCCGGTGACGCCTGAAATGCAAGGCCAGCTGCGCGAGGAAATCGTGGCGCGCGAAGTGTTCATGCAGGAAGCCCAGAAGCAAGGCCTGGACGCCAGCGAGGACTACAAGAACCAGCTCGAACTCGCCCGCCAAGCCATCCTGATCCGCGCGCTGTTCGACAACTACCGCAAGACCAACCCGATCTCCGACGCCGACGTGAAGGCCGAGTACGACAAGTTCGTCGCGGCCAACGGCGGCAAGGAATACAAGGCGCGTCACATCCTGGTCGAAACCGAAGACCAGGCCAAGAAGATCCTGGCCGACCTGAAGAAGGGTGCCAAGTTCGAAGACATCGCCAAGAAGCAGAGCAAGGACCCGGGATCGGGCGCCAACGGCGGCGACCTCGACTGGGCCAACCCCGCGAGCTTCGTGCCCGAGTTCTCGGAAGCCATGATCAAGCTCAAGAAGGGCGAGACCACCCCCGCCCCGATCAAGACCCAGTTCGGCTGGCACATCATCCGCGTCGACGACATTCGCCAGGCTCAACTCCCGAAGCTGGAAGAAGTGAAGCCGCAGATCACGCAGCAACTGCAACAGCAGCGCCTGCAGAAGTACCAGGAAGACCTGCGCGCGAAAGCCAAGGTCGAATAATCGATCCGAGCAAAAAGAAAGCGGCCTTCGGGCCGCTTTTTTATTGCCGTCTTTTCTTCAGGCTCAGATCGCCCAGGTGCCGAAGTTGTCGCCCGGGCCATCGAGTGCCGCGAACGCCTGCCAGGCCGCGCCGGCATCCGCGCCCTGCACCGCGCGGCCCAGCGCATCGAGCGTGCGATAGATCTTCTTCGATGCGACGAAGTGCGCGGCATTGAGCGCCTCTAGCTGCGGCAGCAGCGTGCGCAGGATCTCCGTGCGCGCCGACGAAGCCGCTGCCTCGTCTTCGCGCCACGCGAGCAACTGCTTGCGAATCAGATCCTCGATCCGCGCCGCTTCCAGCACGTGCCGGCTTCGCGGGTGATCGAGGTCGAGCATCGGCTTCAGCCCACCCAGCGGCGCGCGTTGCGCCAGATCTGCATCCAGGGGCTCAGCTCGCTCCTATCGCCCGAGGTCCAGCTCATCTGGATGTTGCGGAACACGCGCTCCGGATGCGGCATCACCGCGGTGAAGCGGCCGTCAGGCGTCGTGACCGAGGTCAGGCCGCCCGTGCTGCCGTTCGGGTTGAACGGGTACTGCTCGGTCGGCTGGCCGTGGTTGTCCACGAAGCGCATCGCACCAATGGCCTTGGCCGCGTCGCCGCGGTGCTTGAAGTTGGCATAGCCCTCGCCATGTGCCACCGCGATCGGCAGGCGGCTGCCGGCCATGCCCGCGAAGAAGATGCTGGGCGATTCGAGCACTTCGACCATCGACAGGCGCGCCTCGAAGCGCTCGCTCTGATTGGTGGTGAAGCGCGGCCAGGCTTCGGCACCCGGAATGATGTCGGCCAGTTCGGCGAACATCTGGCAGCCGTTGCACACGCCCAGGCCGAAGGTGTCGGCACGGCCGAAGAAGGTCTTGAACTGCTCGGCCAGCTTCGGGTTGAAGGTGATGCTGCGCGCCCAGCCGATGCCGGCGCCCAGCGTGTCGCCATAACTGAAGCCGCCGCAGGCGACCACGCCCTTGAAGTTGGCCAGATCCGCCCTGCCCGTCTGCAGGTCGGTCATGTGGACGTCGAAGGCCTCGAAGCCGGCTTCGGTGAAGGCGTAGGCCATCTCGACGTGCGAGTTCACGCCCTGCTCGCGCAGGATCGCGACCTTGGGGCGCGACTGCAGGATGGCCGGAGCAACTGGTGCGTTGTTCGGCAGGAACACGTGCATGCCCGGATCGCTCGGCACGCCGGCTGCCGCGTGCTCGGCATCGGCGCAGGCGGGGTTGTCGCGTTCGCGGGCGATCTTCCAGCTGACCGAGTCCCACACCTGGTGCAGGTCGTGCAGGCTCGCGCTGAACACCGACTTGGCGTCGCGCCAGATTTCGAGCTTGCCCTTGCCCGCATCCATCGGCGAGCTGGCCGGGCGCGTCTTGCCGACGAAGTGGCTGTGCGTGCTGAGGCCGTGGGCGCGCAGCACTTGCATGACATCGTTGCGCTCGGCGGTGCGCACCTGCAGCACCATGCCCAGCTCTTCGTTGAACAGCGCCTTGAGCGTGAGTTCTTCGCGCCGCGCGCTGACCTGCTGCGCCCAGTTCTTGGCGTCGCCGGTTTCCATGCGGCTGTCGGAGATGCCGTCGCCTTCGGTGACCAGCATGTCGACGTTCAGCGCCACGCCGACGTGGCCGGCAAAGGCCATTTCGCAGGCCGTGGCGAACAGGCCGCCGTCGCTGCGGTCGTGCATCGCGAGGATCTTGCCGTCGGCGCGAAGCGCATTCACCGCATTGACCAGCGCCACGAGCTGCGCCGGGTCGTCGAGGTCGGGCACGGTGTCGCCGCTCTGGTTCAGCGTTTGCGACAGGATGCTGCCGGCCATGCGGTGCTTGCCCTGGCCCAGGTCGATCAGCACCAGCGTGGTGTCGGCCTCTTCGGCATCGAGCTGCGGCGTGAGCGTGCCGCGCACGTCCGCCAGCGAAGCGAAGGCGGTCACGATCAGGCTCACCGGCGAGGTGACCTTTCGGGCTTCGCCGTTGTCCTTCCACTGCGTGCGCATCGACAGCGAATCCTTGCCGACCGGAATCGACACGCCCAGCGCCGGGCACAGCTCCAGGCCCACGGCCTTGACGGTTTCGTACAGCGCGGCGTCTTCGCCGGGCTCGCCGCAGGCGGCCATCCAGTTGGCCGACAGCTTGACGCGCGAGAGTTCGATGGGCGCGGCCAGCAGGTTGGTGATGGCTTCGGCCACGGCCATGCGGCCGGAAGCCGGCGCGTCGAGCGCGGCCAGCGGCGTGCGCTCGCCCATGCTCATGGCTTCGCCGGCAAAGCCCTTGTAGTCGGCCAGCGTCACGGCGCAGTCGGCCACGGGCACCTGCCACGGGCCGACCATCTGGTCGCGGTGGCTCAGGCCGCCCACGGTGCGGTCGCCGATGGTGATGAGGAAGCGCTTCGAGGCCACGGTCGGGTGCGCGAGCACGTCGATGGCGGCCTTCTGCAGGTCGACGCCCGTGAGGTCGAGCGGCTTGAAGGTGCGCGCCACGGTCTTCACGTCGCGGTGCATCTTGGGCGGCTTGCCGAGGAGCACGTCCATGGGCATGTCGACCGGCTGCACGGCGGCGCCTTCGTCGGCCACCAGCAGCTGGCGCTCTTCGGTCGCCACGCCGACCACCGAGAACGGGCAGCGCTCGCGCTCGCAGAAGGCCTTGAACTGTTCGAGCGATTCCGGCGCGATGGCCAGCACGTAGCGCTCCTGGCTTTCGTTGCACCAGATTTCCTTCGGCGCCATGCCCGACTCTTCGAGCGGCACGGCACGCAGGTCGAAGCGCGCGCCGCGGCCGGCGTCGTTGGTCAGCTCGGGGAAGGCGTTGCTCAGGCCGCCCGCGCCCACGTCGTGGATCGCGAGGATCGGGTTGGCCGCGCCCTGCTGCCAGCAGTGGTTGATGACCTCCTGCGCACGGCGCTCGATCTCGGGGTTGCCGCGCTGCACCGAGTCGAAATCGAGCTCGGCCGCGTTGGCGCCGGTGGCCATCGAGCTGGCGGCGCTGCCGCCCATGCCGATGCGCATGCCGGGGCCGCCGAGCTGGATCAGCAGCGAACCGGCCGGAAACTGGATTTTCTTGGTCTGTGTGGCATCGATGCTGCCGAGGCCGCCCGCGATCATGATGGGCTTGTGGTAGCCGCGCTGGACGGTGTCGAGGTCGCTCGCCACGGTCTGCTCATATTCGCGGAAGTAGCCCAGCAGGTTGGGACGGCCGAATTCGTTGTTGAACGCGGCACCGCCCAGCGGGCCCTCGGTCATGATCTGCAGCGGGCTGGCGATGTGCTCGGGCTTGCCGTAGTGGCCGTCTTCAGGCCACAGCTTCGACACGGTGAAGCCGGTCAGGCCGGCCTTCGGCTTGGAGCCGCGGCCGGTGGCGCCTTCGTCGCGGATCTCGCCGCCAGCGCCGGTGGATGCACCGGGGAACGGCGAAATGGCGGTCGGGTGGTTGTGCGTCTCGACCTTCATCAGCACATGGCTGAGGGCGCTATCTTTTTGATAGCTCTGCGAGCCGTTGGCGGGAATGAAGCGCTCGATGGTCGCGCCTTCCATCACCGAGGCGTTGTCGGCATAGGCGATGACCGTGTGCTGCGGGTTCTGCTTCTCGGTGTGGCGGATCATCGAGAACAGGCTCTGCGGCTGGGCCTTGCCGTCGATGGTGAAGTTGGCGTTGAAGATCTTGTGGCGGCAGTGCTCGCTGTTGGCCTGCGCGAACATCATGAGCTCGACGTCGCTGGGGTTGCGACCCAGGCGGGTGAAGGCGTCGACCAGGTAATCGATTTCGTCCTCGGCCAGCGCAAGGCCGAAGCCGGTGTTCGCGGCCACCAGCGCCGCGCGGCCGCCGGCCTGCACGTCGACCTGCGCCATCGGCTGTGCGGGCAGCTCGCTGAACAGGCTGGCGGCCTGCTCGACCGTGGCCAGCACCGATTCGGTCATGCGGTCATGCAGCGGGCCGGCCGCGGCGGCCAGTTGGTCGCCTTCCAGCACGGGGGCCTTGCCGATCAGCGGCGCCTTGAGCTTCAGGTGATATTGCGTGACGCGCTCGACCCGGCGCAGGGCCAGGCCGCAGTTGTGGGCGATGTCGGTGGCCTTGGAGGCCCAGGGCGACACGGTGCCCAGACGCGGGGTGACGACCACCGAGGTACCCGCCTTGGCCGGCGCCTCGAAGGGCTCGCCGTAGGTCAGCAGCGCGGCAAAGCGCTCGCGGTCGGCCGTGCCGAGCGCCGCATCGGTCACGACCAGGTGCACGAAACGGGCCGAAATGCCCTCGATGCGCGGCTCGATGGCCTGCAGCTTCGGCAGCAGCTGCCGTGCGCGGAAGTCGCTGAGCGCGCTGCCGCCCTCGAACATGGTTACGACAGGAAGGGCTTGAGGTGCGGGCTGCGTCACGGTCGATGGGGCCTCGGGGGCCGCGTTGGGAATCAAGGAATAAAGGCGAATGACCGCTGACTGGGGTCATCCGCGTTAACCCGGGATTTTAGCCGGGCCGATGGGATAATTCGGGGATGAGCATTAACTACAAAGACGCTGCGGGCATCGAAGCCATGCGGGTCGCCTGCCGCCTTGCCTCCGAGGTGCTGGACTACCTCACACCCCTCATCAAGCCCGGCATCACGACCAACGACGTCGATCGGCTCGCCGCCGAATACATGGTCAAGCAGGGCACCACCTCCGCCACGGTGGGCTACATGGGCGCCAGCAGCGTCCCGTTCCCGAAGTCGCTCTGCACCTCGGTGAACCACGTGGTGTGCCACGGCATTCCCAACGACAAGCCCCTGAAGAAGGGCGACATCATGAATGTCGACGTGACCGTCATCAAGGACGGCTGGTTCGGCGACAACAGCCGCATGTACGTGATCGGCGACACCTCCATCGCCGCCAAGCGCCTGTGCAACATCACCTTCGAGGCCATGTGGCACGGCATCCTGCAGGTGCGCCCCGGCGCGCACCTGGGCGACGTGGGCCATGCAATCCAGAAATTCGCCGAAGGCCAGGGCTTCTCGGTGGTGCGCGAGTTCTGCGGCCACGGCGTGGGCCAGCGCTTCCACGAAGAACCCCAGGTGCTGCACTACGGCCGCCCGGGCACGCTGGAAGAGCTCAAGCCCGGCATGATCTTCACCATCGAGCCGATGATCAACGCCGGCAAGCGCGACGTGAAGGAAGACTTCAAGGGCGGCCAGTACGACGGCTGGACCATCGTCACGCGCGACCATTCGCTGTCGGCCCAGTGGGAGCACACGGTGCTCGTCACCGAGACCGGCTACGAAGTGCTGACGCTCTCCGCCGGCAGCCCTCCGCTGCCCTCCTTCGTCACCTCGACCAAAACCTGACGCGCGCACGCGTTCCCCGGCCGTGATCGAAGCAGCCAAGATCGACGTGGCGACGCTGCGCGAAGCCTATCGCGCGAAGAAGCTCGCGCTGTTCGACACCCTGCGCTTCGCGCGCGCGCCCACGCGCAGCGTGCACACGGTGCTGCGCCAGCTCGCGGCGCTGGCCGACGAGACGCTCTGCACACTGTGGCGCGAAGCCGATTTCGGCGATGCGCTCGCGCTGGCCGCCGTGGGCGGCTTCGGGCGTGGCGAGCTCTTTCCGTACTCCGACGTCGACGTGCTGCTGCTCCTGCCGCCCGAAGGCCACGAGAACGCCGTCGACCCGGCCCGCATCGAGGCCTTCATCGGCCATTGCTGGGATGCCGGCCTCGAGATCGGCTCCAGCGTGCGCACCGTCGACGAGTGCCTGGCCGAGGCCGAGAAGGACGTCACCGTCCAGACCTCGCTGCTCGAGGCCCGGCTGATCGCCGGCGACAAGAAGCTCTTCACCGCCTTTCGCCGCCGCTTTGCCCGCGCCATCGATCCGCAGGCCTTCTTCGTGGCCAAGTCGCAGGAAATGCGGCACCGCCACCAGAAGTTCGACAACACGCCCTATGCGCTGGAGCCGAACTGCAAGGAATCGCCCGGCGGCCTGCGCGACCTGCAGACCATCCTCTGGATGACCAAGGCCGCCGGCTACGGCAGCCGCTGGGACGACCTGGCCAAGAACGGCCTGGCCACCTCCTTCGAGGCCCAGCAGATCAAGCGCAACGAGGCGCTGCTTTCGCTCATCCGCGCCCGGCTGCACGTGATTGCCAACCGCCGGGAAGACCGGCTGGTGTTCGACCTGCAGACCGCCGTGGCGGCCAGCTTCGGCTATGAGAGCGAGTCGCAGCGCAAGTCGAGCGAAGCGCTCATGCGGCGCTACTACTGGGCCGCCAAGGCGGTGTCGCAGCTCAACCAGATCCTGCTGCTCAACATTTCAGAGCGCCTGCAGCCCAGCGACGAGCGGCACACGCCGATCAACGAGCGCTTCTACGAGCGCGCCGGCCTGATCGAGATCGCCAGCGACGACCTGTACGAGCGCGAGCCGCACGCGGTGCTCGAGACCTTCCTGCTCTACCAGAAGACCATCGGCGTGAAGGGCCTGTCGGCGCGCACGCTGCGCGCCCTGTACAACGCGCGCCATGTGATGGACAGCAAGTTCCGCAACGACCCGGTCAACCACGAGACCTTCATGCGGATCCTGCTGCAGCCCTACGGCATCACGCATGCGTTCCGGCTGATGAACCAGACCTCTGTGCTGGGGCGCTACCTGCGGGTGTTCCGCAGCATCGTGGGGCAGATGCAGCACGACCTGTTCCATGTGTACACGGTCGACCAGCACATCCTGATGGTGCTGCGCAACGTGCGGCGCTTTTTCATTGCCGAGCATGCGCACGAGTACCCGTTCTGCTCGCAGCTGGCGGCCGGCTGGGACAAGCCCTGGATCCTGTACGTGGCGGCCCTCTTCCACGACATCGCCAAGGGCCGCGGCGGCGACCACTCCACGCTGGGTGCGCGCGACGTGCAGCGCTTCTGCAAGCAGCACGGCATTGCCCGCGAAGACGCCAAGCTCATCGAATTCCTGGTGGCCGAGCATCTGGTGATGAGCCAGGTCGCGCAGAAGCAGGACCTGAGCGACCCCGAGGTCATCGGCGCCTTCGCCAAGCGAGTGGGCAACGAGCGCTATCTCACGGCGCTGTACCTGCTGACCATCGCCGACATCCGCGGCACCTCGCCGCGCGTGTGGAATGCCTGGAAAGGCAAGCTGCTCGAGGACCTGTACCGCTACACCCTGCGCGCGCTGGGCGGCCGCATGCCCGACCCGGACGCCGAGGTCGAGGCGCGCAAGCGCGAGGCGCTGGTGCAACTGGCCCTGCACGCCCAGCGCTTCGAGGCGCACAAGGCGCTGTGGGACACACTCGACGTCGGCTACTTCATGCGCCACGACGCCACCGAGATCGCCTGGCATGCCAAGCAGCTCTCGCGCTTCGTGCCGCCCAAGGGCGTGCCGATCGACCCGAAGGCGCCGCCCATCGTGCGCGCGCACCTGTCGCCGGTGGGCGAAGGCCTGCAGGTCGTGGTCTACACGCCCGACCAGCCCGATCTTTTTGCGCGCATCTGCGGCTATTTCGACCAATCGTCGTTCAGCATCCTGGATGCCAAGGTGCACACCACGAGCAACGGCTATGCGCTCGACACCTTCCAGGTGGTGACGACCTTCCTGCCCGACCACTACCGCGACCTGATCAGCATGGTCGAGTCGGGCCTGGGGCAGACGCTCACCGAGGCCGGCGCCCTGCCCCAGCCCAGCATGGGCCGGGTGTCGCGCCGGGTGCGCAGCTTCCCGATCAAGCCGCGCATCAGCCTGCTGCCCGACGACAAGGCCCAGCGCTGGCTGCTCAACATCTCGGCCAGCGACCGGGCCGGCCTGCTGTATTCGGTGGCCCGGGTGCTGGCGCGCCACCACCTGAACCTGCAGCTCGCCAAGGTGACGACGCTCGGCGAACGGGTGGAAGACACCTTCCTCATCAGCGGTCCGGAGCTGCAGGGACAGAAAACCCAGCTCGCCATCGAAACCGAACTGATGGAAGTGCTGGCATCCTGAGTTGTCCGATTTCCGGACGCCGCCACGGGTTTTGCGCCACATTCGTGCAACGAAAGACTCAAGCTGTCGCGCATCGCCGTCAAAATAACGGCCATGGATTCACTGATTGAACAGCTTTCGGACTCGGTCGCCTCGGCAAAGACGCTGGAAGACCTGGCCCGCCCGATGCTCGAGATGCTCGAAGTGGTCACCGGCCTGGAGTCGACCTACCTCACGACCATCGACCTCGAAAAGGGCCTGCAGCACATACTTTTCGCCCGGAATGTCAAGGAAATGACCATTCCCGAGGGCATTTCCGTCCCCTGGTCCGACACGCTCTGTCGCCGGGCCCTCGAAGAAGGCCGCACCTTCACCGACGACGTGGCCGACTGCTGGGGCGACTCCGATGCCGCCCGCGATCTCGGCATCCGCACCTACGTGAGCACGCCGGTCAGGACCGAGAACGGCGGCCTCTTCGGCACCCTGTGCGCCGCCAGCGCCGTGAAGCTGCCGCTGTCGCCCCATGCGGAACCGGTGCTGCGGCTCTTCGCGAAGCTGATCGCCCAGCAGGTCGAGCGCGAGCTGCTCTTCATCAAGCTCAAGCGGGCCAACGCCGAACTGGCCGCCTACGCCTCGACCGACACTCTCACCGGGCTGCCCAACCGCCGCACGCTGATCGACGCCCTGCGCCGGCTGCTCGCCCAGTGCGAACGCGAAGGCCGCAGCACGCTGGTCGGGTTCATCGACATGGACGGCTTCAAGAAAATCAACGACACGCATGGCCATGACGTGGGGGACGAGTTCCTGTCGGCCATGGCCGGCCGGCTGTCGGCCTCGCTGCGGGCCAGCGACGTGCTGGCGCGCTTCGGCGGCGACGAGTTCGTGGTGATCGGCGCCGGCCCCACTTTCGACGAATCGCCGCGCACCGCGGCGCGCGCGCTGGCCGACCGGCTGGGCGAAAGTACCATCGGCGACCTGCGGCTGACCCGCGGCACCACCATCGAGTACGGCGGTGCCAGCGTCGGCGTGGTGGCCATCGATCCGCGCACTGTCTCCGCGGAAGAGGCCCTGAAGCTGGCGGACACCGCCATGTACAACGTCAAACGGGAGCGCCGGGCCACGGCCATCCCCAGGGAAGCGCAGTCCGACTGAATGAATACCGACCGGCTGGTACGCCTCGAAAGGGCCTTGGGTTCGCTCAAGGCCCGGATCACGATGGGGGGGATTTTCGCGCTGGTGCTTGGCATCGGCCTGATCACGACCATCATCGTGGGGCGGACCGAGCGCGACCTGCTGGAATCGCAGCGCCAGCGCGAGCTGAACGAGTCGGTGCGCACCGCCGCCCTGCTGGGCCATAACGTGATCCAGCTGCAGCGGGTGCTCGAGTCGGTGGCCGGCGCGCTCGACGAATCGACGATGCAGGACCCGGCGGCGCTGAAGGCGTTCATGCAGAGCAAGCCGGTGATGCGCAACTTCTTCGCCAACGTCTACATCGCCACGCCCGACGGCAAGGTGCGCGTGATGAGCGACGAAAGAGGCGTATCGCAACCGGCGCTGAACATCAGCGACCGCCCCTATTTCAGCCGCCTGCTCACCGAAGGCCGGCCGATGGTCTCCGAGCCATTGCTGGGCTCGCTGACGGGCGAACCCATCGTCGCCGTCACCCAGCCGGTGCGCGGCGCTCACGGCATCTACGCCGTGCTGGGCGGCACGCTGCGCCTGTCGAGCCGCGACCTGCTCGACGGGCTGGTCGACACGCAGGAAAGCGATGCCAGCGCATTGGTGGTGCTGACGGACGCGCAGGGCCGGGTGCTGGCGCACCCCGACCGCAAGAAGCTGATGGACTCGATTGCCGACGAACCCCGGCTGGCCCAGGCCTTCAAGGCCTGGCAGGCGGCGGGCAGCCCGGTCGAGCCGCAGGGCCTGTTGCTGCCCCAGGCCCGCGAGATCGCCAGCGCCGCCGGCGTGTCCGGTCCCGACTGGATGGTGTGGCGCGTGCGCCCCGAGGCCGAGGTGCTGGCACCGGTCAAGGCGGCGCGCCGGCTGGCGCTGGTCTGGGCCTTCACGCTGGTGGGCGTGCTGTCTGCCGGCATTTTCATGAGCCTGTGGCTGTTGCTGCGGCCGCTGACCATGCTGGAGCGGCGCGCGCAACACATGTTCGACGACGCCATGCGTCCTGAAGACGGCTGGCCCACGGGCGACGGCGAAATCGGCCAGCTCGGCCAGGTGCTGCGCCGCGTGGGCGTGCAGCGTGCCGAGCTCGAACGGCTGAACGGCGAGATGTTCAGCAAGCTGCGCTCGGTGATGCGGGCGGCGCCCATCGGCATCGCCTTCATTCGCGACCGCCGCTTCGAGCTGGTGAGCGACGAGCTGTGCCGCCTGCTGTCGTACCGCGAAGACGAGTTGCTGGGCAAGCCGGTGGACCTGATCGTGGTGCCCGAGGAAGACCAGCCCGCCCTCGCCGCGCTGGAGAAAGAAGCCTTCGCCAGCAGCAATTCGTATGTCGGCGAGGCCCGCATGCAGCGCGGCGACGGCTCGCGCTTCTGGGCACGGCTGCGCAGCCGGCCGGTGGACCCGGAGCACACCGATTTCGGCTCGATCTGGACGGTGCTCAACATCGAGGAGCAGCGCAATGCGCGCAAGGCGCTCGAATGGTCCGCCGCCCATGACGGGCTGACCGGCCTGGCCAACCGCCAGCGCTTCGACCAGCATGCGCAGCGGCTGATCGAAAACCGGCCGGCTTCGCTGCCGGCGGCGCTGGTGTTCATCGACCTGGACCACTTCAAGCAGGTGAACGACACCGGCGGCCACCTGTCGGGCGACGCCATGCTGCGCGCGGCGGCTGCGGCCATCATGTCGCGGGTGCGCTCCGGCGACCTGGCGGCACGCATCGGCGGCGACGAGTTCGCGCTGCTGCTCGAGCAGTGCACGCACGAGGCGGCGGTGCGGGTGGCGGAAGACATCGTGGCGTCGATCTCGGCGATTGCGCTGCCCTGGCTGTCGGGCAGCCTGCATGTCGGCGCCAGCATCGGCGTGGCCAGCCTGTCGCAGGACATCGGCTCGGTCGATGCCTGGGTCGATGCGGCCGATGCCGCGTGCTACGCCGCCAAGGCGGCCGGCCGCGGCGTGGTGCGCGCGGGGCGGCCGCCGCGCGTGCCGCATGCGCCCCAGGTGCCTCGAGGCGGCAGCCCGCCGGCCATGCCCGTTGCACCCGCCACGCCGGACAGCATCGAAGACTAGTGCTCGCCCCAGTTGCGGGCGCCGGTTGAATCCGGAACGCGTCTTGCGTCGTACCGAAGGGGTCGATGCACGGGTTTCGTGCGTTCGCTCCGTCTCGCCCACCCGACCCGTCCCCGAATTCAGACAGTTCTGGGTCGATGGTGTGTCGATAAGTTCACATTTGTTGTCAACGGTTAATTGATCCAAGAGAATGCTCGGACATGGAAACAGCCGCGACGTTTATTCAGTACTACGAGAGAAATTCATGCAGTTCGCAATGGCTGGAATTCAACCGCGGCATGGCCGCCGAGTTGAGCGCCGGCCTGCCTCCGGAAGATCTGCGGCAGCTGTTTTTTCGCATCGGCCAACGTCTCGCGCATGCGCTTCCCATTCCCCCGTGTAGCACGCTCGGCGAACTCGAAGCCGAGTTCAACGCGCGCTGGGACAGCATCGACTGGGGTTTCAGCACCCTGAGCGAAGACGCCGACTGCCTCTTCATCACCCACGCCTGCAGCCCGATCGCCACGGCCTTCGGACCCGAAGCCACGGACTGGAGCGTCGGCTTCTTCGAAGGCATCTACCAGGCCTGGTTCGATTCGCAGCGCATGCCGTCGTCGCTGCGGGTGCAGGCATTTCCGCCGGACGCGCAGGCCGGCCACCGTATCGACCTGCGTCTGTCGAAGGCGCAAGCATGAGCCAGGACGAACCGACCCCGGAAGACATCGCCGGCCTGTTCCGCAAGTTCGGTGGGGATGCCCACGACTACAAGGAATTCGCTCCGCCGGAAGCAGAAGAAGAGGCGCCGCGCGCCTGGCCGCTGCTGACGGGCGCGAAGATCGAGCGCCCGGCCGCCCCGGCCCCTGCGCCCTTCGTGGCCGCGCCCGTCCAAGCCGTGCCCCCGCCGCCGTTCGCCGCTGCGCCGCAACCCAGGGTCGAGCCGGTGCTTCGCCCCCTGCCCCCGATCCCGGCGCCCGCCCCGTTGGCCGCTCCGGCGCCAGCGCCATCAGCGCCGCTCCTCGCGCGCACGCCGTTCGCTCCGCCTCGGGCTCAGCCGCCGGTGGCACAGCAGCCCGCCACTGGCAACGAGACCGCGCCGACCCCGCTTTCGCAGTTGTTCGCACGGCTGGCGGCGCCGCAGCCGCCCGCCGCCCCGCCGGGCCCCATGTCGCGCTGGCGAAGGCCGACGTGACGATGGTTGTCATCCCCGTCATCTCCTCCAAGGGCGGTGTAGGCAAGACCACCATCGCCGCCAACCTGTGCACCGCGCTCGCCTCGCGCGGGCAGCAGGTGCTCGCCATCGACCTCGATCCGCAGAACGCCCTGCGCTTTCACATCGCCAGCGACCCGCATGCCTGCGACACCGGACTGGTCGAGGCCGCCACCGGCATGATGCCGTGGGCGCGCGCGATCCGTGCCGCGCACGGCGGCGTGATGCTGCTGCCCTTCGGCGACGTCGATGACGAGCGCCAGATCACCTTCGAGCACCAGCTCTCCCGCCATCCGCTGTGGCTGGCCGAGACGCTGGCGCGTTTTTCGCTGCCCGACGGCACGCTGGTGCTGCTCGACACGCCGCCCGGCCCCACGGTCTACCTGCAGCAGGCGCTGCGCGCGGCCAACATCTGCGTGATCCCGGTGCTGGCAGATGCCGGCTCGTTCGCCACGCTGCCGATCATCGAGCGCCTGGTCGACAAGTACTGCCGCCCGCGTGCCGACTACGCCGGCAGCGCCTACGTGGTCAACCAGGTCGACCCCGGCAAACGGCTGAACCACGACGTCTTCGAAATGCTGCGCCAGCGGCTGCGGCCCGAACTGCTCGGCATGCTGCACCTCGACCAGTCGGTGCCCGAGGCACTGGCGTCGGCGGTGCCGGTGCACCGCTACGCGCCCATGAGCCAGGCGACCCAAGACATTGCCTCCTGCGCCGAGCACCTGCTCGAGCGAATCGCCGCTGCCCGGCAGGCGCCCCGTTCCATGGAATCGACACGATGAACAGCGCCCCCCCTTCCGCGCCGCCGCCACCCCGGCCAGCCCCCGCGCTCCTGCGCCTGCTGCCGGTGCGCATCATCGGCTGGCTGGTCGCACTGGCGATCCTGCCTGCGCTGATCATCACGCCGATGACCTTCCAGCAGCAGATCGTGCTGTCGGTGGGCATCTTCGTGGCCGCGCTGATCACCAATCGCATCAAGGGCCGCTTCGCGAGCCTGGTGCTGATCTTCATGTCTGTCATCGTGTCCTCGCGCTACACCTACTGGCGCGTGACCGAGACCATGTTCATGGACAACCCGGTCGACTTGGTGCTGGGCATCGGGCTGCTGATGGCCGAGCTGTACGCCTTCGTGGTGCTGCTGCTGGGCTATGTGCAGACCGCCTGGCCGCTGGAGCGCAAGCCGGTGCCGCTGCCGGAAGACCCGGCCGAGTGGCCGACCATCGACCTGTTCATTCCCACGTACAACGAGGCGTTGTCGGTGGTGCGCTCCACCGTGCTGGCCGCGCAGTCCATCGACTGGCCGCGCGACAAGATCAAGATCTTCGTGCTCGACGACGGCCGGCGCGAGGAATTCCGCGTGTTCTGCGAGGACGTGGGCGTGACCCACGTCACCCGCGACAACAATCGCCATGCCAAGGCCGGCAACATCAATGCCGCGCTGAAGAACACCACGGGCGAGTTCGTCGCCATCTTCGACTGCGACCACATTCCCACGCGCTCGTTCATGCAGATCGCCATGGGCTGGTTCGGGCGCGACCCGAAGCTGGGCATGGTGCAGCTGCCTCACTATTTCTTCTCGGCCGACCCCTTCGAGCGCAACCTCGACACCTTCGGCACGGTGCCGAACGAAGGCGAACTGTTCTACGGCCTGATCCAGGACGGCAACGACCTCTGGAACGCCACCTTCTTCTGCGGCTCGTGCGCGGTCCTGCGCCGCACCATCGTGGAAGAAGTGGGCGGCATCGCGGTGGAAACCGTGACCGAGGACGCCCACACCGCGCTCAAGATGCACCGCCGCGGCTACAGCACCGCGTAGTACCTGGCGCTGCCGCAGGCCGCGGGCCTGGCGACCGAAAGCCTGTCGGGCCACGTGGGCCAGCGGATTCGCTGGGCACGGGGCATGGCGCAGATCTTCCGCATCGACAACCCGCTGTTCGGCCGCGGCCTGCACTGGGCCCAGCGCCTGTGCTATGTGAACGCGATGCTGCACTTCCTGTACGGCCTGCCGCGCCTCATCTACCTGACGGCGCCGCTGGCGTACCTGTACTTCGGCGCGAGCGTGATCCACGCCTCGGCGTCGATGATCTTCGCCTTCGCGCTGCCGCACATCCTGCACGCCAACCTGACCAACAGCCGCATCCAGGGCCGCTTTCGCTACCTGCTGTGGAACGAGGTCTACGAGGCGGTGCTGGCCTGGTACATCTTCCGCCCGACGCTGGTGGCGCTGATCAACCCCAAGCTCGGCAGCTTCAACGTGACGGCCAAGGGCGGCCTGATCCAGCAGGAGTACTTCGACACCACCATCGCCAAGGCGAGCCTGGTGCTGCTGGCGCTGAACTTCGTGGGCGTGTGCCTGGGCGCGTGGCGCCTGACCTGGGTCGATCCGCAGAACATCGCCACCGTGTGGCTGAACTTGGCCTGGACCGTCTACAACCTGATGATTCTGGGCGCCTGCGTGGCGGCGGCCAACGAGTCGCGCCAGCTGCGCGGCGCGCACCGCGTGGAACTCAACCTGCCGGCCACGCTGTACTTTGCCGACGGCCGCTCGCTGCGCTGCAACACCTTCGACTTCTCCAGCGGCGGCCTGGGCGTGGAACTGCCCAGCGACCTGAAGCTCGACCTGGAAACCCCGGTCGAGGTGGCGCTGTACCGCAACGACCAGGAATCGCGCTTTGCGTCCACGGTGCGTTTCAGCAGCGGCAGGCGGGTGGGCCTGCGCTTCGCGCCGATGAGCTTCGCGCAGGAACGCGCGCTGGTGCAGTGCACGACCGCGCGCGCCGACATCTGGGCCGCCCGATGGGGCAACCACCCGCGCGTGCCGATCTACCGCGTGCTCGGCCACCTGATCAGCATCAGCGGCACCGGCTTCAGAGACATGTTCAGCCATTACTACCGCGCCACCGTTTCCAGGTTGCGTCCCGCCAAAGCGAAGGAATCCACGTGACGATTTCCCAGTTCGCGCATCGTCGCGTCGTACCCAGCGCCATGGTGGCGATCGCACTTGCGACCCTTTCCGTGACCGGCGGCACATCGGCACAACCCAGGCCGCCCGTGGCCCCCGCCCCCGCCGCCCCGGCACCCGTGCTGCCGGGCGCGCCAGCGACCGTCGCGCCGGCAGCCGCCGTCAACGCCACGCCCATCGCCGGCGCGGTGCGCGAGCTCAACCTCACGCAACTGGGCATCGACTACGCGATTCAGCTGCGCGGCATCAGCGGCACCGTGGGCATTCCGTTCAACGTGCGCGCCGACGAGCTGGTCACGGCCGCGTCGTTCAAGCTGAACTACGCCTATTCGCCCTCCCTGATTCCCGAGCTTTCGCACCTGAAGGTGACGGTCAACGACGTGCTGGTGGCCACGCTGCCGGTGAACCGCGCCGACGCGGGCAAGCCCCAGACGGCCGACATTCCGATCGACCGGCGCCTGATCACCGAGTTCAACCGCATCAACGTCGAGCTGATCGGCCACTACACGCGCGAGTGCGAAGACCCGGCGCACACCAGCCTGTGGGCGCGCGTCGATGCGTCCAGCACGCTGAAGCTCACGGTCTCGCCGCTCAAGCTCACGAATGACCTGGCGGCGCTGCCGCAGCCCTTCTTCGACCGCCGCGACGTGCGGCGCGCCCGCATTCCCTTCGTCTTCGGCGGCGCCGACACGGCGCCGATGCTCGAGGCCGCGGGCGTGCTGTCTTCGTGGTTCGGCTCCCTGGCCGACTACCGTGGCGCGACCTTCCCTGTGTCGCACGGCGATCTGCCGGCGGGCCACGCGGTGGTGTTCGTCACGCCCGAATCGAACATTCCCGGCCTCACGCTGCCTTCCATCCAGGGCCCTTCGCTGGCCGTGGTCGACAACCCGCAGGACGCCTCCGGCAAGCTGCTGCTGGTGATGGGCCGCAACCCGGCCGACATCCGCACCGCCGCCGCCGCGCTGGCACTGAACAGCAAGGCTTTCGCGGGCGCGCAGGCGGCCGTCACCGCCTTCCAGGAACCGCCGGTGCGCAAGCCTTATGACGCGCCACGCTGGGTGCCGAGCGACCGTGCGCTGCAACTGGGCGAACTGGCCACGGCCGGCGAGCTGTCGGTGACGGGCTACAACCCCGACGTGGTCCGCGTGAACCTGCAGCTGCCGCCCGACCTGTTCACCTGGCGCAGCCGCGGCATTCCGCTCGACTTGCAGTACCGCTACACGCCGCGCGTGCGGCCCGACCAGTCGACGCTGAACGTCAACGTCAACGACAACTTCGTGGGCGGCCTGCCGCTGCGCTCGGCCAACCCGGCCGGCGACCGCTGGTGGAACCCGCTGGCCGTGAAGCTGATGCCCGACGGCACGCTGGCCGAGCACAAGGAAGTCATCCTGCCACCGCTGGCCATGGGCCCGCGCAGCCAGCTGCGCCTGCACTATTACTTCGAACCCGTGGGCGGGCGCTGCGTGCCGCAGCTGGACAACGTGCGCGGCGCGATCGACCCGACCTCGAAGATCGACGTGTCGGGCTTCCCGCACTTCATCGCGATGCCCGAACTCGCGGCCTACGCCAACGGCGGCTTCCCGTTCTCGCGCATGGCCGACCTGTCGGACACCGCGGTCGTCCTGCCGGACCAGCCCAGCGACACCGACACCGAGACTTATCTCGGTCTGTTGGGCCAGATCGGCCGCTCCACCGGCTACCCCGCGCTGCGCGTGAAGGTGGGCCGCTCGGCCGAGGCCGGCCAATGGGCCGACAAGGACCTGCTGGTGATCGGCAATCTGCAGAGCCAGCCGCTGTTCACGCAGTGGGCCGACAAGATGCCGCTCAAGCGCAACGGCAACGCGCCCGAGCTCAAGCTGAACAGCTGGATCGACAACGCCATCGACTTCGTGATCGGCGCGCGCACCCGCGAAGACTTGCCGGGCAGCATGCAGATCGCGGTGAGCGACGACGGCCGCGACGCGGTGCTGGCGGGCTTCGAGTCGCCGCTGCGCAGCGGTCGCAGCGTGATCGCCGCCATCACCAACCCCGATTCGAAGGAAGCGCTGCTCAACGCGCTGATGACGCCCGACCTGCTCAAGCGCGTGCAGGGCAGCATGACCATCGTGCGCGACACGCAGGTCAACAGCGTGCTGGGCGGCGACACCTATTACGTCGGCCGCCTGCCGCCGCTGACCTGGCTGCAATGGAACCTGTCGCGCAGCCCGCTGATCCTGGCGGCGCTGGTCATCGTGCTGGCCCTGCTGGGCGCGGCGGTGTCGTATGCGGGCCTGCAGATCCGGGCGCGCCGCCGCCTGTCGGTCAACAAGTCCAAGTAACTCGCCCATGCGACGTTCGCCGACTTCCCGCCCCCCCGACAGCCCCCTGGCGGGCCGCCGCAGCCTGCTGGCGGCCGCCGGGCTCGCGCTCGCGCTGCCGAAGATGGCGAGTGCAGCGCCTGCCGCAACCACCGTGGCACAGGCGCCCGCTCCCGCCCCTGCGCCGGCACCCGCATCGAATGCAGCCGCGACACCTGCAGCAGCCACCTGCCACCCGGCCACCGACTGGGCGGCCTTCGCGGCGCGCCACATCCAGCCCGACGGCCGGGTGATCGACTTCAACACCGCGCAGCAGCAATCGACCTCCGAAGGACAGTCGTACGCGCTGTTCTTCGCGCTCGTGCACAACGACCGCGACATCTTCGCCCGCGTGCTGGCCTGGACCGAAGCCAACCTTGCCGGCGGCAGCCTCGCCAAGCAGCTGCCGGCCTGGCAATGGGGCCGCAAGCCCGAAGGCGGCTGGGGCGTGCTCGACGCGAATGCGGCATCGGACTCCGACCTGTGGATCTCCTACGCGCTGATGGAAGCCGGCCGCCTCTGGAACGACAACCGCTACCGCACGCTCGGCCGCAGCCTGCTCGCGATGGTGGTGCGAGACGAAGTGATCTCGCTGCCCGGGCTCGGCCGCATGCTGCTTCCCTGGCCCAAGTCGGTGGCGAGCGGGCCGCAGTGGCGGCTCAACCCGAGCTACATGCCGCTGCAGCTGCTGCGCTACTTCCAGCAAGCCGACCCGACCGGGCCCTGGCATGAGGTCACCGACAACACGCTGCGCATGTTCGGCGGCGTCACGCCCAAGGGCTTCGCGCCCGACTGGTGCGCCTGGTCGCAGGACGCGCGCGCCTTCGTGGCCGATCCGCAGAAGGGCGTCACCGGCAGCTACGACGCGATTCGCGTCTACCTCTGGGCGGGCATGCTGTCCGACAAGGACCCGGCCCGCAAGATGCTGCTGGCGCAACTGCGCGGCCCCCGGCTGCTGCTGGCCGACAAGCAACCCGTGCCCGAATACGTCGACACCGTGACCGGCGTCGTGCGCGGCATGGCGCCGCTGGGTTTTTCCGGCGCGCTGCTGCCCTACCTCAAGGCGCTGGACGAGACCGACGCGCTCGCCACGCAGGTCGCCCGCGTGCCCGGCGGACGCGCCGCCCTGCCACCGACGGCGACCACCTCCGCCGCCGCGCCGGCGCCCTTGCCTTACTACGAGCAAGTGCTGCTGCTGTTCGGCCAGGCGTGGCTCGACGGCCGCTATGAATTCGGCCGCAACGGCCAACTGCAAACATCATGGAGAACGCTATGCCGTCCCAATCGACCGGCCTGAAGCCGAAGCGTCCCCCCTCCTTCCGCACCCAGCAATGGCTGGCCTGCATCGGCATGCTCGCCGCACTGGGCACCGGCGGCCAGGCCTTCGCGCAAGCCGACGCCAACGCGGCGCTCATCGAACAGGGCAACTACTGGCAGGCCCAGGGCCGCGCCGACCTGGCCGAAGAGAGCTGGAAGAAGCTCTTGAGCGTCAACCCGCAATCGGCCGACGCGATGTACGGCATGGCGCAGGTCGAGCTGTCGCGCAATAACGCCGAGCAAGTCCGCACCTGGACCGCCCGCCTGCGCACCGCGCACCCCAACGATCCTCGCGTGGCGCGCCTGCAGCAGCAGGCCCAGCAGCCCGGCCAGCAAGGCGGCACGCTGCAGCGTGCCCGCGCCGCCGCGCGCGCCGGACGTTCCGGAGAGGCGGTCGAGCTGTACCGCAGCCTGTTCGACAACCGGCCGCCGCCGGAGGCCGTGGCGCTGGAGTACTACCAGGCGCTGGCCGGCACGCCGCAGGGCGTCAACGAAGGCCTCAAGGGCCTCGAGCAACTGGTGAAGGACCATCCGGACAACACCAGCTACCGGCTCGCGCTCGCGCAGCAGAAAACCTACAGCGAGCCGACGCGCCGCGCGGGCATTCGCGAGCTGGTCGAGCTGACCAAGCAGCCCGCGGTGGCCACTGCAGCACGTGCTGCCTGGCGGCAGGCGCTGATCTGGCTCGACGCACGCGCGCCCGACATTCCGCTCTACCAGGACTACCTGAGCAACAACCAGAGCGACGCCGCCGTGGCCGCGCGCCTGGAGACGCTCACCACCGCCAAGACGGCCGCGGCGAACGCACCCGACATTCCGGTCGGTGAAGGCTTCAAGGCGCTGGAGCGCGGCGACGCCGGCACCGCCGAGCAACGCTTCCAGCAGGCGCTGCGCACCAAGGCCGACGACACCGAGGCCCTGGGCGGCCTGGGCCTGGTGCGGATGCGCCAGGAGCGCTTCGGCGAAGCGCAGGAACTGCTGGAGCGCGCGGTTCGCGCCGGCGCAACCAAATGGAATTCGGCACTGCAAAGCGCCAATTACTGGGTGCTGGTCGGGCAGGCACGCGCCGCCCAGGGCAAGAACGACCTGCGCGGCGCGCAGTCGCTGTACGAACGCGCGGTGCGTATCGACCCGCGCGAACCCGTGGGCCAGAACGCCTTGGCCGACCTGCGCGCCGCCGCCGGCGACTTTGCGCAGGCCGAGCAAGGCTACAAGCGGGTGCTCGAAAGCCGCCCGCAGAACACACAGGCGCTGCGCGGGCTGATCTCGGTGTACGGCCAGACCGGCCGTCCCGACGAAGCGCTGGCGCTGTCGCGCCGCCTCACGCCCGAGCAGGCCACGCAGATGGGCGGCCTGCGCGACATCCAGGTCGAGCAGGCGCGCAACCGCGCCCGCCAGCAGGCCGATGCCGGCGACGCGGCCGGCGCCCAGCGCACGCTCGAAGACGCGATGCTCGCGGCGCCCGACAGCCCGTGGGTGCGCCTCGACCTCGCGAACATCTACCGCAAGCAGGGCATGGTCTCCGAAGCGCGCGGCGTGATGGAAGGGCTGCTGATGTCGCAGCCCGACATGCCCGACGCGCTGTACGCCAGCGCCCTGCTCGCTTCCGAAACCGGCGATTCGGCGGCCGGCATCCAGTACCTGGAGCGCATTCCCGCCGGCTCGCGCACCCGCGACATGGCCGCGCTGCAACGGCGCCTGTGGGCGCAGTCGCAGGCCGCCCGGGCACTGGCGCTCGCGCGTCAGGGCCAGGTCGATGCCGCGCGCGGCGTGCTGGCCCAGGCCGAATCGGCGCTGAGCGCCGACATGCCGGCAGAACTCTGGGGCCAACTGGCAGGCGCCTATGCCGAGATCGGCGACGCGCCGCGTGCGCTGGCCATGAGCCGCCAGCTGCTCGCGCGTTCGCCCACGCCGAGCATCGGCGACCGGCTGCTGTACGCGTCGGTGCTGCTCAAGACGAAGCAGGACATCGAACTGTCGGCCGTGCTGCGCCAGCTTGCCGGCGTCAACATGACGGCCAGCCAGCGCAACGACTTCGACAGCCTGCGCATCGCCTTCGCGCTGCGCCAGACCGACGCGCTGCGCGAAGCCGGCAACCTCGAGGCCGCCTACAACGCGATGGCCCCGGTGCTGGCCGAGCGCCCGAACGATCCGCAGGCGATGGCCGCGCTGGCCCGCCTGTACTCGGCGGCACGCGACGAAGGCCAGGCGCTGGCTCTGTACCAGCGCATCCTGCAGCGCAACCCGACCGACCTCGACACGCTGCTGGCCGCCGCCGCCAGCGCCAGCGCACAGCGCGAGCACGGCGAGGCCGAGAACTACGTGATGGCCGCGCTGAAGCAGGCGCCCGACCAGTCGCGCGTGCTGGCCGCCGCCGGCCGCGTTTACCGCAACGCCGGCGAAAGCCGCAAGGCCGAGCAGTACCTGCGCGCGGCGGTCGAAGCCGAGCGGCAGGTTGCCTCGACTGGCTTCGCCGGGCCGGGCGGCATGGCGTCGCAGATGCCGCCCGCCAACCCGTTCGCGGGCATGACCGGCGGTGCGCCGAGCGCGGCCGTGCCGACGGGTTATCCGCCGGCGGCCGGAGGCAATCCGTTCGCGCAGGCACGCTCGCAGCCGGTGTCTTATCCGGTCGCGGCGAATTCGGCTTATCCGGCCTACCCTGCGGCTGCATACCCTGCCGGCGCCTATCCCGCCGCCTACCCGGCTGCCCCGATGGCGGCAGCACCGGGTGCGCTGCCGTGGGGCGCCGCGCCCGCCGCAACATCGAATACCAAGGGCCGCACCACCGCCGCCACGCGCACCGCGCGCAACAGCAAGGCCGCCAACAACACGCCGCAGGCTTCGGCGTATGTGGCGCAGCCGGGCGGGCAGCCGGTCTACATTCCGCAGGCGCAGCCTGCCGGGTATCCGCAGCAGCAGGCCGGCTATCCCGCGCCGGGCTATCCGCCGGCCGCGTATCCATCGGCCAACGCGGCCTATGCGCAGGCCAATACGCCGCCGCGCAGCGAGCCGAGCTGGAACGCACCGCTGCGCACGGCCCCCGCGCCGGCGAACTCGCTGCAGTCGGAACTGCAGGACCTGGAGTCGCAGCGCGCAGTGAGCCTCACCGCGGGCACCGTCTTCCGCAACCGCGCGGGCGAAGCTGGCCTGAGCCAGCTCTCCGACTTCCAGCTGCCGATCCAGGCGCGCTTCCCGGTCGGCGAAGGCAAGATCGTCGTCGGCGTCACGCCCACGGTGGTCGATGCCGGCACGCCCTCTTCAACCTACTCGACCGCCAGCCGCTTCGGCGGCGGCCCGACGGCCTTCTACAACTCGATCGCCAGCCAGACCACGCCGGGCCAGCAGAACGCCGCGGGCGTGGGGCTGAACGTGGGCTACGAGGGCAAGAACTTCGAAGGCGGCATCGGCACCACGCCGCTGGGCTTTCCCACCACCAACGTGGTCGGCAACGCGACCTTCAAGGGCAGCTTCGGCGACTCCTGGAACTACAAGGCCGACATCTCCCGCCGCGCGGTGACCGACAGCGTGCTGTCCTTCGCCGGCGCCAAGGATGGCCGCACCGGCGACCGCTGGGGCGGTGTGGTGGCCACCGGCGTGCGCGGCGACATCGGCTACGACGACGGCACCTACGGCATCTACAGCTATCTGGCGGCGCACAGCCTCACCGGCAAGAACGTGGCGAGCAACTCGCGCGTGGAAACCGGCGGCGGCGCCTACCTGCACCTGCTGGACAGCCCGGGCTCCAAGCTCACGCTGGGCATGAACATCGGGCTCATGGGCTACCAGAAGAACCTGAGCTACTACACCTTCGGGCAAGGCGGCTACTTCAGCCCGCAGAGCTTCGTGAGCGTGGCCTTCCCGGTCGACTGGACCGGCCGCGCCAGCCGCTTCTCGTGGCGCGTGAACGCGTCGCTGGGCGTGCAGTCGTTCACCCAGAAATCGTCGCCCTACTTCCCGACCGATCCCTCGCGCAACGCCGACGCGCAGCGCGTGGCGGACGGCGCCCTGGCACTGGGCCTGAGCAGCGCGGTGTACAACGGCATGTACCCGAGCAGCTCGAAGACCGGCCTGGCCTACAACTTCGGCGCGGTGCTCGAGTACCAGTTGGCGCCGAAGATGTTCCTGGGCGGCGCGCTGGGCTTCAACAACGCGCAGAACTACCGCCAGTTCACCGGCAGCATGTACCTGCGCTATGTGTTCGGCGGTTCCAACAACCTGGGCGTGCCGAGCCTGGGCGGCGGAACCTCGCTGAGCCCGATGGTCTCGCCCTACACGCCGCTGCTGTAAGAGAAAGAAGAAAGCCAGCAGGCCCCGCGCGGGGCCTGCTGGCTTTCTGCACTTCGGTTCAGGCCGCGGGTGGGTCCTGCGGGGGTGGGGTCGTGGCGGGTGCCGCGAGCGCCGGTTCGTCCGGCGTGCTGGTGTCGCGGCCCCACAGGGGTGCGCTCTCGTAGGCGGCGACCCATTTCACGATGTCCTTGGCGGCCATCGGCATGGCGATGCCGTAGCCCTGGGCCAGCGTGCAGCCCATGGCGAGCAGCGCCTCGCCCTGCTTCACCGTTTCGACGCCCTCGGCCACGGCCGTGAGCCCCAGCGCATGCAGCAGCGCCAGGATGCCCTGCACGATGGCCCGGTCCTGCGCGTTGTCGAGCATGCCGCGCACGAAGGACTGGTCGATCTTCACGGCCGACACCGGCAGTTGGCGCAGGTAGGTCAGCGACGAATAGCCGGTGCCGAAGTCGTCGATGGTCACGCCCACGCCCAGCGCCTTGCAGGCCTCGACGAACAGCGCCACGTTGGCGAACTGGCTGATGGCAGTGGTCTCGAGAATCTCCAGCTCGAGCATGCCCGCGCCCAGCTTGGGAAACTGCGAGAGGTGGCGTGCGAGGCGATCGACGAAGTCCCAGCGCATCATGTGGCGCGGCGCCACGTTCACGCTGACCGACACCTGCAGACCCGCCAGGCGCCACTGGTGCGCCTGCCACAGCGCGGTGGCGATGGCCCAGTCGCCGACCTGCTCGACCAGTGCGTCGTCTTCGATGAGCGGCACGAACTGGATCGGCGGCAGCAGGCCGCGCTCCGGATGCTGCCAGCGGATGAGCGCCTCGACGCCGACGACCTCGCCGCGGCGCATGTCGACCTTCGGCTGGTAGACCAGGAAGAACTCGCCCTGCAGCAGCCCCTCTTGAATGCGCTGGCGCTCGCGCACCACCTGCTCGTCGGCGCGTGCCTGCGGAGCGTCGAAGTAATGGACTTTGCCGTCGGCGGCGCGCTTGGCGAAGAAGGCCGCGTGCTGCGCCTGGCGCAATGCGATCTCGGGCGGCGGGCCATTGCTGTCGAGCATCATCGCGCCGATGCTGGCGTCGATGCTGGCTGTCTGGTCGCGCCAGGTCCAGGGCTCGGCCAGCGCGTTCTGGATGCGTTCGAGCACCTGCGCGCATTGCGAGGTGCCCAGGCCGGCGAACACCGCCGCGAACTCGTCACCGCCCACGCGGGCCATGACGCTTTCGCGCGGCAGCTGTGCCTTGATGCGGCGCGCGACCTCTTCGAGCGCCGCATTGCCGGCAACCATGCCGAGGCGGTCGTTGAGCTCGGCGAAACGATCGACGTCGAGATAGCAGACGGCCGCGAGGCGCTTGCCCGCACGTGCCCAGTCGTCCATCAGGGGACGCAGCACTTCATCTGGCGGCAGGCGTGCTGAACCGTCGTAATGCGACGGCAGAGAGACGGGGGGTTGCTTGATCGACAAAAGACTGTGGCTCCGGAAAGTCGCGAGCTATTGTTCTCCCAATTCTGGCCGTTCGGCGCTTTGGAGCGCGGATTTGTGACAGCCGCTGTGTGCGCACAACACATGTGCATGCAAAAAAGGGCTTTCTCTTCGCGCCTAACCGCAATATGCACCCACCACGCGGCCTGCGGCCTCCACCTGGATGTTGAGCCGCGTGGCGTCCTGGGCCGGATCGGGGGAATCGGCGGGCAGCACGGTACGGGCCATCCGGGCACCGGCACGCTGGCGCATTTCCTCGATCAGCAAAGGGGAAACACGCAGTCCGAGGCCGAAGCGCGCGGCGCCGGCCTGGCAGGTCTCGGGCGGCGGCGCGAAGCCGGGCGGCTCGGGCACTTCGGAGGTCAGCGGCCGGTCGGCAGGAGGTGACTGGCAGCCGGCAAGCGCGAGCACGAGGGTGGCCAGGGCGAGGTAGCGGCCGTTCGTCATATGCATTCATTTCCTCCGGGAATCGAGTCGGGAGCCTGTTCTGCGGCAGAGGTTAAGCCAGCGGGCCGCAAGGCATCAACTAATTCGCATGGCCATGGCCGGGCCTTGGCCGCCAGGCGTATGCTGGATGCGACGCGCGCAGCCCCGGCCATCGGCCGCACACCTCATGACACAGCCTCCCGCCACCGTTTTCCTGATCGACGTCGACAACACCCTGCTCGACAACGACCGCGTCATCGCCGACCTTCGCGCCCATCTCGAGGAGAACTTCGGCGCCGAAAGCTCCGCCCGCTACTGGGACGCGCTGGAGGCGCTGCGCGCCGAGCTCGGCTATGTCGACTACCTGGGCGCGCTGCAGCGCTACCGTGCCGAGGAAAGCCGCCGCGGCATGAGCGACTCGCGCCTGCTGCTGATGTCGGGCTTCCTGATCGACTACCCCTTCGCCGACCGCCTCTATCCCGGCGCGCTCGATGCGCTGAAGCACCTGCGCCGGCACGGCCCCACGGTGATACTGTCCGACGGCGACGTGGTGTTCCAGCCGCGCAAGGTGCAGCGCTCGGGCCTGTGGGACGCCACCGAAGGCCGCGTGCTGATCTACGTGCACAAGGAAGAAATGCTCGACGCCGTCGCGCAAAGCCACCCCGCCAGGCATTACGTGATGATCGACGACAAGCTGCGCATTCTCTCGGCCATGAAGGCCGTCTGGGGGCCCCGTCTGACGACGGTCTTCGTGCGGCAGGGGCACTATGCGCTGGATGCGCAGGCCATTGCCGCCTACGCTCCCGCCGACATCACCATCGAACGCATCGGCGACCTGATCAACTTCGACTTTCCATCGACATGAGCCAAGCCACCAATCCCCTCGCGGGCCAGCCCGCCCCGCTCGACCTGCTGGTCAATGTGCCGCGCCTGATCTCGGCCTACTACACCGGCCGGCCCGATCCGTCCGTGCCGGCCCAGCGGGTGGCCTTCGGCACCTCGGGCCATCGCGGCTCGTCGTTCGACAACGCGTTCAACGAATGGCATGTGCTGGCCATCAGCCAGGCGATCTGCGACTACCGCAGGCAAAAAGGCATCGACGGCCCGCTGTTCCTGGGCATCGACACGCATGCGCTGTCGACGCCGGCGTTCAACAGCGCGGTGGAAGTGCTGGCCGCCAACGGCGTCGAGCTGATGATCTCGAAGGACGACGAATACACGCCCACGCCGGCCGTCTCGCACGCCATCCTGGTCTACAACCGCGGGCGCACCGAAGGTCTGGCCGACGGCATCGTCATCACGCCTTCGCACAACCCGCCCGAAAGCGGCGGCTTCAAGTACAACCCGCCCAACGGCGGACCGGCCGGCACCGACATCACTTCGGCCGTCGAGGCCGCGGCCAACAAGATGCTGGCCAACAACCTCGAAGGCGTGAAGCGCCTGCCGCTCGCACAAGCACTGCGCGCCGACACCACGCACCGGCATGACTACCTGAACACCTATGTCGAAGACCTGGCGCAGGTGCTCGACATGGACGCCATCCGCGGCGTGGCCATCGATCTTGGCGTCGATCCGCTGGGCGGTGCGGGCGTGCACTACTGGCCGGCAATCGCCGAGCGCTACAAGCTGAACCGCCTGAACGTGCTGAGCCAGGAGGTCGACCCCACCTTCCGATTCATGTCGCTCGACTGGGACGGCCGCATCCGCATGGACCCGTCGTCGCCCGATGCGATGCACAAGCTCATCGCGCTGAAGGACCGCTTCGGCATCGCCTTCGCCTGCGACACCGACCACGACCGTCACGGCGTGGTCTCGGGCAGCACTGGGCTGATGCAGCCGAACAGCTACCTCGCGGTGATGATCGACTACCTCTACACGCACCGCCCGCAATGGCCGGCGCAGGCGGCCGTCGGCAAGACGGTGGTGAGCAGCCAGATGATCGATCGCGTCACCGCGCGGCTCGGGCGCAAGCTGTACGAGGTGCCCGTGGGCTTCAAGTGGTTCGTCGACGGACTGGTCGATGCGTCGCTGGCCTTCGGCGGCGAGGAAAGCGCGGGCGCAACCTTCCTGCGCAAGGACGGCTCGGTGTGGACCACCGACAAGGACGGCATGGTGCCCGCCCTGCTCTCCGCCGAGATTGCGGCGCGCACCGGCCGCGACCCCGGCGAGCGCTATGCCGAGCTGACGCAGGCGCTGGGCCAGCCGGTGTCGGACCGCGTGGACGCTGCGGCCACGGTCGAGCAGAAGAAGCGGCTCTCAAACCTGTCTCCCGCGCAGATCAAGTCGACCGAGCTGGCGGGCGACAAGATTGTCGACGTGCTGAGCCATGCGCCGGGCAACGGCGCGGCCATCGGCGGCGTGAAGGTGGTGACCGCGAACGGCTGGTTCGCGGCGCGGCCCTCGGGCACGGAGAACATCTACAAGATCTACGGCGAGAGCTTCAAGGGCCCGGATCATCTGGCGCGCATTCTCGAAGAAGCGCAGCAGGTGGTCGATGGAGCGCTGTCGGGCGGTTGAGCGCATGCGGACGCTGGTGCTGCGGCTGAATCCGGGCGACGACCTGCGCGCGTCGCTCGACGCGGCGCTAAAGAAAGGCGGCGACGACGCGGCCTTCGTGGTCTCGGGCATCGGCAGCCTGCGTGGCGCGAGCATCCGGTTCGCGGGCGCGGAGAACGCCGCGCGCATCGAAGGCGATCTGGAAATCCTCACGCTGGCGGGCAGCCTGTCGCCGGACGGCTCGCACCTGCACATCAGCGTGTCGGATGCCGATGGGCGCGTCTTCGGCGGGCACGCGGCGCCGGGGTGCACCGTGCGCACGACCGCCGAGGTGCTGGTTGCGTGGCTGCCCGAGTGGCATTTCAGCCGGACGCACGACGCGACGACGGGCTATGCCGAGCTCGCGCCGCGCCTCAAGACCTGAAAAGGCTCACTCGGCGAGCTCTTCCACCCGCAGCGTCGTCACGGCTCCGGCCACCGCCGCGTGTTCCTGCAGCGCGTGCACCGCGAGGTCCAACGTGCCCTGCGTCACCTGCCCGGTCAGCACCAGCACCTGGGGCCCCGCGCCAGCGGACTCGGCCGCCAGCGCGACCTGACGCACCGGCACCTTCTGCTCTGCAAGGCAGGCCGTGACCGCCTGGATCTGGCTCACGGCGTGCACCGGCACGCGCAGGTAGTGCAAGGTGTCGACCGCGGCGCGCGGCAGCACCGTCAAGGCGTTCGTCGCATGCGCATGGACGCCCAGGTGCGGCACGTGCTGGGCGGCATCGACGCCGTCGAGCCGCGCCACGTCCACGAGGTCGGCGATCACGGCCGATCCCGTCTGCTCCGAACCTGCGCCGGCGCCGTAGTACATCGTGAGGCCCGCCGCATCGCTCTTGACCATGACCGCGTTCATCGATCCCTTCACATGCGCCATCAGGTGATCGGCGGGCACGAGCACGGGCTGCACGCGCAGCTCGACGCCCGACGCCTGCCGGCGCGCCACGCCCAGCAGCTTGATGCAAAAGCCGAGTTGCTCGGCGCAGGCCACGTCGATGCCCTGCAGGCCGGTGATGCCCTCGACCTGCGCGTCGGCAAAGCGCAGCGGCATGCCGAATGCGTTGGCCGCGAGCAGGGTCAGCTTGTGGGCGGCGTCGATGCCTTCGATGTCGAAGGTCGGGTCGGCTTCGGCATAGCCCAGCGCCTGGGCCTGCGCGAGCGCGGCGGCAAAGTCCAGGCCCTCGTCGCGCATCTTGCTGAGGATGAAATTGGTGGTGCCGTTGATGATGCCCGCCACCCATTCAATGCGGTTGCCCGCGAGCCCTTCGCGCAGCGCCTTGATGATGGGAATGCTCACGGCCACCGCGCCTTCGTAGGCGACGACCACGCCTTGCTCGCGCGCGGCCGCGAAGATCTCGGTGCCATGCACGGCCAGCAGGGCCTTGTTGGCCGTCACCACGTGCTTGCCGTGCGCGATGGCGGCCAGCACCCAGTCGCGCGCGGGGCCGGTGCCGCCGGCCACTTCCACCACCACGTCGACATCGGGGTGCGTGGCCACGTGCATCGCGTCGGCCGTGAGCGCAACGCCCTCGCCCACGATACCAACGGCCCGCGCCAGGTTGCGCGCCGCGACGATCACGAGCTCGATCGAACGGCCGGCCCGCGCCGCGATGTCGGCCCGGTTGCGCGCCAGCACGCGGAAGGTGCCGGAGCCCACGGTGCCGATGCCGATCATCCCCACGCGCAGGGTACGAATGGCCGCGGGACGGCGGCTGTGCAAGGGCTCGAGGGATTCAACGGGATCGCGGTACATGGACATCTCCAGACGAAAAAACAAAACCCAGCTGCCAGAGCTGGGTTCATTCGTTCGGGGAGAGAGCGATACACCAGGTGGCTGCCGGAACGGCCACCTGCGCGTGTCAGGTGACCGCGGTGGTAATGGTGGTAATCATTCGAGCAACAACCATCGCCTGCGCGGAGGCAGGCGGCATCATGCGAGCCATCAGGGCTGCGTTGGATGCGGGGTTGAGGTTGAGGCTCGACATGAAGGCCAGGAGTGTACCGCAGCTGGCCGACGCCCGGCTCAGGGCGCCGCCGACAGGCGCTTTTCGAGCCACACGCTGTAGCGCGAGAGCCCGAAGCACAGCACCCAGTACACGGCCGCGATGAAAAGGTAGCCCTCGAGGTAGAAAGGCCGCCACGTCGGGTCGCCGCCCAGTGCCAGCCCCAGCGCACCGGTCAACTCGAACAGGCCGACCACGGTGACCAGCGAAGTGTCTTTCAGCGTGCCGACCACGCTGTTGGTCAGCGCCGGCACCACCAGGCGCAGCGCCTGCGGCAGCACGATGTCGCGCTGCACCGGCCAGCGGCCGAAGCCCAGCGCCATCGCCACTTCGGTCTGCCCGCGCGGCACCGCCTGCAGGCCACCGCGGATGATCTCGGCCAGATAGGCGGCCACGAACAGCGTGAGGCCCGCGAGCACGCGCACCAGCACGTCGGGCTGCCAGCCGGCCGGCCACAACAGCGGCAGCAGGAACGAGGCCATGAACAGCACCGAGATCAGCGGCACGCCCCGCACCAGCTCGATGTAGCTCGCGCTCAGCGTGCGCACCACCGGCCAGCCCGAGCGGCGACCCAATGCCAGCAGCAACGCGAGTGGAAAGGCCAGCGCCAGTCCCACGACGGCGAGCCCGATGGTCAAAGGCAGGCCGCCCCATCGGCTGGTCGGCACGCCGCTCAGCCCCAGCACGCCGCCGCGCATCAGCAGCACGAACAGCAGCAGCGCGACAATCCACAGCGGCGCCAGCCACCAACGCCAGCTGCGCGGCCAGGCGCTGAGCACGGTGACGGCCGACAGCACGACCACCGCGACCGCCGGCCGCCATTGCTCTTCATACGGAAAGCGCCCGAAAAGCATCGGCCGCCACTTCTCGGCCACCACACCCCAGCAGGCGCCGTGCTGCACCGCGCGGCAGGCCTCGGCATCGGGACGGAACACCGCATGCACCACGCCCCATTCGACGACATGGAAGCCGCCCCACGCCAGCAGCGCAAGCAGCAGCACCGTCGCCAGCGCACGCAGCGGCGAACCCCAGAGTTCGCTGCGCCACGCGATGGGGCCTTGCGCGACATTCCTCATCGCCACCCTCGCAGCGCGACGCGCGCGTTGTAGCGGTTCATTCCGAAGGAAATCAGCAGCGAGAGCAGCAGGTAGACCGCCATGATGATGGCAATGCACTCGAAGGCGCGGCCATTGGAGCCGATGGTGGTGTTGGCCACCGACACCAGCTCCGGATAGCCGACGGCCACCGCGAGCGAAGAGTTCTTGGTCAGGCTCAGCAGCTGATTGGTCAGCGAAGGCACGATCACCCGCAACGCCTGCGGCAGGATCACGATGCGCAACTGCTGCCCCGAAGAAAGACCCAGTGCCTGCCCCGCCAGCACCTGGCCCTGTGAAACCGAGAGGATGCCGGCGCGCACGATTTCCGCCACGAACGCCGCCGAATAGAAAGTCAGCCCGGCAACGATGGTCACGTACTCCGGGCTCAGCGCGGCACCGCCGCTCACGCCGAAATTACCGCGCTCCGGCCACTCGAAATGCGTAGGCCACCAGCCGCCCTCGGCCGCCACGGGCCAAGGCACGCTCAAGCCGCCCTTGCTGAGCCACACGCCCGGCAGCAGGTGCACGGGCTCGGTCGGATCGGGCAGCAGGTTCGCCATCGCGAAGGCCAGCATCAGCAGTTGCACCAGCAGCGGCACATTGCGCAGCAGCTCCACATACGCGGTGCAGATGCCGCGCAGCAGCACATGCGGCGCGAGCCTGCCGATACCGATCAGCGTGCCGAGCACCACCGAGAAAATGGCCGCCGGCACCGCCGCGCGCACCGTGTTGATCAGGCCCGCGAGAAAGGCGCGCCAGAACGGCTGGCTGGCATCGAAATCGAGCCAGCCCTCGCTGATGGAAAAGCCCGCGGGCTCGGTCAGGAAATCGAAGCCCGAGCGAACGCCGCGCGCGCGGAGCACCTCGAGCGCGTGGTGCACCACCCAGACGGCACCGGCCACCACGGCCAGCACCAGCAGCACCTGCACCGCCCAGGCCAGCCAGACGCCGCGGCGCGACGAGGCAACGGCATCTCTGCGCATTGCCATCAGCTCGCGGACCTGCTGCGATCAAATGCCAGGAACACCGCGGAACCGGCTTCGCCGGGCCGCAGGTGTTGCCCCCGGCGAGGGGGGTGGCGCAGCGACACGAAGTGCGCGAAGCCTGGGGGAGGCATCACCTGACCGGGGGTGCGTAGATCAGGCCGCCCTTGCTCCAGAGGTTGTTGGAGCCGCGCGGCAGCTTCAGCACAGACTTGGGCCCGACGTTGCGCTCGAACATCTCGCCGTAGTTGCCCACGGCCTTGATGGCGCGGAAAGACCATTCCTTGTCCAGGCCCAGCAGCTTGCCGAGGTCTTCACCGGTGCCGACCAGGCGTTGCTGCGCCGGGTCCTTGCTGTTGGCCTTGAGCTCGTCGGCGTTGGCCTGCGTGACACCGGCCTCCTCGGCCTCGATGAGCGCGTTGGGCACCCACTTGGCGATGGCGAACCACTCGTCGTCGCCGCGGCGCACCAGCGGTGCCAGCGGCTCCTTGGAGATCAACTCGGGCAGGATGACGTAGTCGTCGGGGTTGGGCGCCTCCTTGTTGCGCAGGCCGGCCAGTGCCGAGGCGTCGGTCGTGAAGGCCTGGCAGCGGCCGGAGAAGAAGGCCTTGAAAGAAGCCTCGAAGCTCTCGAACACCACGGTCTTGACCGGGATGCCCTGCGCGCGGAAGTAGTCCGACACGTTCTTCTCGTTGGTGGTGCCCGACTGCGTGCAGATGGTGGCGTTCTTGAGCTGCTTGGCGCTCGTCACCTTGAGCTTCTTGGGCACCAGGAAGCCCTGGCCGTCGTAGTAGGTGATGGTGGTGAAGTTGAAGCCCAGCGAGGCGTCGCGCGTGAGCGTCCAGGTGGTGTTGCGCGCGAGGATGTCGATTTCGCCGGCCTGCAGGGCCGAGAAGCGCTGCTGCGAATTGAGCGGCACGAAGTCGACCTTCTTGCCGTCGCCGAGCACGGCCGCGGCGATGGCGCGGCAGGTGTCGACATCGAGGCCCGACCAGTTGCCCTGCGTGTCCGGTGCCGAGAAACCCGCCACCCCGTTGGTCACGCCGCATTTGACGGTGCCGCGCTGCTTGACCGCGTCGAGCGTCTTGCCAGCGAAGGCCGGCGCGGCTGCGGCGAAAGCGATGACGGAGGCGGCGGCAAGCAGCGCCGGGCGGAATCGGGTGTTCATCATTGGTGTTCTCCTCAACAGTAAGCAAAAGGCAGTGTACGGGGCGTTACCGGACTCTGCCAAAGAACTCCGGGTTGGATACATATGCCGCCGCGCGCAGCCCAGGTTCACTACCATACGGCCCTCGAATCACTTCACCTGGAACCTACTCAAATGGTCAAATCCGACGACACCGGCAAGTTCATCCTGCGCGTTTCGCTCGGCGTCCTGATCCTGCTGCACGGCATTGCCAAGCTGCAGGGCGGCGTCGGCTTCATCTCGGGCATGCTGGCCCAGCACGGGCTGCCCGGCGCGCTGGCCTATCTCGTCTACATCGGTGAAGTGGTGGCGCCGGTGCTGCTGATCATCGGCCTGTACACGCGCCCTGCCGCCTGGATCGTGGCCATCAACATGCTGGTGGCTTTTGCGCTGGTCCACATGAAGGACCTGACCGCGCTCGGCAAGCAAGGCGGCTGGGCGCTGGAACTGCAAGGCATGTTCCTCTTCGCGGCGCTCGCCCTCGCCTTCATGGGCGGCGGACGCTTCGCGCTGAGCAGCAAATACAACTAGGCTTCAATCGTCGTCATCGGCATCGAGGCCTGGAAACAGGACCTCGGTGTAGCCGAAGCGCGAGAAATCGCGCACCCGCATCGGGTACAGCTTGCCCAGCAGGTGGTCGACCTCGTGCTGCACCACGCGTGCATGAAAGCCGGTGGCAACCCGGTCGATCGGGTCGCCGTAAGGATCGAAGCCGGTATAGCGGATGTTGGCAAAGCGCGGCACCACGCCGCGCAGGCCCGGCACCGACAGGCACCCTTCCCAGCCCTCTTCTTCCTCGTCGTTCAGCGGCGTGATGACGGGGTTCAGCAGCACCGTGCGGGGCACGGGCGGTGCGTCAGGATAGCGGGGGTTGACGACATCGGTGCCGAAGATCACGAGCTGCTGGTCGACGCCTATCTGCGGCGCCGCGAGACCCGCGCCGTTGACCGCATGCATGGTTTCGAACATGTCGCGCACCAGCAGGTGCAGTTCGTCGGTGTCGAAGGCGGCGACCGGCTGCGCGATGCGCAGCAGCCGGGGGTCGCCCATTTTCAGGATTTCGCGGATGGCCATGGCGGGATTATCGCGACAGGCCCGCGACCTTGGCCCGCCACGGGATCAATCACGGAGGCGTCGTACCCTTCTGGTCCGGCGACGTCCACAGGTGGGCGTTGGGGTTCGGCCGGGTCGCTCCCGGAGGCAGCACCGCGGGCGGCACCACGCCTGGGCGACCACCGCCCCACGCAGGCGGCGGCGGGCGCCCGGCACCTGGGTAGGGATAACCCGGACGCACTGCAGGATAGGCAGGCCGGTTGTAGTACGGACGGTCGCGATAGTAGGGACGGCGACCATCGTAATAAGCACCACCGTTGATGTAGACCGGCGCCGGCGCCACCACCACGGGCGAAGGCTCGCTGTAGTAAGGCCCCGACGAGTAGCCGCCCCCGTAATAGGGGTCGCCCGGCACGCCCACACAGCCGGTCAGCAGCGCGACGCCGCCGAGCGCAATGCAGGCACCAAGAACACGAATTTTTTGCATGAGGGACTCTCCTTGTGGCCTTTCAGTTTTCTTTCAACGCCAGGTTGTAGCCCCTGTTGACTGCGCTCGGATGAAGTCAGGTAACGACCGGTAAGGAGAACCTGAAGCTCCCCTTAATCCACCGCTCCCTTCGCCAGGATTTCCAGCATACGCGCCTCGTCGATCACCTCGACCCCGATTTCCCTGGCTTTGTCGAGCTTGCTGCCGGCGTCTTCGCCCGCAACGAGGTAGTGGGTTTTCTTGCTGACGGAGCCGGCCACCTTGGCTCCGGCTGCTTCCAATTTATCCTTCGCTTCGTCCCTGCCCAGCGTAGGAAGGGTACCGGTGATGACGAAGGTCAGGCCCGCCAACGGCTTGGGCGCACGGGCCTCGGGCTCGCCCTCTTCCCATGTCAGGCCGCAGGCGCGCAGTTGCTCGACCACCTCGCGGTTGTGCGGCTGGTCGAAGAAGGTGCGCAGGCTCTGGGCGACCACCGGACCGACGTCGTTCACCTCGAGCAACTGCTCTTCGGTCGCGTCCATGATGCCGTCCAGCTTGCCGAAGTGCTTGGCCAGGTCTTTCGCGGTGCTCTCGCCCACATGGCGAATGCCCAGGCCGAACAGGAAGCGCGGCAGCGTGGTCTTCTTCGACGCCTCGAGCGCATCGACCAGGTTCTTGGCCGATTTCTCCGCCATGCGGTCCAGGCCCGCCAGCGTGGTGAAGCCCAGCTTGTAGAGGTCGGGCAAGGTGCGGATCAGGTTCGCGTCGACCAGTTGCTCCACCAGCTTGTCGCCCAGCCCGTCGACGTCGACCGCGCGCCGCGCCGCGAAATGCAGGATCGCTTCCTTGCGCTGCGCCGCGCAGAACAAGCCGCCGGTGCAGCGGTAGTCGACCTCGCCTTCCTCGCGCACGGCTTCCGAACCGCACACCGGGCACTTGTGCGGCATGGTGAACAGCGGGCCGCGCTGATCGTCGGGCTTGGCAAGGCTCTCGGGCACCACGCCGACCACTTCGGGAATCACGTCGCCGGCGCGGCGCACGATGACGGTGTCGCCCACGCGCACGTCCTTGCGGCGGGCTTCGTCCTCGTTATGCAGCGTGGCGTTGGTCACGGTCACGCCGCCGACGAATACCGGCGCCAGCTTGGCCACCGGCGTCAGCTTGCCGGTGCGACCGACCTGGATTTCGATGCCGAGCACCTCGGTCAACTGCTCCTGCGCCGGGTACTTGTGGGCCACGGCCCAGCGCGGCTCGCGGGTGACGAAGCCCAGCTGCCGCTGCAGCTCGATGCTGTCGACCTTGTAGACCACGCCGTCGATGTCGTAGGGCAAGGCGTCGCGCTGGCGGCCGATGTTCTCGTGGAAAGCGATCAGCTCGATGGCGCCGGTGGCCCGCGCCGTCTGCTGGGCGACCGGGAAGCCCCAGGCCTTGAACTGCGCCAGCCAGTCGAACTGGGTCGGGCAATCGGGGCCGCCTTCGCTTGCCGGCGTGACTTCGCCCAGCCCATAGGCAAAGAAGCTCAAGGGCCGCGCCGCGGCAATCGCCGGGTCGAGCTGGCGCACCGCGCCCGCCGCCGCGTTGCGCGGATTGACGAACACCTTCTCGTTCTTCTGCCCGGCCGCGATCTTCTCGCGCTGGCGCTCGTTGAGCGCGTCGAAGTCGGCACGCTTCATGTAGACCTCGCCGCGCACTTCGACCACGGGTGGCGCCTTGCCGTTCAGGCGCAGCGGAATCTCGCGCACCGTGCGGATGTTCTGCGTGACCTCTTCGCCGACCTCGCCGTCGCCGCGGGTCGCGGCCTGCACCAGCACGCCGTTTTCGTAGCGCAGGTTCATGGCCAGGCCGTCGAACTTGAGTTCGCAGACATACGCCACCTGCGGTCCGTCCTCGGCCAAACCGAGTTCCTTGCGCACCCGCGCATCGAAGGCGCTGGCGCCGCCGGGCGTGATGTCGGTCTCGGTGCGGATCGACAGCATCGGCACCTTGTGGCGCACCTTGGTGAAGCCGTCGAGCACCTTGCCGCCCACCCGCTGTGTCGGCGAGTCGGGCGTGCGCAGGTCGGGGTATTCGGCCTCGATGGCCTGCAGGCGCTGGAACAGCTTGTCGTACTCGGCGTCCGGCAGTTCGGGCGCGTCAAGCACGTAATACAGGTTGGCGTGCCGGTGGAGCTGTTCGCTCAGTGCGGCGGCTTCGCGTGCCGCTTCGTCGCGCGATGTCATGGGTGTCTCCGGAAAGTCCGAATTAGCTGAAGAGGCGGCGCGCCAGCGGCGATCCCGCCGCGAGGTCGCGCCCGTCGAGCGTGTCGTAGAGCTGCTCGAGGTCGTTGCCGATCACGTCCATGGTCTCTTCGCGCAGCAGTTGGCCGTCGCTGTCGGTGACCACGCCGTCCATCTCGCGCGCGAGCGTGGCGGCGGCTTCGCGCATGCGGCGGAACGGCTCTTCGGCGCGATCGACCTGCGGAACGTCCAGGCTCAGGCTCAGCTCGCGAATGGCCGACTGGGCCGGATCGTCTGCCAGCGCCGCCTGCGTGTCGAAGGCCAGCCCCAGGATGGGCGGCAGCCCGACCTCGCCCGTCGGCAGCACCATGCGCCCCGGGATGATGCCGGCCACGAAGCCCAGCCGCGCCGCGTTCTGCTGCACGTAGCCGGGGCTCCATGCGGCATGCAGCGCGCGCAGCACGAAGCCCAGTTGCGCATCGTGCGCGCTGGCGAACTGGTCGAGCTCACGGGCGCGCGCCACTTCGTCGAGCATTTCAGGAAACTCGGGCGCCCCGTTGACGGCATCGGCAAAGGCCTGCGCCTTGACCACGAATTCGGAGTACTCGATCTCGTTGAGCGCGCCGGTGCGGTTGGCCAGCTGCACGCCGACCTGGAACGCCCTGTAGCGCTGCCCCGGCACGGGCGGCTCCCACTGGCCGTTGTGTTCGTTGAGGCCCTCGATGGCCACCGGCTTGCTGCCCGCGCGCCGCGTCGGCGGCATGGCGGCGATGGCGGCGTCGCCCGAGGCCAGGCCGTCGAGCGAGATAGGCGCGATCACGTCGATCAGCGGGTCGAGCCCGCCGCGGCGCTCGCCGGTCGGCACGGGCATGCCGCTGGGCGCCGGCAGGTCGGGGTCGAACAGCGGCTCATGGCGGTCGCTGCCCGGCACCTGGTTCGGATCGACATGCAGCGTCGGCTCCAGGCCGTCGGCCGAGCCGGACATCGCGCGTTCCGCATCGGCCAGCGCGATGTCGACCGCGTCGGGCTGGCGCGGCGCATTGCGGCGCGACATCAGCGTGTTGTAGGCAACGACGGCCGCGA
Source organism: Variovorax paradoxus (assembly GCF_022009635.1). NCBI lineage: Bacteria > Pseudomonadati > Pseudomonadota > Betaproteobacteria > Burkholderiales > Comamonadaceae > Variovorax > Variovorax paradoxus. The sequence goes on from NZ_CP091716.1 coordinate 4,220,704, forward strand.
GAACGAGGCCGCCGAGGATGGTCAGGGCGAGAGTGAGGCTGCTCATCGGTGTGCCGCCCGGCTCAGGCCGCAGCCACCATGGAAGCCGCCGCCTCCATGTCGACCGCCACGATGCGCGACACGCCCTGCTCCTGCATCGTCACGCCGATCAGTTGCTCGGCCATTTCCATGGCGATCTTGTTGTGGCTGATGAAGAGGAACTGGGTTTCACGGCTCATGGCGGTGACGAGTTTGGCATAGCGCTCGGTGTTCGCGTCGTCCAGCGGCGCGTCCACTTCGTCCAGCAGGCAGAAAGGCGCCGGGTTCAGCTGGAAGATGGCAAACACCAGCGCAATGGCCGTGAGCGCCTTCTCGCCGCCCGAGAGCAGGTGGATGGTCTGGTTCTTCTTGCCGGGCGGCTGCGCCATCACCTGCACGCCCGAGTCGAGGATCTCGTCGCCGGTCATCATCAGCTTGGCATTGCCGCCGCCGAACAGCTCGGGGAACATGCGGCTGAAGTGGTCGTTGACGATCTTGAAGGTGCCCCCGAGCAGGTCGCGCGTTTCGGCGTCGATCTTGCGGATGGCGTCTTCGAGCGTGCCGATGGCTTCATTCAGGTCGGCCGATTGGGCATCGAGGAAGATCTTGCGCTCGCTGGCGATAGCCAGTTCGTCGAGCGCGGCCAGGTTCACCGCGCCGAGCGCGACCACTTCGCGGTTGAGGCGGTCGATTTCGCTCTGCAGGCCGGTCAGGCGCACCTTGTCGGTCTCGATCGACTGCTCGATGGCCTCGAGGTCGGCGCCGGCGTCGTCCAGCAACTGCTGGTATTGCTCCACGCCCAGGCGCGCGGCCTGTTCCTTGAGCTGGAATTCGGTGATGCGCTGGCGCAGCGGATCGAGTTCGCGCTCCAGCTGCAGGCGGCGCTCGTCGCTGGCACGCAGCTTGAGCGTGAGGTCGTCGTACTGGCTGCGTGCCGAGCCCAGCGCGGCTTCGCGTTCGAGCTTGAGCGCAAGTGCGTCCTGCAGGCCGGCCTGCGCGGCGGCGTCGGACAGGCGGCTCAGCTCTGCGCGTGCGCGCTCGTCTTCGTCGGTCAGCGACACGACTTGCTGCGCCGCGGTTTCGATGGAGCGGTTGAGTTCGCCGCGGCGCGCTTCGAGCGTGCGCTGCGAGAAGGTCGCTTCCTGCGCCTGGCGCTCCAGGCTGCGGTGCTGCTCGCGGCTGGCGTTCAGCGCGCGGCCGGCTTCGATCACGCGCTCGTCCAGTTCCGCATGGCGTTCCTGGCTGTCGGCCAGTTGCATGTCGAGTTCTTCGAAGCGGCCTTCGGCCGAAATGCGGCGCTCCTGCAGTTCCTCGAGCTGCGCATCGACTTCGCCGAGGTCGGCGGCCAGCTGCTGGCTGCGGGCGCGGGTCTGCTCGGCCAGCTGCGTCATGCGCAGGGTCTCGACCTGCAGCTCGTGCGCGCGCGACTGGGTCTCGGCGGCTTCGCGCCGGGCGGTCACGAGGCGCTGCGCGGCGTCGGCATAGGCGGCTTCGGCGCGGACCAGCGCGGTGCGCGCTTCTTCGTTGATGAGCGTCTGGGCGCGCAGCTGGCGCTCCAGGTTTTCCATTTCCTGCTGGCGGGCCAGCATGCCGGCCTGCTCGGAATCGGGTGCGTAGAAGTTGACGCTGTGCGAAGACACGGCATGGCCGCTCTTCACGTAGATCACCTCGCCGGGCTGTAGCGTTGCGCGCTGGGCCAGTGCCTCTTCGAAGCTGTCGGCGGTGTAGCAGCCGTGCAGCCAGCCGGTCAGCAGGGCTTGCTGGCCGGCGTCGTTCAGGCGCAGCAGGCTCGAAAGGCGCGGCAACGCGGCGGCGCTCTCCGGCACGCCGGCGGCGGGCGGGCTGTAGAAGGCGAGCTTGGCGGGCGGCGCGTCGTTGCCGAAGGCGCGCACCATGTCCAGGCGGCTGACTTCCAGCGCGCCCAGGCGCTCGCGCAACGCGGCTTCGAGGGCGCTTTCCCAGCCCTGTTCGATATGGATGCGGCTCCACAGGCCCTGCAGGCCGTCGAGGCCGTGCTTGGCCAGCCACGGGGCGAGCTTGCCGTCGGTCTTGACCTTCTCCTGCAGCGCGCGCAGCGCATCGAGGCGGGCCGAGAACTCGGCGTGGCGGGCACCCTCGGTGTTGACCGCCTGCTGCCTGGCCCGGCGGTCGTCGTCGAGCTGGGGCACCGTTTCCTGCAGCTCCTGCAGGCGCGCGTCGGACTCGCTCGCGGCTTCCTGCGCGGCGGCATGCTGCTCCTGCATGTCGAGCAGGCGGGCTTCGTCGGGCGCGGCCAGCGCGTTCTGGTCGGCGCGCAGGCGTTCGCTGCGCTGCGTGAGCTGGCGGCTCTGTTCTTCGATGTTGCGCTGGTCGGCGGCCAGCACCTGGATTTGCTGCTGCACCTGCGACACGGTCGTGCGCTGGGCGTTGGCCTGGTCCTGCGCGCGCTGCACGGCCTCTTCGAGCTCCGGCATGCGCGCGTCGTGTTCCTCCAGCTGGGCGGCGAGCAAGATGGCCTGCTCTTCGGCATCGACACCCGCGCCGGCCAGCGTTTCGATCTCGGCTTCGGCTTCTTCGCGGCGGCGGCCCCACTGGCCCATCTGCTCGCGCAGCTGCACCAGGCGCTGCTCGACGCGCTGGCGGCCTTCGACCACGAAGCGGATCTCGCCCTCGAGCCGGCCGACTTCGGCGCTGGCCTCGTAGAGCTTGCCCTGGGCCTGGTTCACCTGGTCGCCGGCGCCGTAGTGGGCCTGGCGCACGGTTTCGAGTTCGGACTCGATGCGGCGCAGGTCGGCGGTGCGCGATTCGAGGTCGTTGATCGCCTTTTCGGAGTCGGCCTTGATCTTGGCCTGGTCGGCGTTGCTTTCGCTGCGCTTGAGGAACCACAGCTGGTGCTGCTTCTTCGTGGCGTCGCCCTGCAGCAGGTTGTAGCGCGCGGCCACTTCGGCCTGCTTCTCGAGCTTCTCGAGGTTGGCGTTGAGTTCGCGCAGGATGTCTTCCACCCGCGTGAGGTTCTCGCGCGTGTCGCCCAGGCGGTTCTCGGTCTCGCGGCGGCGTTCCTTGTACTTGGAGACGCCGGCGGCCTCTTCGAGGAACAGGCGCAGTTCTTCGGGCTTGGACTCGATGATCCGGCTGATCGTGCCCTGCCCGATGATGGCGTAGGCGCGCGGGCCCAGGCCGGTGCCCAGGAACACGTCCTGCACGTCGCGGCGGCGCACCGGCTGGTTGTTGATGTAGTAGCTGCTGGTGCCGTCGCGGGTAAGCACGCGGCGCACCGCGATTTCGCCGAACTGGTTCCATTGGCCGCCGGCACGGTGGTCGGCGTTGTCGAACACCAGTTCCACGCTCGATCGGCTGGCCTGCTTGCGGGTGGTCGTGCCGTTGAAGATCACGTCCTGCATCGACTCGCCGCGCAGCTCCGACGCGCGCGACTCGCCGAGCACCCAGCGCACCGCATCCATGATGTTCGACTTGCCGCAACCGTTGGGCCCGACGACGCCCACCAGTTGGCCCGGCAGCAGGAAGTTGGTGGGTTCGGCGAACGACTTGAAGCCCGAGAGCTTGATGGAATTAAGACGCACGACTTGTCGGCCTGCCTTGGCTGTAGCGCCAAGGTATTGATTTGTAAGGAAAATTGCACGGGCCTGCAGCTTGCAGCAGGCCGCCGCCCCAGCCGTGGATGATAACGTCAGGGCATGAGCGATTCCCCGGTTTCAACCCTTGCGGCGCGAGGCGCCTGGCTGCTGGCGGGCACGGCCATCCTGATCGGCGCGGCCGGCTGCTCGTCGGTGCGTTCCACAGAGCGCGCGGAGCCCTACGCGAGCCAGGAATGGATGCAGTCCGGCGCCAACCGCATTGCCAATCTTTCGCTGCGCGACAACCTCCAGTCGGTCCGGCGCGTGCAGTCCACCCTCTACAAGCGCAACCCGCGCGAATGGCGCAAGTCGGCGCCCAGCATGGAAGAAGCCACCCAGCGTGCCTGGGACGCCGTGCTCAAGGGCCCGCCGCTTCCCGAGCTGCACGGCGCCAGCGGCATCGACGCAATCCGGCTGGCCTTCGACACCGGGCCGCAGGGCTACCAGGGCGACCGGGTGGCGGCGCTGGTGTACGGCTGGGCGTCCATGCTCAAGCAGGCCAACGGCGACACCTGGGACCAGACCATGATCGACGGCGTGAACGCCGAAAACAGCTTCCGCGCCGCGCGCAACTTCGAGATCTCGCTCTGGCTGATCTCCTCCAAGACCGGCCCCGACGGCCAGCCTCTGCTGCTGGCCACCGAGATCAGCGAGCGCGGCCGCAACCTCGTGGCCGACCGCGAGCTGTCGAAGGTGGTGGCCCGGCTCGACCTGCTGGCCGCGCAGGCCGACGAGAAATACCGCCGCGCCGCGCTCGACTTCGGCCAGAACTGGATCATGGGCGTGGTCATGCCCTTCTTCACGCTCGTGCCCAAGTGAGGCGCAAGCCACCGGCCACGGGCAGGCACGGCGCGTGCAAGCAGCGAAACCGCAAGGCGAGGCCCCTAGAATGAAATCGCCCTTCACCCCTCAACCCTTCAGAGGCAGCAGCAGTACATGAGCTCCATCAATTTCATCGGCGGCGAAAAAGGCGGTGTCGGCAAGTCGGTCACGGCACGCGTGCTGGCCCAGTACTTCATCGACCACAGCCGGCCCTTCACCGGCTTCGACACCGATCGCTCGCACAGCTCGTTCACCCGCTTCTACGAAGGCTTCGCGTCGCCCGTGGTGGTCGACAGCTTCGAAGGCCTGGACACCGTGGTGAACGGCTTCGAGACCAATCCCCAGCAAAGCGTGATCGTCGACCTCGCGGCCCAGACGCTGGCGCCGCTGTCGCGCTGGATCAAGGAATCGGACCTGTTCGACGTGTTCGCCGAAATCGGCGTCACCGTCAACTTCTGGCATGTGCTCGACGACGGCAAGGATTCGACCGACCTGCTCGGCAGCCTGATCGACACCTTCGGCAACCGCCCCAACTACATCGTGGTGCAGAACTACGGACGCGGCAGCGACTTCGGGATGCTGCTGGCCTCGCAGTCGCTTTCGAAGGCCACGGCCAACGGCGCGCGCGTGATTGCCCTGCCCCGCCTGCACGAGGCGAGCATGCGCAAGATCGATGCACAGAACACCAGCTTCTGGAAGGCCGTGAACGACCGCGAAGGCTCGCACGCGCTGGGTCTGCTGGAGCGGCAACGCGTGAAGTCGTGGCTGGCCACGGTCTACGCGGCCTTCGACACGCTGCCGCTCTGAGCCCCCAGCGGGGCCGGTGCGCTAAGACGCAACCGCCGCCCCGCCTCCCAGGGCCTTGTAGAGCGTCATCGTCGCGTTGAACTGGTTCAGCCGGTTCAACGCCAGCGAAACCTCGGCGGTGCGGCGCCGGTCTTTCGCATCGAGCACCGGCTGAAGCGCTGTCGCCCCGGCCCGATACCGCACTTCCGACAGCTTCTCGGCCCGCTGCGCTTCCTGAAGGGCCAGCGCCAGCTTGATGCTTTCGTCGCGCAGTTGCGTTCGCGACGACAACGCGTTCTCTACCTCTGAGAGCGCCGTATAGAGCGACTGCCTGAACCCCACCACCGCTTCTTCATACTGCGTCTGCGACACGCCGACCGTCAGCCGCGCCGTGTTCCATTGCAGGAACGGCAGCGCCAGCCCCGCGCCGAGGGTGGCGACCGGGTTCTTCAGCAGATCGCCCAATGCCGTGCTCGACGTGCCGAGCGAGCCTGTCAGGCTCAGCGTCGGATAGAAGCCGGTGCGCGTGGCGTCGACATTCGCCAGTGCGCCGCGCAAGCGCAGTTCCGCCGCATGCAGATCGGGCCTTCGGCCCAGCAGGCTGGCGGGCACGCCCGCATCGATGGCGGGCAGCGCGGTATCCGGCAACCGCGTGGGCTCGTTTGCCAGCGCTTCGGGTGGCCTGTCGAAGAGGATCGCCAACGCATTGCGCGCCTCGACACGCTGCTGCAGCAACTGCGTGTGCGCCGCCTCCTGCGTCGCCAGGTTCTGGCCGGCCTGCGCCACGTCCAGCCCCGACACGGCACCCGCCGCGTACTTGGTGCGCACCAGCGCCAAGATGCGCCGGCCGTCCTCGATGCCCGCTTCGCTCAGGGCGATGCGCTGGTTCAGGTAGCCGGTCTGCCAATAGAGCCCCGCCGTCGTGCCGACCAGCGCGAGCGCGGCGGCCTGGCGGTCGGACACCGTGGCCTTCAACTCCCAGTCGGCGGCGCTGCGCAGCGCCGATAGCCGGCCCCACAGGTCGAGTTCGTAGCTCAGCGTGACCAGCGAACTCGATGCGGAACCTGCCACGCCGCCGCGCTTCAGGTCGTAGCCACGGCTCGTGTTGAGCTGCCCCACCACGCCCGGCGTGAGATTGGTGTTGGCCAGGCCCGCCTGCAACTGCGCGCGCTGCACGCGTATGCCCGCCACGGCCAGGTCGTTGTTCGTGCGCAGCGCGTTGTCGATCAGCGTGTCCAGTTGCGGGTCCTGAAAGGCGGCCCACCACTGCTCGGAAGGCATCGCGGCGGCATTCGCCACAGCGACGGGCGAAGGCTGTTGCTGCTGCCACGCCGAGGGCACGTTCAATGGCCGCTGCTCGCGCTGCTCAGGCTGGAACAGCGCGCACCCGCCGAGCGTCAACGCCACGGCAGCGGCCGCCACGCCCCGATGAAGAAAGCGCGCGCTACTCACGAGCCAGCGCCTCGATCGGGTCCAGCCGCGCGGCATTTCGCGCCGGCAGGTAGCCGAACAGCACGCCGATCAGCGACGCGCACAGGAATGCCGACACCACGGCCCCCATCGAAAAGATCATTTGCCATTGCTTGACGAAAAGCGAAAACAGAAAGCTGATGCCGTAGGACAGCGTCACGCCGATCAGGCCGCCCACCAGGCACACCAGCACCGCCTCGGTCAGGAACTGCTGCAGCACGTCGCTCTGGCGCGCGCCCACGGCCATGCGAATGCCGATCTCGCGGGTGCGCTCGGTCACCGACACCAGCATGATGTTCATCACGCCGATGCCGCCCACCACCAGCGAGATCACGGCAATGAGCGACAGCAGCAGCGTGAGCGACTGGCTCGTGCGCTCGGCCGTCTTCACGATGCTGTCCATGTTGAAGGTGAAGAAATCCTTGCTGCCGTGGCGCATGGTGAGCAGCTTGACCACGCTGTCCTCGGCCGCCTTGGTCGGCTGGTCGTCGCGGATGCGCACGGTGATGCTGTCGAAGTGCTGCTGCCCGAAGAGCCGGCTCGCGCCGGTGCTGTAGGGCAGCCAGATGTTGAGCGACTTGTTCTCGCCGAACATGTTCTTCTTTTCCTGCGACACGCCGATCACGGTGCACGGCAGGTTGCCCACCAGGATGATCTTGCCCAGCGGATCGGTGCCCTCGGGAAACAGCTTGCGCCGCGTGTTCTGGTCGATCACCACCACCTGCGACTGATGCCGCACATCGCTGGCCGTGAAGGCCGCGCCGCTCGCCATCTGGATGTCGCGCACCCGGAAGAAGCTGTCGCTGACGCCGTTCACCGAGCCGTTGATGTCGACGCTGCGGTAGCGCAGCCGCAGGTTGCGCGAGGTCGAGGGCGTCACGCTGTGTACGTAGGGCTGCGCCGCCAACGCGTCGAGGTCGGAGGGTGTCAACGTACGTATGCTCGCGGCCTTGTCGTCCCCGAAATCGCTGCCCGGGTACACGTCGAGCGTGTTGGTGCCGATCGCCTTGATGTCCGACAGCACGAAGCGCTTGGCGCCCTCCCCGATGGCCACGATCGACACCACCGAAGTGATGCCGATGATGATGCCCAGCATGGTCAGCGCGGTTCGCATGCGGTGCGCCATCATCGAGCGCCACGCCATGCGGAAGGCCTCGGCAAAGCGGGCCCAACCGGTGCTGAAACGCGCGATGCCGAGCTTGGGCCGGGTCATCGCGCCGCCCGGGGCCGCGGAGGCGTCGGCCTGCGCCGACTGTTCGGGTGCCGCGACTGTCGGCACGTTCGGCCGGTCGCGCACGATCACGCCGTCGGCGATCTCGATGATGCGTTCGGTACAGCTCGCCACCTGCATGTCGTGCGTCACGATGATGACCGTGTGGCCCTGCGCATGCAGCTCGCGCAGAATGCCGATCACCTCCTGCCCGCTCTTGCTGTCGAGCGCGCCGGTCGGCTCGTCGGCCAGGATCACCTGCCCGCCGTTCATGAGCGCGCGCGCGATGCTCACGCGCTGCTGCTGGCCGCCCGAGAGTTGGCTGGGCCGGTGCTCCGTGCGATCACCCAGGCCCAGCCGCGTCAGCAACTGGCGGGCACGCGTGTCGCGCGCCTCGCTGTCGGTGCCGGCGTACACGGCGGGTACCTCGACGTTGCCGGTGGCCGTCAGGTGCTGCATCAGGTGGTAGCGCTGGAAGATGAAGCCGAAGTGCTCGCGCCGCAGCTCGGCCAGCGCGTCGCTGTCGAGCGTGCCCACGTCCTTGCCCGACACCAGGTAGATGCCGGTGCTCGGCCGGTCGAGGCAGCCCAGGATGTTCATCAGCGTCGACTTGCCCGACCCCGACGCGCCGACGATGGCCAGCATCTCGCCGTTGCCGATGTCCAGGTCGACGTTCTTCAGCACCTGCACTTCCTGCTCGCCCGAAGGAAAGCTTCGGCCGATGCCGCGCAGGGACAGCAGCGGCTGCTCTGCCTGTTGCGGCTGCTGCGTCATTGAGCCTTGCCCCGGGGACCGCCGCCGTCGGGCCTGTCGGCCAGAGCCGATGCGTCGCCGGTGATGACCTTGTCGCCCTCCTTCAGGCCTTCGAGCACCTGCGCCTGGAAGTTGTTGCTGATGCCGACGCGCACCATGCGCTTCTCGACGCTCTGGTCGGCCTTGAGCACGCGCACTTCCTGGCGGCCGTCCTTGTCGCGCGTGCCGAGCGCCGTCAGCGGCACCACCAGCGCCTGCTTGGCCTCGCCCAGCATGATCGCGACCTGCGCCGTCATGTCGACGCGCAGCGTGCGGTCGGGGTTGGGCACGTCGAACAATGCGTTGAAGAACACGGCGTTGTTGATCTTCTCGGGCGACGGCTGCACCGCGCGCAGCGTGCCGTAGTAGCGCTTGTCGGGGTCGCCCAGGATGGTGAAGTACACCGGCTGGCCCGCCTTCACGCGCACCACGTCGGCTTCTGACACCTGGGCCTTCACGGTCATGGTCGACAGGTCGGCCAGCTTCATCAGCGTGGGCACCTGGAACGAGGCCACCACGGTCTGGCCTTCGAGCGTGCTGATGGACACCACGTCGCCGTCGATGGGCGCGACGATGCGCGTGTACGACAGGTTGGTCTGCGCCGAGGCCAGCGCCAGCCGCTGCTGGCGGATCTGCGCGTCGAGCGACACGCCGTCGGCACGCAGAGCGCGCAGCTCGGCGTCGGCGCTTTCCATGTCCTGCTTCGCGGCGGCGTCCTGGGCCAGCATTTCCTGCTGGCGCGTCCAGCTGAGCTGGGCCTGCCTGATGCGCACTTCCTTCGCGAGCTTCTGCGCCTGCAGGTTGTCGAGCTTGGCCTGCTCCTGCGCCAGCGTGTTCTGCGAGATGACGGGATCGATCTCCGCGAGCCAGTCGCCCTTCTTCACGGTCTGCCCCAGCACCACCTTCAGCGACTTGAGCTGGCCGCTGACCTGCGCCCCCACTTCCACCTGCTTGAGCGCCTGCAGCACGCCGGTGGCGAGCACCGCGTTCTCGAGATCGGTGCGCTGCACCGAGGCGGTGAGGTATTCGGGCTTCCTGGCGGGGCTCAGGCCGACGAAGGCAACGAGGCCCAGCACCACGAGAACGAGAATTCCGATGAAGTATTTGCGCGACCGCCGGGGTTGGGTATTGGGCATTCGAGAAAAGGTTGGGGGCGCCGAATGCCAGGTTTCTTCAATGAAAATTCAGCGCCGGAAAAGAGGAACCTTGGGGCTCCGCCTCATCCTAGCGGCGTTTACTGAAGAAACTTTAAAGGCCCGCAGGGCCCTTGGGGCGAAGCGCCCGCCAACGACAAAGACGCCGCTCTCGCGAGGCGGCGTCTTTTTTGCTTGGTTGCGGAAGCTGCGCTCAGCGCGCGCGGCGCGAGCGCACCAGCAGCACGATCAGCATCAGCGACAGAACCGTGAACGCGATGAACGACCAGTTCGCCAGCGTCAGGCCGAACAGCGACCAGTCGATCTTCGAGCAGTCGCCGCCGCCGCGGAAGATCATCGGCAGCGCGCGCTTGAGCGGGAAGGTCTCGATCATCCCGTAGAGGTCGCGTCCGCAGGACACGACTTCAGGCGGATACCACTGCAGCCAGCTTTGCGAGGCCGCCGTGTAGGCACCGCCCACCGCGGCCACCAGTGCGAGCAGGCCGCCCACGAAGCGCAGGCCGACGCTGCGGAAAACCCCGGCCAGGCCGGTGAAGAGAGCCACCAGCACCAGCGCATACCGCTGCACGATGCACATGGGACAAGGCTCGAGCCCCACCACGTGTTGCAGATAGAGCCCGAAGGCCAGCATGAGAACGCAGGCCAGGCAGATCAGCCCATACGCGCGGCGCGGCGCGCCGAAGTACCAATCGATCAAGGAGATACCCAATCTTCTTCTACGAACACCCTGGCCTTGCGCGGGTTGGCGACGACGGTGTCGCCTTCCTTCAAGCCCAGGTCACGGAACTGTTGCGCAGGGAGTTGCGCTTCGATGATGGTTCCGGAGCCCGGATTATCTGGATTCGATTCGGTGGGCTCAAGTTCCAGCCGCGCGATGGGTCCGACGACGATGGCGCGCGCCAGCGTGGCGACGATGCCCGAAGCGCCGGCCACGTAGCGTGTCACATCGATGTCATGCGGGCGCACGTAGGCGCGCGCCTTGGCATCGCGCGCGCCGCTGTGCTCGGGCGAATCGAGGCGCATGCCGTCGAGCTGCACCGCGCCGTTGTCGGCCCGGCCGTGGAACAGGTTCACGTCGCCCAGGAAGCCGTAGACGAAGGGGCTGGCCGGCTGGTCCCACACCTCCTGCGGCGAGCCGACCTGCTCGATCTGTCCCTTGTTGATGACCACCACGCGGTCGGCCACTTCGAGTGCTTCTTCCTGGTCGTGCGTGACGAAGATCGAGGTGACGTGAAGCTCGTCGTGCAACCGGCGCAGCCAGCGACGCAGTTCCTTGCGCACCTTGGCGTCGAGCGCGCCGAAGGGCTCGTCCAGCAGCAGCACCTTGGGCTCCACGGCCAGCGCGCGGGCCAGCGCGATGCGCTGGCGCTGGCCGCCCGAGAGCTGCGAGGGGTAGCGGTCGGCCAGCCAGTCGAGCTGCACCAGCTTGAGCAGGTCGGTCACCTTGGCCTTGATCTGCGCGTCGCTCGGGCGCTCCTTGCGCGGCTTCACGCGCAGGCCGAAGGCCACGTTCTCGAACACGGTCATGTGGCGGAACAGCGCGTAGTGCTGGAACACGAAGCCCACCTGCCGCTCGCGCACGTGCACGTCGGTGGTGTCTTCGCCCGAGAACAAAATGCTGCCGCTGTCGGCCGTCTCCAGCCCCGCGATGATGCGCAGCAGCGTGGTCTTGCCGCAGCCCGAGGGGCCGAGCAGCGCGACGAGTTCGCCCGATTCGACGTCGAGGTTCACGTCGCGCAGCGCGCGGAAGTCGCCGAACTGCTTGCTGATGTTGCGGATTTCGATGCTCATGATTTCTTCTCTCTCAGGCTCAGGCCGCCGTGGTTTCAGGGGGCCGTTCCGGGGGCAGCTCGGCAATGGCTTTCATCTCGCGCTCGTGGCGCCATTCGATGACCGACTTGATCACCAGCGTGACCAGCGCCAGGATGGCCAGCAGCGAAGCCACGGCAAACGCGGCCACCGACTGGTATTCGTTGTAGAGCACTTCCACATGCAGCGGCATGGTGTTGGTCTGCCCGCGAATGTGGCCCGACACCACCGACACCGCGCCGAACTCGCCCATGGCGCGCGCGTTGCACAGGATCACGCCGTACAGCAGGCCCCACTTGATGTTGGGCAGCGTCACGCGCCAGAAGGTCTGCCAGCCGGTCGCGCCCAGCACGATGGCGGCCTGCTCCTCGTCGGTGCCCTGCGCCTGCATCAGCGGAATGAGCTCGCGCGCGATGAACGGAAAGGTCACGAACACGGTGGCCAGCACGATGCCGGGCACGGCGAAGATGATCTTGATGTCGTGGTCGGCGAGCCACGGGCCGATCCAGCCCTGCGCGCCGAACACCAGCACATAGATCAGGCCCGCAACCACCGGCGACACCGCGAACGGCAGATCGATCAACGTGGTGAGAAAGGCCTTGCCGCGGAACTCGAACTTGGCCACGGCCCAGGCCGCGGCCACGCCGAACACCAGGTTCAGCGGCACCGCGATGGCGGCCGTGATCAGCGTGAGGCGGATCGCGCTCCAGGCGTCGGGCTCTTTCAGCGCGTCGAGGTAGGCCGTGACGCCCTTGCGCAGCGCCTCGGTTGCCACGGCGGCCAGCGGCAGCACGAGGAACAGGAACATGAAACCGAGCGCAATGCCGATCAGCGTCCAGCGCACCCAGGCGGATTCGGTGGTGCCGGCCTGCGCGCGGCGAATGACTTTGGAAGGTGCGCTCATGTCAGGCTCCCGCGCGGCGACGCTGCCAGGCTTGCAGGCCGTTGATGACCAGCAGCAGCACGAACGAAATGACCAGCATCACCAGCGCGACCGCGGTGGCGCCCGCGTAGTCGTACTGCTCCAGCTTGCCGATGATGATGAGCGGCGTGATCTCCGAGATCATCGGCATGTTGCCGGCGATGAAGATCACCGAGCCGTATTCGCCGATGGCGCGCGCGAAGGCCATCGCAAAGCCGGTGAGCAACGCGGGCGCGATCGACGGAAAGATCACCTTGGTGAAGGTCTGCAGCCGCGTCGCGCCGAGCGAGGTGGCGGCTTCTTCGAGTTCTTTCTCGGCGTCTTCCAGCACCGGCTGCACCGTGCGCACCACGAACGGCAGCCCGATGAAGATCAGCGCAATGACAATGCCCGCCGGCGTGAACGCCAGCTTGATGCCGTGCGGCTCGAGCAGTTGCCCGATCCAGCCGTTGCCCGCGAGCAGCGCGGTCAGCGAAATGCCGGCCACCGCCGTCGGCAGCGCGAAAGGCAGATCGACCAGCGCATCGACGATGCGCTTGCCCGGAAACTTGTAGCGCACCAGCACCCAGGCCACCAGCAGGCCGAACACCGCATTGACGATGGCGGCGAACAGCGAGGCGCCGAAGGTCAGCCGGTACGAGGCCATCACGCGCGGCGCCGTCACGGCCACCCAGAATTGGTCCCAGGTCAGCGTGAAGGTCTTGAAGACCAGCGCCGACAGCGGGATCAGCACGATCAGGCTCAGATACAGGATCGAGAAGCCCAGCGTGATGTGGAAACCCGGCAGCACGCGCTTGGCGCCGCCTGCCCGGTTGGCACGCGAAAAAGGCGCTCCCGCGGACGGGAGCGCCGAAGGAACAGCGCCGCTCATTTACTTCGCGCCGGGCGTATAGAGCTTGTCGAACTGGCCGCCGTCGTTGAAGTGCACCTTCTGCGCTTCACCCAGGCTTCCGAACAGTTCCTGCACCGTGAACAGCTGCAGCGGCTTGAAGGTCGCGGCGTACTTCTTGAGCACGGTCTGCGAGCGCGGGCGCAGCGCGTGCTTGGCGGCGATTTCCTGTGCTTCTTCGGAGTAGAGCCAGTCGAGGTAGGCCTTGGCCAGTTCGCCGGTGCCCTTCTTGTTGACGGTGCGCTCGACCACGGCCACCGGGTTCTCGGCCACGATGCTGATCGACGGGTACACCGAATCGACCTTGCCTGAACCGAATTCACGGTCGATAGACACCACTTCCGATTCGAAGGTGATCAGCGCGTCGCCGATGTTGCGCTGCAGGAAGGCGGTGGTCGCGTCGCGCCCGCCGCGTGCCAGCACCGGTACGTTCTTGAACAGCTTGCCGACGAACTCGGCGGCCTGGGCGTCGGTGCCGCCCTTCTTCTTGATGTAGCCCCATGCCGCCAGGTAGGCGTAGCGGCCGTTGCCGCCGGTCTTGGGGTTGACGATCACGACCTGCACGCCGGGCTTGACCAGGTCGTCCCAGTCCTTGATGCCCTTGGGGTTGCCGTTGCGCACCAGGAACAGCATGGTCGACGTGGTCGGCGATGCGTTCTCGGGGAATTTCTTGGTCCAGTCCTTGGCGACCACGCCGGCGTTGGCCAGGAAGTCGATGTCGGTCGAGGTGTTCATCGTCACCACGTCGGCATCGAGGCCGTCCGCCACCGCGCGGGCCTGCGCGCTGGAGCCGCCGTGCGACTGGTCGATCTTGACGTCCTTGCCGGTGGCCTTCTTGTAGTGCGCCACGAAGGCCGCGTTGTAGTCCTTGTAGAACTCGCGGGCCACGTCGTACGAGGCGTTCAGCAGCGACGTGCCCTGGGCGAAGGCGCTGCTGCCGGCGAGTGCGGAGGACGCCAGCGCGAGCACGGCGACGAAGGTCTTGATTCTGGAAGTCATGTGATTGCCAAAGTTTCTGAAAATTCACGGCCCGCCGACCAGGCGGCGGGCTCGTCGGTCAAGGACTGGAGCAAGGCAAGGCCCAGCGGCCAGTCCCCGTGTCCCGAGTCGATGTTGATGTGGCCCGCATTCTGCATGCGGACGAACTCGCTGCCCCAGGCGCGCGAATATGCACCAGCCAGGCGGATCGGGCAAAACGGGTCATTGCTGCTGGCCACCACGATGCTGCGATACGGCAGCGCCGCATACGGCACGGGGGCGAAGTCGGACAGCACCGCGCGGCGCTCGGGGTCGGCCGGCGCCACCAGCAACGCGCCCTGGATGCGTGCCGCGGCCTCTGCCGGCAGGTGCGCCGTGGCGATGCAGCCCAGGCTGTGCGCGGCGATCACCACCGGGCCGTCGCTCTCGAGCACCAGCCTGGCCAGCGTGGAGACCCAGGCATCGCGCTTGGGCGAGGCCCAGTCGTCCTGCACCACCCGCGCCGCGCCCGGAATGCGCTCTTCCCACAGGCTCTGCCAATGGCCGGGCCCGGAGTCGCGCCAGCCGGGCACGATGACAACACGGGTCTGCATGACGACGCTGCCCCGTCCTGCTTACTTGTTGGGCTGCGGCGTGATGCGCAGGTAAGGCTTGACGGCCTTGAAGCCCTTGGGGAAGCGCTCGGCGAGTTCGGCCGGGTCCTGGATGCTCGGCACGATGACGACGTCGTCGCCGTCCTTCCAGTTCACGGGCGTGGCGACCTTGTGGCTGTCGGTGAGTTGCAGCGAATCGATCACGCGCAGGATCTCGTCGAAGTTGCGGCCGGTCGACGCCGGGTAGGTGATGGTCGTGCGAATGATCTTCTTGGGGTCGATGATGTAGACGCTGCGCACCGTGGCCGTGGTCGAGGCGTTCGGGTGGATCAGGTCGTACAGGTCGGCCACCTTGCGGTCCGCGTCCGCGATGATGGGGAAGTTCACCGTGGTGTTCTGCGTCTCGTTGATGTCGCCGATCCATTCCTTGTGCTTGGTGGCCGGATCGACGCTCAGCGCGATGGGCTTGACGCCGCGCTTGGCGAACTCGCCCGACAGCGCCGCGGTCTTGCCCAGTTCGGTGGTGCACACGGGCGTGAAGTCGGCCGGGTGCGAGAAGAACACGACCCACGAGTCGCCGGCCCACTGGTAGAAGTCGATGGGGCCTTCGCTGGAATCCTGGGTGAAATTGGGGGCGGTGTCGCCGAGTCGCAGAGTTGCCATGGTCGCTCCTGGATGGGATGGGAGCCTCGGATTGTGCGAATCATTGCTTCAATGCCAAACGAATATCTGCTTGTTTGGATATGACGTTTTTCGCATAACGCCCTGCCTTGGGGCTCAGAACATGCGCATGTCGACGCTCTGCAGGTGCTCCGTCAGGAAGTCGATCAGCCGCCGCACCGCCGGCACCAGCGCCCGCCGCGCCGGAAACACCATGTGCGCCACCACGGGCGACGGCCCCCACTCAGGCAGCACCCGCACGAGCCGGCCGGCGTCGACATCGGCCCGGCACATGTAGTCGGGCAGCATGGTCGCGCCGACACCGCCCAGCGCGCCGAACTGCAGCGTCGCCAGGTCGTCCGCCACGTAGCGCGGAATGTGCGAATGCACCCAGGTCTGGCCGCCCGGGCCTTCCAGCCGCCAGTCGCTGCGGCCTTCGCCGTTGACCGACATGGCCGCCGTCGGCAGCTTCACCAGATCGGCCGGCGTGTTCACCGGACCGTGGAGCGCCAGCAGCTCCGGGCTGGCGATCAGCACGCCGCGGCTGTAGCCGAAGGTCTTGGCCACCAGCACGGTGCTGTCCTCGATCTCGGGGCGCACGCGCAGCGCGATGTCGATGCCCTCCTCGATCAGGTCTACCGGCCGGTTGATCACGCGCATGTCGATGCGCACCGCCGGGTAGCGCGCCATGAAGACCGGCATCAGCTGTGCCAGCCCGCTGTGCGAGATGGTCACCGGGCAGCTCAGCCGCACCAGCCCGCTGGGCTCGGTCTGCACCTGCGCCACCGCCTCGGCGGCGGCCTGCGCCGCGTCGCGCATGGCGGAGGCGTGGCGCAGGTAGATCTCGCCGGCCGGCGTGAGCGACAGCCGCCGCGTGCTGCGCTGCATCAGTTGCACGCCCAGCCGCTCTTCCAGGTCGGCCACGCGGCGCGACAGGCGCGACTTGGGAATGCCCAGCGCCCGGCTGGCGGCGGCAAAGCCGCCCCGCTCGGCCACTTCAGCGAAGAAAACCATGTCGTTGAGGTCTTGCATGCCGCCCATTGTCCTGCAAACAGAACGAACTAGGCCAATTTTGGCCACTTATCAGCCACTGCATCCAAAAATAGAATTCTCACATCGCCGGCCAACTTGAGTGCCGACAGCCCCAAGAAAGTGATTGACTGATCATGAAGCTGCTCCACATCGACTCCAGCATCCTCGCCGCCAACTCCACCTCGCGCCTGCTCTCGGCCGAGACCGTGGCCGCCTGGCGCGCCGCCCACCCCGACACCACCGTCGAGTACCTCGACCTGGCCGTCGACACCCCCTCGCACTTCAGCGCCGATTCGCTCGGCATCAAGACCGGCGTGCAAGCCCAGCCGACCGAAGCGCAGCAGCGCGAGAACGACCTGTCCGAAAAGCTCGTGAGCCAGTTCCTGGCCGCGGACGTGGTCGTCATCGGCACGCCGTTCTACAACTTCTCGATCCCGACCCAGCTCAAGGCCTGGATCGACCGCCTCGCGCAAGTCGGCCGCACCTTCAAGTACACCGACAAGGGCCCGGTCGGCCTGGCAGGCGGCAAGACTGTCATCGTGGCTTCGACCCGCGGCGGCGTCTACTCGACCTCCGAAGGCGGCCAGGCCATGGAACACCAGGAGAGCTACCTCAAGGTGATCTTCGGCTTCTTCGGCATCACCGACGTGCGCTTCGTGCGCGCCGAAGGCGTGGCCATGGGCGACGGTGCCAAGGCCACCGCCCTGGCCTCGGCCCGCGCCGACATCCTGGTGGCGACCGGCGAGGCCGCCAACCAGAAGGACGTGGCGCAAGTCGCCTGATCCATCGGCCCCGCGCCATGAAAAAAAGCCGCCTTCACGGGCGGCTTTTTCGTTGGCGCGCGCGGCGCTCAGGCCGAGTGGTTCTTGACCCAGGCCACGTACTTGTCCATCCAGCCCTGCAGGAACTTCTTGGTGCCTTCGTTGCCGATGTGGCCCTTGTCGTCGAACAGGTCTTCCTTGGCCTGCAGGAACACTTCGGGCGCGCCCAGGGTGGGCACGTCGAGGTAGGCCAGGATGTTGCGCAGGTGCTGCTGCGCCAGCGCGGTGCCGATGGCGCCGACCGACACGCCGACCACGCCCGCCGGCTTGCCGGCCCAGGCGCTCTGGCCGTAGGGGCGCGAGGCATGGTCGATGGCGTTCTTCAGCACGCCGGGGATGGAACGGTTGTATTCGGGCGTGACGAACAGCAGGCCCTGGGCCGCCGCGATCTCGGTCTTCAGACGCTTCACCGGGGCCGCCTGGTTGCCGTCGTCGTCCTGGTTGTAGGCCGGCAGGTCGTCGATGCGCAGATGCTCGAAGGTGACATCGGCCGGAGCGAGATGCGCCAGCGCGAGGGCCAGCTTCTGGTTGTACGAATCCTTGCGAAGGCTGCCGACGAGAACGGCGATGCGGATCTGTGCCATGGATGGAACTCCTGTGAAATGAGGGCGTCGTTTTGACGAAGGCGATTATGCGAACCGCTCAAGACCTTTTCCAGAAAAGTTCTTGGGCCCCCGCGCCCTCGCCTGCGCCCGCCGCACCGCCATGTTCGCCAGCCGGTCGAGCCCGGTGCACAGCAGCCAGTAGATCGCGCCCACCAGCATGAAGATTTCCGCCGGGTAGACCATGGTGCGCGCGTTGACCTGCGACGCCACGAACGACAACTCGCCCACGCCGACGATATAGGCCAGCGAGCTGTCCTTCACCAGCGTGACCCACTGGTTCACGAACGACGGCAGCATCATGCGCAGCGCCTGCGGCAGCACGATGAAGCGCAGCGTGCCCCAGCGCGTGAGCCCGAGCGACAGCCCCGCCGCCCACTGCCCTTGCCCCACGCCCCGGATGCCCGCGTTCACCGCGTGCGCCAGGTAGGCCCCGCCCACCAGCGACAGCGCGCACATCACCGACAGCACGCCCGGCACGCTGATGCCCAGTGCGAACGGCAGCAGGAAGTAGGTCCAGAAAATCAGCATCAGCACCGGAATCGCACGAAAGAACGCCAGCGCCAGCGTGAGCACGGCCCTTGCCCAGCCCCGCGCGCTGGCCAGCCCGATGCCCCAGGCCAGCCCGAGCACCGCCGACGCCACGGCCGATCCGACGCTGAGCAGCACCGTCAGCGCCGCGCCGCCCAACGGGCCTTGCGGAAACGCGCCCCACAGCAGGTACGGCAGGCTGTCCCACAGCGTCTCGATCATCGCCATGCGGGCCTCCCCTGGCGGCGTGCCGTCCATGCCGCCAGCAGCTCGATCGCGCCGATGGTCGCGATGTACAGCAGCGTCGCGAAGCCGAAGGCCTGGAAAGTCTTGAAGGTCTCGGCCTCCACCTGCCGCGAGGCGTACGACAGCTCGACCAGCCCCACCGCCATCGCAAGCGAGGTGTTCTTGACGATGTTCATGTACTGCCCCAGCAGCGGCGGCAGCGCGATGCGCAGGGCCTGCGGCAGCACCACCTGCGACATCACCTGCGCGCGCGTGAAGCCCAGCGCGGAAGCCGCCAGAGCCTGCCCGGCGGGCACGCCGCGAATGCCGGAGCGGATGTCTTCGCCCACATAGGCCGCCGCGTAGAGCGTGAGCCCGACCAGCGCCGACAGCAGCTCGAAAGACAGCACGTGTCCGGCATAGACCCATTCGCGCACCGCTTCGGGCAGCACCGCCGGCGCGCCGAAGTACCAGAAGAAAAGCTGCACCAGCAGCGGCGTGTTGCGGAACAGCGAGACATACGCGCCGGTCGCGCGCAGCAGCGCCGGCCGGCTCGACGAGCGTCCGGCGGCAATGAAGACGCCGAGCACCGTGGCGCCCGCCGACACCAGCAGCGAAACCCACAGCGTCGTCAGCCAGCCATCGAGCAGCCAGCCCAGGTAACGGGGCGCGAGCAGTTGCTCGCGCAACAGGTCGATCAAGGCTGCATCGGCCTCAGTTGGCCGCCACGCGCTGGTCGCCGATCTTCAGCAGGCGCGGCAGGGGCGCCTTGCTGTTGGGGCCGAACCAGGTGTCGTAGATGGCCAGCGCGCGACCGTTCTTTTCGCTGTCGACCAGCCAGGTGTTCAGCGCCTCGAGCAATCGCGCCTCTCCCTTGGGCACGGCGGCGCCAAGATATTCCTTCGATACGGTGATCGGCGGGATCTCGTATTTTTCCTTGTCGGGAATCGCGTTCCACTGCGCCGTGAGCTTCACGCCGTCGTTGGTGATGGCCTGCACGTTGCCGTTGCGCAGCGCGGCCAGCGCGAAGGGCGAATCGTCATACAGCACCACCTTGGCGTCGGGGTAGTTCTTGCGCAGGTTCGACTCCATGGTCGTGCCCTTCTCGGTGCCGATGCGGATGTCCTTGATCTGCGCGGCGTCCTTCAGCACGCCCTTCTTTGCAAGGAACTGCTGGCCCACCAGGAAGTACGGCGTGGTGAAGTCGACGGCCTTGGCGCGCTCGTCGGTGATGGTGAAGCTCGCGAACACCACGTCGACCTTGCCCGATGTCAGCAGCGGAATGCGGTTGGCCGGGTTGGTCGGCACCAGCTCGATCTTCACGCCCAGGCTTTTGGCGAACTCTGTCGCCAGGTCGATGTCGTGGCCCACCTGCTTCTTGCTGGCCGGGTCGATGTAGCCGAACGGCGGGTTGCCGTCGAACGCGGCCACGCGCAGCACGCCGGCCTTCCTGACGTCGTCGAGCCGGTCGGCCCACGCGGCGCCGCCGAGGGTGAAGGAGCCGATGGCCAGCGCCAGGCTCGTCACGATGAATTTGTTGCGGCTCATGCCTGCCCTCCGGAAATATGAAAAGCCGCGACTCTAGGCAGCGCCGCCGCCCGCGCCAACGAAGCAATTTCCGCTTGCATATGCCCCACCGACTTGCGCATGAGCAAATGAAAAAACATTCGTGGCACAGCGTCGCCGCGCCTCCTACAGTCGCGGACTTTTGCCTGCGCCATGCACCACATCCCTTCGCTCTCCCGCCGCCGGCTCCTGCAGGCCGGCGGTGCCGCCGCCATCGCCGCTACGGCCGCCCCTCTGTTCGCTCAAACCCGCACGCAGACGCTTCGCATCGGCTACCAGAAGTTCAACACGCTCAACATCCTCAAGGGCACCGGCCAGCTCGAGAAGGCGCTGGCGCCTGCGGGCGTGAAGGTCGAATGGAGCGAGTTCCTCGGCGGCAGCCAGCTGTCGGAAGCGCTGGCCGCCGGCGCCATCGACTTCGGCCATGCCTCGGACGGCATCGGCGTGTTCCAGCAGGCCAGCGGCAAGGGCCTGGCCTACCTCGCCGCGGAAAGCCCCTACCCCGGCGGCGTCGGCTTCCTGGTGCCGCGCGATTCGCCGATCCGCGGCGTGCGCGACCTCAAGGGCAAGAAGGTGGTCACCGGTCGCGGCTACAACACGCAGTACGTGCTGATCCGCGCGCTCGAGGCGGCGGGCCTGCGCTACGAGGACATCGAACCGGTCTACATCCTCACCGCCTCCGACACCATCGCCGCCTACCAGTCGGGCAGCGTCGCGGCCATCGGCCTGTGGGACCCGTTCCTGGCCGCCGCGCAGCTGGCCACCGACTCGCGCCTGCTGTTCGACGGCGCGGGCCTGAGCGGCAACCGCACCTACCATTTCGCGCAGCCCGGCTTCGCGCGCGCCAACCAGGAAGTGCTGCGCACCGTGTTCGCCGAACTGCGCAAGGCC
The DNA here is from genome assembly GCF_022009635.1 of Variovorax paradoxus. Classification (NCBI taxonomy): domain Bacteria; kingdom Pseudomonadati; phylum Pseudomonadota; class Betaproteobacteria; order Burkholderiales; family Comamonadaceae; genus Variovorax; species Variovorax paradoxus. Next base: position 4,242,089 of record NZ_CP091716.1, read on the forward strand.
AACGAATGGGCGCAGGCTCACCCGGCCGAGGTGGTGGCCACGCTGGCGCCGCAGCTCAAGGTCGAGCCCAAGGTGCTGGCGCTGGCGACCGAACGGCGGCAATATGGCGTGGTCGCGCTCACGCCCGCCATCGCCCGAGAACAGCAGGGACTGGCCGACGTGTTCGCGCAACTCAAGCTCATTCCCAAGCCCATCGAGGTGAAGGACGCCTTCCTCGACCTGAACCTCGTCTGAAGCTCCACCCGCACACCTTCACGTGACACAGTCCTCCCACTACGACGTCATCGTCGTCGGCCTTGGCGCCCTGGGCGCCGCGACGCTCTACCAACTCTCGCAGCGCGGCGCGCGCGTGCTCGGCATCGACCAGTTCGCGCCACCGCACGACCTGGGCTCCTCGCACGGCGATTCGCGCATCACCCGGCTGGCCATCGGCGAAGGCGACGACTACGTGCCTTTCGTGCAGCGCTCGCATGCCATCTGGCGTGAGCTCGAGGCGCGCACCGGCAAGCCGCTGATGACAACCACCAGCGGCCTCGTGCTGGCGCCGCGCGACCGCGTGGCCGAGCACCACGGCAAGTCCGACTTCGTGCGCCGCACCATCGCCTGCGCGGAGCGCTTCGGCATCGCGCATGAGGTGCTCGATGCGGCCGGCATCCGCGCGCGCTTTCCGCAGTTCAACCTGCAGGGCGACGAGATCGGCTATCACGAGCGCGACGCCGGCTTCGTGCGGCCCGAAGACGCCATCGGCGCGCAACTGGCCGTGGCCCGCGCCTCGGGCGCGCAGACGCGCACCGGCGAGCGCGTGCGCGCCGTCGAGCCCGTGGGCAACGGCGACACCGTGCGCGTGCGCACGGACACCGCCAGCTTCACCGCCGACCGCGTCGTGGTCTCGGCCGGCGCATGGCTGCCCGAGTTCCTGGGCGAACAGGCGCGCGCCGACTGGCAGGCGTGGCAAGGCGACTTCTCGGTGCACCGCCAGGTGATGCACTGGTTCGACGCAGGCAACGCCGCCGCCGACTTCGCGCCCGGCCGCTTCCCCATCTTCATCTGGATGTTCGGCGACGCGCCGGAAGACTACATGTACGGCTTCCCAGCCTCCGACCCGGCGCAGCCCGCGCTCAAGGTCGCGACCGAGCAGTACGTGGCATCGACCACGCCGGACGCCATCGACCGCACCGTGAGCCCCGAAGAAAGCGCCGCCATGTACCGCGACCGCGTGGCGGGCCGCTTTCCGCAGATCCACGGGCGCGCGCTCAAGGCCCGCGCCTGCATGTACACCGTGACGCCCGACCGCCGCTTCGTGATCGACACGCTCGACGGCCTGCCCAACGTGCTCGTCGCCTCGGCGTGCTCGGGCCACGGCTTCAAGCATTCGGCCGGGCTGGGCGACGCCATCGCCGACCATGTACTGGGCCGCGAGAGCGCGCTCGACCTGCGCCCCTTTTCCCGCCAGCGGCTGCTGGACAACGCGCCGGCCTGAGGCGGCGCGGCGCAATCCCGGGCATCATCGCCGTCGATCTTTTTGGTTCGACTGATTCAGGAGCGATACGCGATGAGATTTCTGGTGGTGGGTGCCGGCGCACTCGGTGGTTATTTCGGCGGCCGTCTGCTGGAGGCGGGACGCGACGTCACCTTCCTGCTGCGCCCGCGCCGCGCGGCGCAGCTCGCCAAGACCGGGCTGGTGGTGCAGAGCCCGTTCGGCAACCTGCAGCTTCCCGCGCCCAGGCATGTGCTGGCGGACGGCATCGACGGGCCCTACGACGTGGTCATCGCCGGCAGCAAGGCCTATGACCTCGAATCGACCATGGACTCGTTCGCCCCCGCGGTCGGGCCGAACACGGTGATCCTTCCGCTGCTCAACGGCATGAAGCACATCGACACCCTGGCCGCGCGCTTCGGCGAAGAGCGGGTGCTGGGCGGGCTTTGCATGATCTCCGCCACGCTGGACGACGAAGGCCGCGTGCTGCACCTGAACGACACGCACGGCCTGAGCTACGGCGAGCGCGCCGGCGGCCGCTCGGCGCGCGTCGACGCCATCGCAGCGCAATTCGCCGGCGCGAAGTTCGACGGCAACGCGAGCGAGACCATCTCGCAGGACATGTGGGAGAAGTGGGTCTTCATCGCCTCGGCGGCGGGCCTCACCAGCCTGATGCGCGCCTCCATCGGCGACATCATGGCGGCGGGCGGCGAAGACGTGGCGCTGTCGATCTTCGGCGAATGCTGCGCCATCGCCGAACACAACGGCTTCGCGCCGCGCCCGGCGGCCGTGCAGCGCGGCCGCGCCATCATGACCGCCGCCGGCTCGCCGATGACGGCATCGATGTACAAGGACATCGTGCGCGGTGCGCAAGTGGAAGCCGATCACATCGTCGGCGACCTGCTGGGCCGCGCGGCGCCGGGGCATGCCGCGACGCCTTCGGTGCTGCGCACGGCGTATGTCCATCTCAAGGCCTATGAGGCCCAGCGCGCCCGCGCGGCGGGCTGACGCGGTGCCGCACGCCATCGCCTTCCTTCACACGGCGCGGGCCCACGTTCCGACCTTCGAACGGCTGCTGGGCGAAGCCGCGCCGGGCATGCCTGCCCGCCATGTGGTGCGCGAAGACCTGCTTGCCGATGCACGCGCCTTCGGCGTTTCCAACGCGGCGTTGGTCGCCCGTGTTCATACAGCCATGCAGGAAGCCGCTTCAGCCGGCGCCAGGGTCGTGGCGTGCACCTGCTCGACCATCGGTGGCATCGCCGAAGACACGCCGACGCACGGCCGATTCCGGGCCCTTCGCATCGACCGCGCCATGGCCGACCGCGCCGTGCGCACCGGTCCGCGCGTGCTGGTCGCCGCCGCGCTCGAGAGCACGCTGGCGCCGACCGTCGACCTGGTGCTGTCCGCGGCTTCGGACGCGGGTGTGCGGGTTGAGCCGGAGCAATTGCTGATCGCCGATGCATGGCCCCATTTCGAAGCCGGCGACATCGCCCGCTATGCGGACACAGTGGCCGCCGCCATTCGCAAGGCGGCCAGCTCGGCCGATGTGGTGGTGCTGGCCCAGGCCTCGATGGCGCCTGCTGCGACGCTGCTCGCCGACCTGAGCATCGAGGTACTCAGCAGCCCCGCGCCGGGCGTGGCGAATGTTGCGGCTGCGGCTGCGGCTGCGGCTGCGGCTGCGGCTGCGGCTGCGGCTGCCGGACGCTAATGCTCGTCAACGATCTCACCGCTCAAATCTGAAACCGCATGGCTCAACAAGATATCACTTAGTTGCTTCTCGATGCCCCTCCTCGGCAAGCGCATTGACGACCCCATCGCCATCCGGCTTGCGGAAGCCCTTGGCAATAAGTCATTCAAGAACGTCACACCAGTCGACGGTGCGAGTCTCGGCAGTGACAAGCTCGGCATCAAAGTCGGGGCCAGCGCAAGCCGATCCCATTTCGACCGGATCGCACCGAGGTATGCGGAAAGGCTGCGGCCATGGCACCACGGGAAGATTCGCTCGATGGCTTGATTGGCCGGATGAATTGAGCACCGCGTAGGCCAAAGCGTGCCGGCTCATCCGCTGGATCACATGCACCACGCCTGACGGCCTCATTTAGGCCTCCACCCAAGGCTCACTGCCCTTGCCGGTAACGGCCAGCAGGCGTCTGGCCACTTGGTCATACCAGCCGTCGTCCACGTTCGTGAAAAATGCCGTCCGCCGAGGGAGCCGTAGAGGTCAGGATGACTTCCGAAGACTGAATGCTCTTAGACCCACTGGCGTTCATATGCCTCGACAACTGCACGGTCCGCTCCAGTCACTCGCTGGCAGCCGAGTCGACGCTGCCGCGTTCCGAATGCGACGATGCCCCTTGATTGGGGGCAACTCGATAAGGAGATCGATCCGGTCGCGCTGCAAAGCATTAGCCAAATGCTCGACGCACACTTCATAGAGTATCCTAATTTTTAGGCGATAGCGTTATTAAAAACAAGTTCATCATCCAAAATCCACTCACAAAAATTATTACCAAACCGAGCAAGCCAATGATAAACATCCTAGGCGTTCTATGCGATCGACTACGAAGCAATAGCACCAAGAGGTTTGGCAGGCATACAAAAATCACAGAAAATGCCAGGACCTGAAGAACAAGCGCCGCATTAGCCATTAAACTCAAGAACGCTCGAAAATGCTGCCTCAAAAAAGACACTTGATCTAGCGCAAAGATCAACAGGCAAACAATAAAAAATATATATTCCGCAAATTCCAAACCTCGATATGACTTTTTCATTTCAAATCTCATCTTCATGAAACGCAAAAAATCAATCTCTTATTTTTACCAAAAAATCACTTTGGCGCCCAGCTTGCCAAGTTATTTTCAAAGGAAGTAACCCTACTAAGTTGAACTCCCTTGCCAAACCTTGCTTATGAAATGCAGCCATAAAATCGTCTTTAACATCCACCCCAAAGGAGGTAAATTCTTGCCCGTTATTCCAATTATAAGGATCAAAGTAATGTAAATCAAAATTCATTGAAAAACTATTTCCAGTTCTTACCACGGTGGCATTTGACCATCCAGAAAAAGTGCCGCTTGCACGCATCCAATTCTCATCACCCGAGAACCGCCTTTGCTCCATGCGCTGAGAAGAAAATGAAAGCGGGATGCCCTCAACAGCATTATCGGAGGCAAAATTCATTGCGGCATTTTGCTGCGACAGATAAAAATCTCTCCCTGCGTCAGTTGTCTCAACAATTCGCTGCAAATTTACCCTGTAATCAAGCCCGGTGTTTCCGAAATAGTGCCTCAGATGATCTGCAGCATCCGGATAAATAAGTCTTGCATAAGGAAGTATGGTCTGCTCTACAAATCCCTTTTTAAAATAAGAAGAGATTTCAGGTGTCTCGGATCCCCACTGCCCACTGCCAAGATCTACTCTCTTTTTTGGGCCAGAAGATCCTAAAACAAAAGCGGGAGCAATATCATCCGAATCCCCCGCGCTTGTCACTACACGGGCCGTGCCACGGTCTCGAGGAAAAGGCATCAATTCATTTTTATCTTTTTTTCCATCAACCACCCGAGCCCACTCCCCTTGCTTAAGAACATCGTCTATAAACCCAACTTTAATAAGCGAAAAATTATCAGCCCCCCCCTGATTTCCAATAAATTCCATAGCCATCGGAAAATTCCTCTGCGCTCCATTTCGGAATGGCCGAATGTGCGCCGACCGCGCTATCTACGCCCTCGATTTCGAGGCGTTTTGCCGCCACACCGATACTCATCTGCATATCATCGTTCCACGCTTGAACGGTCGATGTCGAAACGCTGAGTCCGAGACCTCCGCCCAGCTTAAGACCGCCCCCAGCAGGCGGCGCGGTACCAAACAAGTCGATCTGGCTTGGTGGTCCGTTACGCGTCTCCACCGGCCCCAGCGTCTGTGCCCAGAAGTCGTCGCGAAGCTTTTCTTCTGGGCCCACATAGGTCGAGGAACTGCTGCTATTGGCTGCGGCCAGACTATCGCCCAACGCATTGCCAACTGTCACAGCCGCCCCCACCGCGTCTCCTATGACGCCCGGCAGGGCCCTGCCAATGCTTCCTCCGCGCACCGCCGCACTCATCAGGCCGCCGGCCATGGTGCCGACCAGGCGCTGCCCTGCCAGATCCCAGTTAGCGCCCTTGGCCCAGTCACCGGCCGATGCCGACACAAACCCTGAGGCTGCGCTGGCGGCCACGCCCCTCCAGTCAAAGCCCTTTTGCAGCCCGGTGGCGATGTTCAGCCCTTGACTGGCGATGTTGCCGATGGCAATGCGCCCGGCAGCCGCTAGGTCCCCCCCGTTGCCCGCGAGCCATGCGCCCGCACCGCCGCCGCTGAGCCAACTCGCCACACCCGCGCCGACCCCCGCGCCAAGCGCTCCCAGTGCCACGCCCCTCCAGCTGAAGGAGTCCTGCGCCCCGATGGCGATACCCACGGCCTGGCTGGCGATGGAGCCAGCCGCACCTCCGATGATCGCGGCACCAATCGAGCCGCCCATCAGTGCGCTACCGCCTGCGGTCATGATTCCGCCCAGTCCCGCGCTACTCAGAGCAGCACCGATACCACCTTGTGCGGCACCTATTGCAATCGACGCGACTCCTGCCGTGAAGACGGTCGCTACCACAGCGATGATCGCCACGATGACTGTGCCCAGCCCTCCGCATCCCCCCCCTTGCCCTTGGGCGCCGGCAGCGGATCAGGCAGCGTCGGGCTCGTGTCCCCCATCGCCTTGCCCGGGTCGTACGGCCGGAACGTACTGCTGGTGTTGTGCAGGTTAGTGACCTTGTTGGGCACCTGCAGCACCGTGTTCTCCACCAGCGCAGCCGATGGCTGGCCGTCCAGCCCGTTGGCCTCGGCCAGCAGGTACCACAGCGTCGCATCGCCCCACAGCGCCCGAGCGACCCCCTCCAGCGTGTCGCCCTCGCGCACCGTGTAGCTGCCCGGCGCCGGGCCCGGGAAGCCCGCGTTGATCGGCTGGTAGTTCTCGTCGAAGTCCGCCGAGTTCGTGGGCGTGAACTTGCGGTACTTGTCGTCAGGGCTTTGCGTTGCCGAGCTGCGCGCGAGCTGCTGGGCGTAGTCTTCGCGCTCCACGCCGTCGTTGCCCACGTTGCCCACGCGCTTGCCGTCGAAGTAGAAGTAGCGGTGGTCGCGGCTCTTGCTCGCGCCGCTCACGTTGCCGTCGGCCCCGATCTTGCCGCCGATGAGCTCCTGGCGCTGCAGCACCTGGCCTTCCGCATTGGTCCAGTACGAGAAGCT